>CAKSEO010000018.1 GCA_934446565.1 uncultured Oscillospiraceae bacterium | reverse complement strand
CAACGCCGACAAACCGTGCGCGCAGGGCGGATGTTCGGCGGAAAAGTCACTTTAGTGACTTTTTCGACGGTCTGAAACGGCGGACCCTATCTGGGCCCGCCGTTTTTTCATATTCCGTATTCTCTCTTAGCTATCTTTACGAACTCGTCTGCCGCAGTCTCGGCGATGAGTTTCCCCTTTTCAGCGCTGCTGCCGCGTGCAGAGGCAAGCGCTCCGGTATCTGGCACCATGCCCTTTACTATAGGATACTTGTGGTAGGGTATCGCAGTGAAGTCAACGTCGCCGGGGATGTATTCCTCGCGCACAAGGTCGGGACGCAGATACATCATCAGCGAGGTCTCCGTTACCGCCGCGTGCTCCAGCGCCCAGCCGGGGAATTTCACGTCCTCGAACACCTTATCAATGATATCCTGCGAAAGGACGTCCCACCAGTTGCTCTCAAGTATCTTCACGTCCGGGTACTTCCGGGATACAAGGTCTATCGCCTCAAGAATGAACGCCTCGTTCTCGAAATGCGCGTTGTTCACGAATATCCGCTTTATCCCGTCCCGGCAGAATTCCTCGAGCACATCCAGCGTCAGATGTATCAGCGTTTCGCCGTTCAGGTCTATAGTTCCCGGGAACAACGGACCGCCTCCGCTCATCGGTTTAGACTTGTATCCATAGCACAATGTTGGTGCAACGATACCATCTATCTTATCTGCGAATATCCTTGATATTCCCTCAGCTATCGCAGCGTCCGTACACAATGGCAGATGGTAGCTGTGCTGCTCCGTTGAGCCTACCGGCAGGATAAGCACCTTCTCCTTGCTGCTGTTGAATTCCGCCCATGTCATGTCAGTCATGAACATACTATGTCAGTCCTTTCCATTTCTTGAATCTGCAAGTTATATTTAGTAAATCGTGCATTTACGCTCGTTTTACTACATTTATTATAATAATCCTGCAACAATTTTGCAAGATTGCAAGAATACAAAAATCAATTTCGATTATTGTACTGTAAGTACAATGACAATTGAACTGTTTTTTGCTATAATATAGCCAGAACAAAGGAAACGGACCGGACAGCAAAAGAAATAACAGCTGACCAGTTCAGGAAGGGAGAGATCAGAATGTCAGTAATAGGTCAGAGCATTAAGATCGACGGGGTAAGCAAGATGTACGGAAGCTTCCAGGCGCTCAACAACGTTTCGCTGGAGGCGGCGCCGGGTGAGTTCCTGACAATATTAGGCTCCAGCGGCTCCGGTAAAACTACTCTGCTGAAGATCATCGCAGGATTCGAAGCGGCAAGCGGAGGAAAGATCCTGATCAACGGCGAGGATGTAGCCCCGAAGAAAGCATACGAAAGAAATATCGGCATGCTGTTCCAGAATTACGCACTGTTCCCGCACATGACCGTTGCTGAGAACATCGCCTATCCTCTGAAGCTCAGGCACGTCCCGAAAGACGAGCTTCAGGAACGCGTGAACGACATCATAAAGCTGATAAAGCTCGACGGAATGGAGAAGCGGCTTCCGAAGCAGCTCTCCGGCGGTCAGCAGCAAAGATGTGCGCTGGCAAGGGCTATCGTGTACAACCCGCCGCTGCTGCTCCTTGACGAGCCGCTCGGCGCGCTGGACAAGAACCTCCGCCACGAAATGCAGTTCGAGATAAAGCGCATCCAGAACGAACTGGGTATCACAACGATAAGCGTTACCCACGACCAGGAGGAAGCGCTCACGATGTCCGACAAAATATGCATCATGAGCCACGGAGTTATTCAGCAGTGCTCCAGCACGGAGGAAATCTACAAAAAGCCCCGCAACCAGTTCGTCGCCGAGTTCATCGGCAGCACGAACCTTGTCAAGGGCAAGGTGGTCTCAAAGGAAAAGACGGATTCCTGCTGGGTCAGCATGGTACAGACAGGATTGTCGTCTACTCCGGTTCGCGTGGAAGAGCCCCTCGACAGCCGTCAGTTCAATCTTGAGGATGTTCTGCTGGCGCTCCGTCCGGAGCTTATCCACCTGATGAAAGACCGTACCGGTCACATAAACTCGTTCACTGCAGATATCATCAACAGCGTGTACATGGGCGATTATTACAAGGTGCTGATAAAAACTGCGGACGGCAACGAGCTGAACGTCAAGATTTCCCCGGAGGCGTTCAATCAGTATGCGTCGCAGAAACGGCTGGAGTTCTTCTTCAACGCCAACTGCGTAACGACCATCTACGAAAAGGAAAAGGGAGTAATGCTGAAGCTGGTCGAGGAATCCGCGGCAGTATAACAGACAGAAATAAACACAAATACATAAAGAACAAAAGATCTACGGAGGAACACATTATGAGAAAGTACAGAAAAATCGTAGCGGCACTCACAGCGGCGGCAGCGCTGACCGGCGTATTATCCGGATGTTCCGGAAACAGCAGCTCCAGCGGCGACGGCTCCGGCAGTTCCGGAAGCTCCGGCGAGCTGGTATTCGTAGACTGGGGCGGAACAAATACCGACGCCCGCGTTGACGCTATCGTAAAGCCATTCGAGCAGGAGACCGGAATCCACGTGACGGTTGTAACCCCGTCAGATTACGCTAAGCTCATCTCGATGGTAGAGAACAACACCACTGAGTGGGACGTAATGAACTGCGACGCGTACTGGGGCGTTTACGCCGGCGAGGAGGGCTACCTGGAGCCGATGGACTACGACGTCATCACAACGAAAATAGACGACGCGGCTCAGCTTGAATACGTAATGGGCGCGGAAATTTACACTTCCGTCATCGCATACAACACCGACAAGTACACCGCAGATACCGCTCCGTCCAACTGGGAGCAGTTCTTCGACACGACTAACTACCCCGGCAAGCGCGCCGTCTGGAAGTACCCGGTAACAGTTCTCGAAGCCGCTCTGATGGCTGACGGCGTTCCGAAGGACGAGCTTTATCCGCTGGACCTCGACAGGGCATTCGCAAAGCTCGACACCATCAAGGATAGCGTTATCTGGTGGACAAAGGGCGCCGAGCCCTCGCAGATGCTCTCCACCGGCGAAGCTGATTACGCGCTGGCGTGGAGCGGACGTATCGCAACGGCGCAGGACGAGGGTTCTCCCGTTGACATGACCTACGACGGCGGTATCATGATAACAGCCGGATGGGTAGTTCCGAAGAACGCTCCCAACCGCGAGAACGCAATGAAGTTCATCGAGTACGCGAGCGAAGCTAACCAGCAGTACGAATTCTCCAAGCGTATCCCCTACGGCTCCACCAACCCGGAGGCTGTAGCGCTGATGGACGACGAACTGAAATTCGATCTCGGTCAGTCCGACGAGCAGCTTGCAACTGAGATCTACCTCGACAACACCTACTGGGCTGAACACCTCTCCGAGGTCGAGGAACGCTTCAATGCATGGCTTGTAAGCTGATTCAGCCAGAACAAATCAAACAGAAATTCCACGGGGCAGCTCCGCAGACCGCGGTGCTGCCCTTACTGCGTGATAAAAAAGGGAGTGTGACAAATGGAAGCAAACAGGACGAGCTTCAACGGCGACATCAACGCAAAGGGCGTGCCGCTTTCCCATCGCATTTCTAAGCTTTCAGGGCTTAAATGGGCTACGGTGCTGATACCGCTCGCCTACATAGTTCTAACCCTGGTGGTATCAGGTTTCGGAATAATCAAAAAGAGCTTCACCGGCGCGGACGGTTTCACCCTCGACTACTACGTCAAGATATTCACCGAGCCGCTGTACCTCAAAGTGCTGCTGAACACCCTGCTGACCGGAGTTATCGTCACTGCGGCGTGCCTGCTGCTTGCGTATCCGGCGGCGTACCTCTCCGTCAGGGCGAAGAAGCCGATGGTCCGCAGACTCATCACCGGAGGCATCATGATACCCTACTGGATGAGCATGCTGGTGCGTATCTTCGCATGGCAGATAATCATGCAGACCAACGGCGTACTTAATCAGCTGCTTATGTTCCTGCATATCACCAGCGAACCTATCCAGTTTCTGTACACCACCGGAGCCGTATGCGTTTCCATGACGCACATCCTGCTGCCGTATATGTTCCTAAGCCTCCAGTCCAACATGGAGGGTATCGACGCGAATCTCTCCACTGCTGCGTCAGTCATGGGCGCAAGACCCGCAAGAGGATTCGTTGACGTGTTCCTGCCGCTTTCCGTGCCGGGGATCTTCAGCGGCTCGCTGATGGTGTTCGTGCTTTCGCTGGGATTCTACATTGCTCCGGCTCTGCTGGGCGGCGCTGATAACATGATGATGTCCAACCTCATCGAGGAGAACATGAACAACTTCAATTCCAACCTCGCCGCCGCTATGTCGCTGGAGCTTCTAGTGATCGTGTTCGTTATCCTCGGTATCGCATTCAAGTTTGTCGGCAACATCTTCGTGCCGAAGAAATAAGGGGGCGGAAATATGCTGTACGTTTACACGATAGTCCTGATAATCGTGATGATACTCCCTGCGGTGGTTATCATCCCGCAGGCGTTTACAAGCCTTAACTACTTCAAATTCCCCGTTGAGGAAACCTCTTTCAAGTGGTTCGAGAAGTTCTTCGACAACGAGCAGTGGGTCGTTGGTCTTGGGCGCAGCATGATGATCGCAGTGCTCGCCGCAGTTCTCGCGACCATCATCGGCACGATGGGTGCGCTCGCGATGAACAAGCTCAACTTCAAGGGCAAGTCCGTATTCATGAGCATCATGATAGCTCCAATGGTAGTCCCTGTGGTAGTTGTCGGAGCCGCGCTCTACACGACCTTCGCGCCGATCGGTCTTACCAACAGCATTCCCGGTCTGGTGTTCGCGCATACGCTGCTCGGTATCCCGATGGTGTTCGTCACCATGCTTTCCGGCTTCGCTAATGTCAACGAGAACCTCGAGCTTGCCGCGATGAGCATGGGTTCTTCCCCGGTGGGCGCGTTCTTCAAGGTGACGCTACCCACCGTCAAGACCTCCGTGGTGTCCTCGGTGCTGTTCGCGTTCGTCACCAGCCTTGACGAGGTAGTCGTTACGACATTCGTTTCCGGCGCTAATACAAAGACCCTCACGATGGTAATGTGGGAGAACATGCGCACAAATATCGACCCGACGCTTGCAGTCGCTGCGCTGTTCATGATAATCCTGACCCTCGGCATGTACATAATCAAGGAAGTCGTCGAGGCGAGAAGCAAATAAATTCAGATTCGGAATGGGAGATGTATTTTCATGGCACTCTATAAAAACGCAAAGCTCAGAAACGGAAAGACCGTCGATATACTTGTAAAGGACGGAAAAATAGCAAAGATAGGCGCGGTTTCCGCAGAGGAAGCCGACAGCGAGGAGGTCACCGACCTCGGCGGGAAGCTGGTCTGCGAGCCTTACTGCGACCCGCATATCCACCTCGACTACGTTTTCACTGCGCAGAGCTTCGGCGAAAACACCACCGGAACGCTGTTCGACGGCATCGCAAGCTGGTCGGATTCCAAGAGCGGGCTGACCGCCGACATCATCAAGGAGCGCGCCAAAAAGGGACTGCGCGAGCAGATCCTGGGCGGCACGCAGTACATCAGAACTCACATCGACGTCACCGACCCGAACCTCACCGGGCTGAAGGCAATGCTGGAGCTGCGCGAGGAGATGAAGGACCTTGCCGAGATACAGATAGTAGCGTTCCCGCAGGAGGGTATGTATTCCTACAAGGGCGGCGCGGAACTGGTCGAGGAGGGCTTGAAGATGGGCGCTGACTGCGTAGGCGCTATCCCTCATTTCGAATACACCGCGGAACTCGGCACGAAGTCCGTCAAGAAAGCCGTGGAGCTTGCGGTTAAGTACGACAAGATGGTTGACGTCCACTGCGACGAGACCGACGACGACATGTCCCGGTTCGTGGAGGTCCTCGCGTATGAGGCGATGGATAACGGCATAGGCAGCCGCACGACAGCTTCCCACACCTGCGCGATGGGCAGCTACAATAACGCCTACGCGTTCAAGCTTTTCAAGCTGCTGAAGAAATCCGGCGTGAACTTCATCTCCTGCCCCACCGAGAATATCCATTTGCAGGGACGCTACGACGCCTACCCGATCCGCCGCGGGCTCACCCGGGTAAAGGAAATGCTTGACGACGACATCAACGTATGTTTCGCGCAGGACTCCATCTGCGACCCCTGGTATCCGCTGGGCAACGGAAACCTGATGTATGTACTGGACGCAGGATTCCACATCTGCCACCTGACCGCGCCGGAGTACATGTCCAGGGCGCTCGACCTGATATCCTGCAACGGAGCGAAAACGATGTCTCTTGGCGACAGATATTACCTGAAAGAGGGCAACCCTGCAAACTTTATCGTCATCGACGCCGACAGCGACTTTGACGCACTGCGTAACCGCGCCGGAGTGCTGATGTCAGTCAGAAACGGAAAGGTCCTTTTCCAGAAAAAGCCGATGGAATTTGAAAAGGAACTGTTATCATCTCACGGGCTGTGATCAAACCCGACAAAAAAGTCGATGGGGTCGGTCAAGAACTGCTTCCGATTTGTGATCAAAATCGACAAACTATGCCGCTGCAGTGCGAAATGCCTGCAGCGGTTTTTGTATTGACAATTCAGCGTATAAAGTGATATAATTAGCTTGAAATAACCACAAAGCTAGAAACGGAGATAGCATATGATAAAATCAGTTGCAGTTCTGGGGGCAGGTGCGGTCGGCTCTTATGTGATATGGGGACTTTCAGGACTTGAAAATGTCAGATTGGGAGTTATCGCTGAGGGCGAACGCGCAGAGCGCCTTAAAAATGGCGGCTGCTCCATAAACGGCGCAGTCTACCGCCCGGAGATCAGGACTCCGCAGGAGGCTCACGGCGTTGACCTGCTTATCGTTTCGTTGAAATACGGTGCGCTCCCCGGCGCACTGGACAGCATTCGAAGCATAGTCGGCGATAACACCACTGTGATGAGCCTTATGAACGGCGTAGACAGCGAGGAGATAATAGCCGCAGCTACTGGCGAAGACCATGTTCTGTATTCGCTGATAAAGGTAGCTTCCCACAAGGGCGCAGACGGATACTATTTTGATCCGGAAACTACTATCGGGATAGTCTACGGTGAAGCCACGGCGCCGTTCGAAAGCGAACGCGTACATGCGGTTGACGAGCTTTTCGAGGGCACCGGTATCCACTACCGCCACACCGAATTCATCCGCGAAGAAATATGGAGCAAGTTCCGGCTGAATGTACGGAACAATCTGCCTCAGGCTATCCTTGGCGCAGGCGTAGGCTGCTACCGCGACAGCGAACACATGAAAGCGATAAGCGACGGACTGCGCGGCGAAGTAGAAGCTATAGCCGCCGCAAAGGGTATCGACATGAGTAAGGCGGATGCGTCCGCAGCTCGAGGCAGCGAAGTGCCGTCGTCGGCGAGATATTCAACGCTACAGGACCTCGACGCAGGCAGGCACACCGAGATCGACATGTTCTCCGGCGCAATGATGAGAATGGGAAAGGAGCTCGGCATCCCAACGCCGTACAACGAGTACACATTCCACATGATAAAGGCGCTTGAGGAAAAGAACGACGGACTTTTCAACTATACGGAAAGCTCCGGAAAGACATCTGCTGGATAACAACAAAGGGGACTTCTATTATGGGAGACTGGGATTCAAAGCAGTACACAAAATTCGAAAAGGAACGCACGCAGCCGTCAATCGACCTGATAAATCGCATTGACATTCAGCCGGATTCTATGCTTGACATAGGCTGCGGTCCTGGAAACAGCACCAATCAGCTTGCAATGCGATTTCCAACAGCGAAACTCCTTGGAGTAGACAGCTCAGAAAACATGCTGGAAAGAGCGCGGAAATTCTATCCAGAAATGACATTCAAAAAATGCACCGTACCAGAGGGGCTTACCGAGTTTGAAAATTTCGATCTGATTTTCTCAAACGCCTGTCTCCAGTGGATACCGAATCACGAAACGCTGCTGCCAAAACTGATGGATAAACTGACTCCCGGCGGAATACTCGCGGTGCAAGTACCGCTGACCCAGGAAGCAGTGTTCTATAAGCTGCTTCACGAGCTTGTAAGATCGGAAAAGTGGCAGAAACTGAACATGATTCATAACTTCCACAATCCAGCACCAAATGTGGAGTATGATATTCTGTCCGGCTGCTCGGCGAAAATCGACATGTGGCAGACCACCTACTACCACATTGTGCCCGACCACAGAGCCGTTATCGACTGGTATAAGGGCAGCGGGCTGAAACCGTATCTTGATATGCTGAGCGATTCTGAAAAGCAGATATTCCAGGACGAGCTAATTGAGCTCATCCGGAAAAATCTCCCCGTTCAGGCAGACGGCACTGTGATTCTGAAAATGCCAAGGCTGTTCTTCACAGCGCGTAAATAATACTATAACGCAAAATCCCCCGATCTGAAAGACCGGGGGATTGCAGACCGTCGAAAAAGTCCCGTTGGGACTTTTCCGCCGAACATCCCAGCTGCGCGCACGTCTTGGCGGCTACGCCGCCAACCCGCACACTTGCTGGGATAGAAGTGTTTTTTGCCCCGGGAAACCCGGAGCAAAAAACGGATTTCAAAAGCCCGCTTCGCGGGCAAATTCGATTTTTTCGACAAGCTGAATCCCCCGATCTGAAAGACCGGGGAATTTTATTGATATCACTTTTTAAGAACGACTATTTTATTGGAAATATTCCGGACAAACGGTATCTTTCCGATCACCTTATAAATCGGAATAAACTCCGCCATTCCCTCGGTCAGGCTATGCTCGCCGACGAACTTGAAATCCGTGAGCAATTCTGCAAGCTCCCTGCCGCCCTTTATTCCCCAGGTGAATTTAGCCTTGCTGCCTTCTATCGACTTCTCCTTGAAACGTTTCGCAACTGTGGGGTTCATTATTTCCACAAGTACCGCCGCATGCTCGAATTTACTGGATATAACCGCGAAGATGCGCTTTACGTCCTCCTCGGAAAGGTACATCGTCAGACCCTCGATTATTACCAGCGCAGGTACCCCGCTCTCCTTTATCTCACCGCTCCAGTCGTCCATAGCCGACATCGCTATCTGGGTTATCTTATCGGTGAGCTGGAGTATGCTGCTGCGTACAGCGATGGTTTCCGGGAGGTCAAGGTTGTACCAGTGCGAGTAGTTGCTCATACGATAGCAACGCGTGTCCAGTCCGCAGGCGATGTTCACCACGACCGCACCGCGGTGCTTAGCCAGGAACTTCTCCGCAAGCTTATCCAGCACTACTGTACGCGCAATAACGCCGCTGCTCATCGCAGAATCCTTATCGGCAAGTGAGAAGTCATAGTCCAGCTTTTCCACTATCTCTACCGCTTTGTTGTCGATTATCGCGCCACGAGTCCTGGTTTCCTTTGCCCGGGCGTATATCGTCTGGAGCATTGTTTCAGGTACGCCAGAAAGATTCAGTTTTTCGCTCATTTTTGTCCTCCATTACTGGTATTTCCACTGCTCGGAGCTTAACTGCATATCCGCCATGTGCTTGTATATTCCACCGGCGTTTCTGAGCTCCTCAGGCGTTCCCATTTCTGCCACTGTTCCGTCTTTCAGCACTACTATCTTGTTAACGCCGTCCACTGTTCTCATGCGGTGCGCGATAATGAGCACGGTCTTGTTCCTGATGAGCTTGGAAATGGATTCCTGTATCAGCGATTCATTATCCACATCCAGCGACGCCGTAGCCTCGTCCATAAGGATTATAGGCGCGTCCTTTAAGAACGCCCTTGCGATGGAGATTCGCTGGCGCTCTCCGCCGGAAAGCTCCGAACCGTTCTCGCCTATCATGCTGTTCCACTTATCCGGCATTTTCTCCACGAATTCCTCGCAGTGCGCCAGCCTTGCAGCGGCCTTGACTTCCTCGTCGGTAGCCTCTTTTCTGCCTATGCGGATGTTCTCCATGACCGTATTGTTGAACAGCGTAACATCCTGAAATACTATCGAATAGAGCGACAGCAGCTTTTCCGGGTCTATCTCGGTAACGTTCATGCCGCCTACGGTGATGCTGCCCTTGTCGTTATCCCAGAATCTTGCCGCAAGTCTGGAAACCGTGGTCTTTCCTCCGCCGGACGGACCAATGAGCGCAGTCACCTCGCCCTGCTTTGCGGTGAAGCTTACGTCAGACAGCACCTGCTCGCCTTCCTTATAGGAGAACGCAACATGGTCAAATGTGATGTCGTAGCCCTTGTTGTCCAGGGTTTCACGGCCGGTCTGTTCCTCGTGGGACAGTATCTCGTCCATGCGCTTGCAGTTTACGTCAACGCTGATTATCGCAGCGAGGTTCTGTAGCGCTATCTGCAGCGGTTCGTACATTCTCGTTACCACCAGCAGGAACATGAAGAACGTCAGGACGTCTATCTCTCCGCCCACCAGCAGTATGCTGCCGACTACCGCGACAGTACCCATGCCGAGTTTCAGTATCATCTGCGCCGAGCAAACGAACGCCGCATTCGCGAATTCTGCAACGATGGCGTGCTTTTCGACCGCTATGATCTTACGATTCAGGCCCTCCTGATATGTATCGGTCATGTTGTAGGAGCGCAGGTCGCGGAGCGTTTCAAGCCCCTCCTGGATACCGTAAAGGCAGTCCAGCTTGTACTGCATGGTCTTTTCGTGAACCTTTGTCATCACTTTTTTCGAGCAGAGAACGATGACCAGCGCCACCGGCATTACCCACACCGCAGCCAGCGCCATCTTCCAGTTAAAGAAGAAAAGACTTATCACAACTATCGAAGTGGAGATAAGCGCTCCGAAAAGCTCCGGTATCCAGTGGGAGGACGCCGTCTCTATCATGGCGCAGTCGCTCATTATAGTGTTAGTGAGATCTGAAAGATCTTTCTTGGAGAAAAACGACAGCGGGATCTTGCGCAGCTTTTCCGCGAGGGTCCGGCGCCTTACGCCGCTTTCGATGTACGTTGAAAGGAACGTAGCGCGATACTGTATAACGGCAGTCACCGCTATGAGTACCAGTGCAATTACTATCGCCGCGATGAAAAATCCCAACTGGTCCCGGGGAAGCTCTCCGTCAAGCAGATATGATGACAGCATATAGAGCAGCCCGACCGGCAGCATGAGCACGATATTAGATACCGTGACCGCAGCTATCGCGCGTATCATCGCCTTTGCGCCGTTGTCCGAAAGCGCGTATTTGTGCTTGAGTTTTTCAGTGAGTGTCATTTTACACGCTCTCCTTTCCGACCTGCCATGTAACAGATCTGGTATATTCATTCCACATTCTGCTGTAGATACCGTTCTCGGAAATAAGCTCGCTGTGAGTTCCGCTTTCCGCTATCTTTCCATCGGAAAGCACGTAAATGCAGTCTGCATTAGTTACAGTAGACAGTCTGTGCGCTATCATAATTACGGTCTTGTCCTTTGACAGCTTTTCAAACGCCTGCTGAACCAGCCGCTCGTTGTCCGGGTCGGCAAACGCCGTTGCCTCGTCCAGGATAAGTATAGGAGCATTTTTCAGGAACGCCCTCGCGATGGAAAGCCGCTGACACTCGCCGCCGGAAACGTAAATTCCCTTTGAGCCTATCATCGTATTAACGCCGTCAGGGAATTTCTCGATGATATCCATGCACTGCGCGTCCCTCAGCGCCTGCATTACTTCTTCGTCAGTTGCGTCAGGTCTGCCCATTCTCACGTTGTCCAGAATGCTCATCTTGAGCAGCTTGCTGTCCTGGAAAACATACGAAACGTACTGCATGAGCCGGTCTGCCGGGATATTCCGGACGTCTGTCCCGCCTATCTTCACAGAACCGCCCGTAACATCCCAGAAACGCGCTATCAGCGACGCCAGCGTAGTCTTGCCGCCGCCAGAAGGTCCGACCAGCGCGATGTGCTCGCCCGCCTTGACGGAAAGGTTTATCCCGTCGATAGCGTTGTTATCAGAGCCGCTGTATGAGAATACGACATTATCGAGCGAAACGGAGGAATCCGCCGGCGCGCCGTTCTTTTCGGAATCGGGAAGCGGCTCAGTTTCCAGTATCTCGTACATTCTATTGAGCGCGTCGTCCACTATCATCTGCGATTCACCGGCGTAGGCGATCTTCATGATAGTAACGGTCAGCACGGATGTTATCAGCACGTAGAAAAACAGATTCAGCACGAATTCATCGGTAACGCCCTGACCGGTGAACGCGAACGCCGCAATGATGAGCGCCGCGAATATTCCGTTTGCGGCTGTCACGAACGCGGTCATCGGGAGCATCATATTCTTCGTATATCCCAGTGTCCATTTCTCATACTCGTCGATGGCGTTCTTGAAAAGTTTGAATGTGTACACCGTCTGCCCGAATGTTTTGACAACGGGGACGCCGCGAACATACTCCACAGCCTCGGACGACATAGTTTCCAGCGCGTTCTGATACTGCTTCATATCCTCCGCCATCTTCGGACCCATCATGAGCGTTCCCATGATAATGAATGCGACAGCCGCCTGGATAAGGCTGATAAGCCCCAATCTCCAATCGAATATTATCATCATCGCGATGAGCCCTATCGGAGTAGCCCTGGAAACCGCCTTATCCGGGAGATTGTGCGCAAGGAACGTTTCAGTAGCAGCGCTGGAATCCGTTACTATCTTGCGTATCTTACCCGTGCCCTCGGACTCAACATAGCCAAGCGGGAGCTTCATGATATGCTGCATCATGCTGATACGCATATTTGCCTGCACCCTGAACGCGCTTTTGTGAGAGCACATCAGCGCCGCTATGTAGAACACCATCGCCAGCAGCGCGAATCCGACAGCCTCCCAGCCGTACTTGCCGATATTGACCGCCTCGGAGAAATTCGGACGAACTGCAAGTATCTCCTGGATTATACGCCAGATATCGTAGAACGGTATCAGCGCTATCCACGCGCTTATCACCGACAGGACTACAGACGCGTAGGACAGGTATTTATGCCCGCCCGCGTAGTGCATAAGCACCGAAAACGAACTCCTTTTCTTTTCTTTCTGTTTCACAACAAGACCTCCTCATTTTGAGTTAGATTCAGCTAACCTATATGTATTTAAAAAGCAGTGTTGACACTGCTTTTGATTCAGAATATTTCAAGAACGCGATTCCAGCCAGCGTAGTTGAATTCCCTGATAGACCTCATGAATTCCCTTGCCTCGTCGTATGGTATCTCATGCGAAACCACCTCATAAATGTACTGCCAGCCGGACCTGCACACGACATGGATAAAGAAATCGCTGACCCTGCGCCCGTTCCCCGCGTACTGTTTGGCAAATTCCCGGTAAAACTGCTCCTCTATCTCGGCAAGCTTATCGAAGTAATGTTCGTATTCCGTCCCGACAGAATTACAGAAAATCAGCCTGAACGCGTCATAATTATCGTAGATATATTTCAGCACCTGTTCGGTGCCCTCGCCGCCTATATTCGTAGCCGACTTTGCGTTTCCGCATTCGGAAGCACCGCTGATGCTATCGAGGTAAAGCTCCATCAGTCCATCTGCGGCAGGCTTTACCACAGCGCTGAACAGACCCGACTTATCTCCGAATCTAGTGTATATTGAGTTTGTGCTAACGCCGCTATCCGCAGATATTCTCCGAAGATTCGCATTATGGAATCCGTATTTTAGAAATTCCCTCTTTGCGCTCTCAAGCAGTGACTCGGTCACGCCCGCTGTTTCCTGTCTCATTTATTCGCTCCCTCTTAAAATAACGATGTTATTATAACACGGTTATTTTATTTTGTCAATACCTTGGAGTAAAAATTCGCAGAAAAATCCCGGACAGAAACTGCCCGGGATTTAAAATACCTATTACAGCGTATCGCTTCCTTTTAACAGTGGCGTCATGCTCTTTACACATATCGCAATGGTGGAACCGTTATGCAGCAGCGCGGACATCGACGGCGTTATCACACCGACAAATCCCAGCGCCAGCAGGACGGTATTGAACGTGAGGATAAACCTGTAATTTGAATTTATCCTCTCCATGAGATGCTCGCTGAGCCTGCGCAGTACGGCAAGCTCGGTAAGGTCAGCGCCTCTGAGTGTGATATCCGCAGTTTCCTTTGCGATATCGGACGCGTCGCTCATTGCGACCGAAACGTCAGCCGCAGCCAGTGCGGGAGCGTCGTTTATACCGTCGCCGACCATTATTACGCAGCGACCCTGTGATTTGAGCTGCTCGACATGGCTGTGCTTATCCTCCGGGAGCACCTGTGCGTGCACCTCGGTTATACCAAGCTGCTGCGCTATCTTCTCCGCTGCGGCGCTGCTGTCGCCGGTGAGCATAACGACATTCTTTATGCCGCATTTCTTCATCAGCGCAACTGCGTGCGCAGCCTCAGCTCGCGGCGGGTCGTTTATGCAGAGAACTCCTGCGAGCTCCCCTCCTACCGCCAGATAGATGACCGAGGAAGCCCCGGAATTTTCTTCTATCCTTGCCTGCTGCTCATCGGAGATAACAACGCCCTCGTCCTCGCAGACGAAATGGCGGCTGCCGATAACGGCACGCTCTCCGTGAAGTGTCGTTGCGATACCGTGAGCTACGATGTAGTTCACCTCGGCATGCTCCTCCGCATGGACTACGCCACGCTTTTCAGCGCCTTTGACGATAGCCCTTGCCATGCTGTGCGGGAAGTGCTCCTCGATACATGCGGCCATCCGAAGGACCTCCTCCTCGGAGTATTTACCGAACGGTATCACCTTGTCGAGCACCGGCTCTGCATTAGTCAGCGTGCCCGTCTTGTCGAATACGATAGTATCCGCAGCAGCAAACGCCTCGAGGTATTTTCCGCCCTTGACCGTGATATTGCGGTCGGCAGCCTCACGCAGCGCAGAAATGACCGCGATCGGCGCGGAAAGCTTTATAGCGCAGGAATAGTCCACCATGAGCAGTGAAACTGCCCGGGTGATATTCCGCGTGAGCAGCAGCGTAAGCCCGAACCCCAGGAAGCTGAACGGAACGATCCCGTCCGCAAGCTTTTCAGCACGGCTCTGGATGCCCGCCTTGAGATTCTCGGAACTGTCGATGAGCTCGATTATCTTTTGTATCTTGGTGTCGGAGCTTACCGCCCGCACCTTTACGACGATGGAGCCCTCCTCAACGACTGTGCCGGCAAATACCGTATCGCTTTCGGATTTCATGACCGCAAGCGGTTCGCCGGTCATCGAGGATTCGTTGATGTAAGCCTCGCCCTCGGTTATCTCGCCGTCAACCGGGATAACGCTGCCTGTTCTGACGCGTATCCGGTCGCCGATGTTCAGCTCGCCGATCGGGATGAGAACGTCCTCGCTGCCGTGAACGAGCCATACCTTGTCCGCCTTGACCGCAAGACTGGACGTAAGCACCGCCTTAGTCCGGGCGTGGGTGTAGTCCTCGAGCAGCGACGAAACGGAAAGCATGAGCATGATAGTCGACGCTGTCTTGAAGTTGCGCTGTGCAAGGCATGCCGTGATAGAAGCGGCGTCCAGCACCTCAACAGTCAGTCTGCCGTTTCCAAGCTCGGAAAGTCCCTTCAGTATGTACTTTGCGCTGTTGTAAAACGTCAGCACCGTGCGTATCGGCGCAGGAAGCAAGAACTTCTTGACATAGTGCGAAACTATCAGCTTTGTCAGCCCGCTCTTGAAATTGTCGTCTATCTCTCTTGTCGCAGCGTCCTCCGGAATGGGAACAAGCCCGCGGAAATCAAGCCCGTTTATAAAGCTGATGACCTCGCTTCGGCAGTTCTTCTTGTAGTAGATAAGCAGACCGCCGTTCGCATAGTGGACCTCTGCGGACAGCACAAAAGAGTTAGCTTCGGTTAACTCTCGGATACGGCTTTCGAGAGCTTTATCAAATGCATAACCCCCGAAGCGCACTCTGATACGCCCGGGATTATCCGATATGATTTTGTAGCGCATTAGTCTGCACTTTCCTCATTCTCGTTAAGCCCAGCGGCGTCAGCAAGCCCCGCGGCGTCAGCAAGCCCCGCCTGCTCCTTTGCCTCATAGCAGAGGTCCTGTGCCTCGTCCTTCATGCTCTGGAAAGCTGCCTTAGCATCGCTGGTGAGCTTCATTCCCTTTGCGAGACCTGTTACAGCGAGCTGTCTTGTTTTCTTGGCGGTGAGTACCTTCTTGCCGACGATAACGCCTGCTGCACCTGCTGCTACCAACCAGAACTTTTCGTTTTTGAAGATGTTTTTCATGTTGTTGTCCTCCTATATCTTTTACAGAGTGATAAACCCCTGTTAACCTAGATTATAATACGTTTGGCGAAAAAAGTCAAGAACAACAGAAATTATTTCACCAAAATTACACCTGAAAATGATTCAGCACTTTCCCTGCTTCCGGGCGTACTCCAACAGCGCCGAATTCCCGTTGTCATGCTCACCGCAGCTGTCCGGGCAGCAGATGACGCGCTCGCAGCCGTCGATTAGCTCCATCCCGCGCTGCAACGCCGAATCCGGAGCGTTTCCGAACGCCGGACAGGTCACTACTTCCGCTGCAAGCGCCCTCGCCACAGGCAGGTCGATGTCATTTCCGGGTATCACCCCAGCCGCAAACGGCACTCCCTCGCGCTGGAGACTGCGGAAAACTCCGCTGCTGCTACCGCCGCCGGATATCACGAACACTCTCGGCTCGCCGGAGGGTTTTTCCAGCTCCGCGCATCCGCTGCTCTCGCAGAAGCAGGCGCGGTCGATCCCGTAAAGTCCGCTGATGTAACCGCCGGAGAATATTTCCTCCGGAGTGCCGACCCTGCCGACTTTCCCGCCGTCAATGCACACTATCCTGTCGGATACGCGCTCCGCGAGCTCAAGCTCGTGCAGCGACATCAGAACCGCGATATTCTTACCGCGCACCAGCTTTTTCAACGTGTTCAGCAGCTCCAGCTTGTGCCGGATGTCCAGGTAGGAAGTCGGCTCGTCCAGTATCAGCAGCTCTGGCTGCTGGCATATAGCCCGGGCAAGCATCACACGCTGCCTCTGACCATCGCTTATCTTACCGAAGTCCACATCGGAAAGTTCCGTCGTGGAGGTAAGCTCCATCGCCTCGCCGACTGCCGCACGGTCCGTTTCCGACAGTATCCCGAGGGTCCCCGTGTAGGGGTAACGTCCGGATTCCACCACGTCGCGGCAGGTCATGAGTTCCGGGGAAATGCGCTCAGTCAGCAGTATCGAGAGCTTTCTCGCAAGCTCGTTCGCGCCGGTGTCCGCAAGGCTCTTTCCGTCCAGGAAAACCGTTCCCGAGAGCTGCGGCAGCTGCTTCGCCGCAGTGCGAAGCAGCGTGGATTTTCCGCAGCCGTTCGGACCTATCAGCGTGGTTATCCTGCCGCGCTCTGCGGTTATTCCAATACCGCTCAGCACTACCTTTTTTCCGTAACCAGCCGACAGGGCGTCAGTTTTTAATATACCGCCGTCCATTGCGCACCTCCGTTCATTTCTTCCTGCTCATCATTATTCCGATGACTACGGGAGCGCCCAGCACAGCCGTGACCGAACCAATGCTGAGCTCCGTCGGCGCAAACACCGTCCTCGCGATGAGGTCGCACAGCAGGCAGAAGCACGCTCCGCCCAGGAATGCCGCCGGAATAACTACACGCGGATTCGCCGTGCCGAACATTTTTTTCACAATATGCGGAACGGCTATCCCGACGAACGACACCGGTCCGGCGAACGCCGTGACGCACGCGGAAAGCAGGCTCGACAGCAGTATCACCGCGAGCCGGAATCCGCGTATATTCACGCCGGAATTGCGCGCATACGCCTCACCGAGCTGATACGCGCCTATCTGCTTAGACAGCAGGAACGTTGGGATCAATGCCGCGAATACCACTACGGACATCACTCCCGCCTCGCTCATTCCAATTCCGGAAAAGCTGCCCATCGACCAGTTGTGCAGGTTCACTATGTTGGAATCATCCGCGAATGTCACCACGAATTCGGTTATCGCGGAGCAGATATACCCTATCATGATACCGCACACTATAAGCATGTAGTTTTTCTGCGCCCTTCCGGAAACCGGAATGATAAGCCCAAGCGAAAGCAGCGACCCTATAAATGCCGCTATTATCAGCCCTGCGGAATTCAGCACCATTCCGTTGCCCAGGAACACTATCATAGTCAGCGCCACAGTAAGCTTTGCGCCTGAGGATATCCCCAGCACGAACGGTCCCGCGATGGGATTCGCGAAAAATGTCTGGAGCAGATAACCCGACACGGCGAGCGCGCCGCCGAGAACTATCGCAGCAATGACCCTGGGCAGCCTGCTTATCAGGATGATATCCGACGCAGTGGATCTCTCCCCGCCGAATATCGCCGAAATTATCTCCGGCGCGGAGATCTTTACGCTGCCGAAACATATCCCGGCTATCCCCAGCAATACAGTCAATACAGCAAGCGCCGCATAACATACGGCACATCGTGTTTTTCTGTTCATGCGGCGCTCCTTTCCGTCAGGTCAGCTTATAGAAAAATTCGAAATCCCCGCTCCCGCCGGTGAATATACGGTGGAGTTCCTCTGTCATTTCCGCAGCCGAAGATGTCAACTGGAATATGTTCGAATTTGCGCACCAGACGTTCCCGGTCTGGAACGCCCTGAAATCGGCGAGCAGCGGATTCTTTGCGGAAAGCTGCTCCAGCGTTTCTACGCCGCCGTCCACCGTTCCGTTGTAGATGAGGACGTCAACGTCCTTCGCGAGCGCGTAGAACGACTCGAACTGGATATTCGCCGAGGACAGCGCATTTTCGTCCACCTTGAGGTTATCCGCAGTGAAAACGTACTCCCCGCCGGCTGCCCCTATCATTTTCGAGATGTAGTCCCCGGGCTTTCTCACCACCGCATAGCCGTTGGACGAAATGTAGAAAAACGCCGCCTTGCAGCCAGTATCCTCCTGTGACGCGACCTGGTCAAAAAGCTCGCATTTCTCGCTGAAAAACTGCTCCGCTTCCTCCGACCTGCCCAGTATCAGCCCGTACAGCCTTATCCACTCCAGCCGTCCCAGAGGATGGGATTCGCTGCTGGAACGCTCGATAAGCACCGGAATACCGCATTTCTCGATCTGCTCCGCGGTTTTCGGGCTGTGGTAGATCATCATGTTTTCGATCGCAAGGTCGCAGCCCTCGGACATCAGCAGTTCGATATCCGGCGCGGAATACTTCCCGGCGTAGAGGATATCCTCGTCCGCCATCGCCTGCGCTATCTCCGGGAGCTTCCAGCCGCTCTCCTGGGTGGACGTCGCGAATATCCGGTCAACGCCGTCAAGGCTGATGAAAAGATCCATCGCAGACGACGAAGCAAGGTAGATGTTCTCCGGCTGGCTTATCACGGTTATGTCCTCCGGGAGCTGCTCCGGAGCCTCCCCGCCCCTGGGAAGTATCAGGTACCGCCGTCCGTCGGCGACCTCCGCGAGCGCAGATCCGTCCGCGAGGTAATCCACTGAAAACTGCTCCGCATATTTCAGCTCCATGCTCCCGACCGCTTCGGGAAGGACGCTTCCCGAAACTTCTCCGCTGTCCTGCCGGACCGGAGCGGAACACCCCGCAAACAGCAATACTGCCGCAAGCAGCGCGGCAGCCCTCCGTAATTTCACCATCACTTGACGGACGCGGAATCGAATACCAGCGTGTACTCTATCTCGTGCGGCTCGCTCATTGCAACTGTGTCTGCATAAACGGTAGTTTCACGGTCAAAGCAGGAGACCGGGATAACGAACGTAGAATTTCCCTCGGAGTTCACCGGAAGGAACTTTTCCTCGCCGATACGCATGTAGTCGTAATTCGGGCTGCTCCATACTATCTCCGCAGCTGCGTTTCCGCCGGAAACGGTCAGCTTTGCCGGAGACTGTACCGTTGCCTTTCCGGAACCGCCGGAAAGCGTTACATCCACGGTGTACTCTCCGTCGGCAAGCCCGAGGGACGCAGCGGTTTTAACTACTCCGTCCGCAAAGCAGTCAGACGGGATATTGTCAGAGCGGAACACCAGCGTGCGGTCGTACCACTTCTCCTTATTCTTGCTGAAAGCAGCACAGTCCACAGGAGTATCCAGCGCTTCAACTGGAACAGTGAACGTGTGAGCGCCGTCAGCGTCCTCAACGAACGGGATATAACCGGATTCAACGGCGTCGTCCCCCTTTCCCATGAATACGTAAAGATAGCCCTTTCCGTGCATGGTCATTACGGCGGTCATTTCTCCGTCGTATACGTTGAGAGTGCATTTTGTAATGTTGAACATAGTAGAACTGGAATCGACCGTTATCTCATAGCTGCCGTCAAGGATATCTGCGCCGGTGAGCGGTGTGCCGGTGATTTCAGTCTCCGCCGTTTCAGACGGCTGGGACTGTTCGGCAGTCGCAGCTGCTGCGCCGTCCTGCTCAGCCTGGGAAACGTCAGGAACGACGGAATCGCTGGTTGAGCTGATTACGCTGTTATCGCTTGTAACACCAGATCCGCTTGCAACGCTTGAATCACTGTTAGCGGAGCAGCCGGAAAGCGCCAGCGCAGATATAACAGCAATTATCGCAAAGTACTTTTTCATCTCAATAATCCTCCTGAAAAATCTCCAAAAGGCGGCAGGAATAGCCCTGCCGCCAGGTATTACGTATTCTTAGAGTAGCTGGGTAATTACTCAGCCGCAGCGGTCACAGCATCGACAGCAGCCTGCGCATGTGCGACATAGAGCTGTCTGATAGTCTCGTTCTCGCCAAGACCGCGGAGCAGGCAGGTAACTTCGTAGCCTTCCTTCTCGAAAGCGGACTTCCAGCTATCGTCCTCATCGCCAGCCATATCATTGTTTGCGTGGTCGCCTGCAACTACCATCAGCGGCTCAAGAACTACCTTCTTGTACTCGCCTGCCTTTACAGCGGCAATAACGTCATCCAGGGAAGGAGCAGCCTCAACAGTGCCAACGAAATAGTTGGTGTGACCGCCGTTTGTCAGGAGATCCTGCATCTTCTGGTAAACCGCGTTGGACTCCGATTCAGTGCCGTGACCCATGAAAACGATAGCGGTTTCGCCGTCGTCGTAATCCTTTGTCCAGTCAACGATCGCGTCAGCAACGGTCTGGAAATCTTCGTCGGATGTCAGCAGCGGGTCGCCGATAACTACCTTTTCGAATGCGTCGGAGTAGTCTGCGATCTTTCCGCAAAGCTCATCGTACTCAAGACCGTTCATCAGGTGAGTGGGCTGTACAACAAGGTTCTTAACGCCGTTTGCTACGGCTCTGTCCAGGGACTCGCCGATATCGTCGATCTTCTCACCGTCACGTCTGTTAACGTGGTCGATAACGATGTTGGCGGTAAAACCTCTTCTTACGGAGTAGTCGGGGAATGCCGCCTCAAGGTCGTTCTCGATAGCGCCGATAGTCAGGCGGCGGCTGTCGTTGAAGCTGGTGCCGAAGCTAAGTACGAGCAGTTCGTTTTCACCGATGCCGTCCTGATTTCTGGGGTTGTCGAGCGACGCGTCGCCGGTGTTGTAGTTCTCGTCGTCCTCTGCCTCTGCGGTAGCAGCGGATTCAGCAGTTGCTGCCTGAGCAGTGGAGACTGTGCTGCTGTCTGCGTCCTCTGTGGCAGAACTCTCAGCAGTGGATACTTTGGAAGAATCAGCCACAGAAGAAGTGCTCTCGCTGGAAGAATTTCCATTTGAAGAGCAGCCGGTAAACGCGGTCAGTGAAGTTGCAGCAGCCAGAACCGCCGCAAGAATGAGCTTTGAAGATTTCATAGTTGTGTTCCTTTCATTATGTGGAACACGCGGATGTGGTTTACTAAAAATGCCCTGTTCCAAAAGGAAAAGGGCACGACAAAACCGACGCTGAAACAGCGCCTGAAAAGCGTACGACCAATACCTCGTGATCCGGGATACTATCCCTGTACATTCAAACGGCAGGTTTCCTGGCTTGAGGATCGTCGCAGCATACCGCCTTCCCGGTTTCCCAGTGGCTGAAACGCAAGGCTTAAGCTTGCTGTTTCGTGGTATCTGCTCCCCTGATACAGTGACGAGATCGTGCAGGATTCGCACCTGCTTCCCTTTTAACCTCAGTCATGACAGAGTCATGCTGCGGCACCGTCCTACTTATTTTGTTTTAATTACCGCGCACTTATCCGGAATGACGCGGAGGCTGTATATACATTCTGCCACTAGTGAATTATACCACGAAAATAATTATTTTCAATACCTTTACGGAATTTTTGTATCATTGCACAAAATGACGCGGCACACAAATCCCAGCTTTGTTGATGATATACCCGGAACGATTGGAGATTATAAACAAAAAATATAACCCGATATAGCTTAATTTTATAAGCAAAAGCGGTTGAATTTACGCAGAATATGGAGTAAAATAAAAGGTATGGGACTATCGGTGCTCCCTGGAAAGGGAGATAATAGGGAAACAGGTGCAAGACCTGTGCAGTCACGCTGCCGTAAGGAACAGTCTTCCCCATGCATAACGCACATGCAGCCACTGGGAAACCGGGAAGGCGGGGACGGGCGCTTACTCCGAGCCGGAATACCTGCCGATGAGATGTTCCGCGCAGCTCTGCGAGCGACGGAGGTGTGCAAAAATGCCGGGCGGCGTCCGGCTGTTTTTTGCGTGCTTATCCGTGTGCTCTGGTACACGGTTTTTCTTTTCTGGAGGTCACGTGACAATGGACAGATTCGTATACAGGTCGGGCGAAAAACTGCGCTGCGGATTTACCACGGGAAGCTGCGCGGCGGCAGCGGCAAAGGCTGCGGCGACCGCCGTTCTGTCCGGAGCTCCGACAGAGCATGTGGAGCTGCTCACGCCCAAAGGGATAATGTTGGAAATCCCGGTGGAGCGCTGTGAGATATCCGCAGATTCCGCGCTGTGCTCAGTAATAAAGGACAGCGGAGACGACCCGGATATAACCAACGGTATCGAGGTCTGCGCCCGGGTCGAGCTGACCGGAAGCGATATCACGATAGACGGCGGCGACGGCATCGGAAAAGTCACCAAGCCCGGACTTGACCAGCCGCCGGGGGCTGCGGCGATAAACTCCGTCCCACGGAAGATGATCGCGGCGGCGGTGTCAGAAGCGGCGGAGCAGTACGACTACCACGGCGGGTTCCGCGTGGTGATATCTATTCCAAAAGGAGCGGAAATAGCCGCAAAGACTTACAACCCGCGCATGGGGATCGTAGGCGGTATTTCCGTCATAGGAACCACCGGGATAGTCGAGCCGATGAGTAATTCTGCACTGGTTGACACTATCCGGCTCGAAGAGCGCATGCGCCGCGAGGAGGGCTGCCGAAACCTGCTGCTGACCCTCGGGAATTACAGCCAGAGTTTCATTCAGCGAAACATGCCGTTCGCATTGGACAGGTGCGTTACGTGCAGCAACTTCATCGGCGACGCCATCGACGCGGCAATGGAGTACGGATTTGAACGCATACTCATCATCGGACACATCGGAAAGATGGTGAAACTCGGCGCGGGGATAATGAACACCCACTCCGCGCAGGCTGACGGCAGAATGGAAGTACTAGTCACATGCGGACTGCTCGCCGGAACCGACCCGAAAACGCTTAAAAAGATAACGGATTGCGTAACTGCGGACGCAGCCATCGCACTGCTTAAAGAGACAGGCACGCTTGAAAAAGCAATGGAGATCCTCGGTAAACGTGCGGAATACTATCTCTCGGCAAAAGTGAAAAATACGCTCCCGATCGGCGCGGTGATGTTCTCAGACAAGTTCGGGATACTGGTAAATACGCCGTCTGCCGATGGTATAATGAAGATGATCTCGGAGGAATACAATGGTTGATTTCGTAGGCGCTGGCTGCGGCGCAAAAGACCTGATAACACTGCGCGGGCTGAAACTTATCCAGCAGGCGGATGTCATAATTTACGCGGGGTCGCTCGTTAATCCAGAGTTGCTGGAATACGCAAAACCCGGCTGCGAGGTGCACAACAGCGCCCTGATGACACTAGACGAGGTCATCTCCGTTATAGTCTCCGCTGAATCCTCCGGGAAAAAGACAGTCAGGCTCCACACCGGCGACCCATGCCTTTACGGAGCAATTCGCGAACAGATGGACAGGTTGGACGCGCTTGGTATCGAATATGCAGTCTGCCCCGGAGTGAGCAGCTTCTGCGGAGCCGCTGCGGCTCTCCGCGCGGAATACACCCTCCCCGCCGTCAGCCAGACAGTAATTATAACGCGGATGGCTGGGCGCACTCCAGTCCCGGAGCGCGAAAGCATCGAATCTCTCGCGGCTCACGGCTCAACGATGGTGATTTTCCTAAGCACGGGAATGCTCGAGGAGCTTTCCGCACGGCTGATCAACGGAGGATACTCCGCCGGCACCCCCGCCGCGATAGTTTACAAGGCAAGCTGGCAGGACGAAAAGGTCTGCCGCTGCACCGTAGGAACACTTGCAGAAACCGCGATGAAAAATGACATTCGCAAAACTGCGCTGATCACTGTCGGCAACTTTCTCGGCAGCGATTACGATCTTTCCAAGCTCTACGACAGCGGATTCTCTACGGAGTTCCGCACAGCGAAACCAGGTTCTACAGCAAAGGAGCAGTCATGAAAGCCGCCCTATTCTCGGTAACGCAGCGCGGCACGGAACTTTCCGAGCGCATTGCCGACGCGCTTTTCCCGCAGTGGGAATCAACGCGGTTCTGCTTTGAAAGGTACCCGTCGGAAGGCGCTGTTTCATTCGGAAATCTGTCGCAAAAGGTCGCTGAGATTTTCCCGGAATTTGACGCGCTGGTATTCGTCTGCGCCTGCGGGATAGCAGTGCGAGCGATAGCTCCGATGATACACTCCAAGCAGATCGACCCGGCTGTAGTGGTGTTGGACGACTGTGGGAAATTCGCTATATCGCTGCTTTCCGGGCACATCGGCGGCGCTAACCGGCTGACCGAAAAAATCGCCGCTGCTATCGGCGCGCAGGCTGTCATTACCACCGCTACAGATACCGGACAAAAATTCTCACCGGACTGCTTTGCAGCAGCAAATCATCTGTACTTTAATGATTTCAGAGCAGCAAAAGAAATTGCTGCAGCGGTGCTCCGCAATGATAAAATATTATTGTATTCTGACATCGAGTGCGTTAATATTCCCATGGAAATGACCAGCGGCAAAACCGGAAAGTACGGCATACGAATTTCCCGGGACATTTCAGAAAAACCGTTTGAGGTCACGCTTAACATGGCTCCGAAAAACATCATCCTGGGCGTTGGATGCAAAAAAAACGCGGAATATTCCGCGCTGGAATCGTTGCTGAAAAACACACTCTCAGAAACGCAGATAAAACGTATATGCGAAGTGGCAACGATCGACCGCAAGGCGCATGAACCGTGCATTTTACAGCTTTGCGAAACGCTGAAAGTTCCCCTCAAAACCTATACGGCTGAACAGCTGCAAGCAGTTCCAGGCAGCTTTTCAGTGTCAGAATTCGTAGAACAAACAGTAGGCGTTGGGAACGTCTGCGAACGCAGTGCAGCGCTCGGCGGAAATGCGATTATTATAGGGAAAACAGCCGCAAACGGAGTGACCGTTGCAGCGGCGGAAAGGAACGTGCTGATAGATTTCAGCCGGAAACAGGAATGAAACTTTATATTGTCGGAATGGGTGCCGGAAACGCCGGCGGAATGACATTGGACTCGCGCACCGCGATACTTGAAAGCGATATCGTAGTGGGATACACGGTCTATGTGGATCTGCTGCGTGGGATCTTCCCAGATAAAAACTACCTGGCAACTGGCATGAAAAGCGAGGTAGAGCGCGTCAGAATGGCGCTGGAAGAAGCCCAGAGCGGAAAGACAGTATCACTTGTTTGCAGCGGCGACAGCGGCGTTTACGGAATGGCTGGACTTGCGCTGGAGCTTTCCGTGGATTTCCCCGAAGTCAAAATTGAAGTAGTACCCGGCGTTACCGCAGCGCTCAGCGGCGGTGCGTTGCTCGGCGCGCCGCTGGGTCACGATTTTGTAGTCATCAGCCTTTCGGACCTGCTGACCCCGTGGGAGCTCATCGAAAAACGACTTCGCGCCGCAGCTGCGGGAGATTTCGCGATCGCGCTGTACAATCCCTCCTCAAAAAAGCGCGCAGACTTCCTAGCGAAAGCCTGCGATATCCTGCTTGAGCAAAAGTCACCGGATACCGTTTGCGGCATCGCACGTAACATCGGGCGGGATGGATGTTCCTGCCGAGTTTTGACACTTTCAGAATTGCGTGATACTCAGGTAGATATGTTCAGCACCGTGTTCATCGGAAGCAGCACTACCCGGCGTATAAATGACAGGATGGTCACTCCGAGGGGTTACAGAAATGTCTGAAATTCTCATTTTCGGCGGCACGACAGAGGGCAGACTGCTTGCGGAATTCTGTGCTGAAAACAGCATTAACGCGGCGGTCAGCGTCACAACGGACTACGGCGCGGAACTTCTCCCACGATCGCGATTTATTCGAGAACTCGTCGGTAAGCTTGATGAACAGGAAATTAAATTCCTGTTCAAAAATGGCGATTATTCCGTAGTCATCGACGCGACCCATCCTTTTGCCAGAAATATTTCCGCAAACTTAAAAGCTGCCTGTTCTGAAACCGGGATTCGTTATATCCGGCTACTGCGCGAGGAAGATGACGCTCCCTGCGGAAAACTTTTCAACAGCATTTCAGAAATTGTTGAATATCTGAATCAGAACGACAAAAAAGCCCTGATAACCACTGGTGGAAATTCTCTTGCGGAATACACCAAAGTTCGTAATTTTCAGACGCGCCTGACAGTCAGGATACTTCCTGCAGACGGCGCTGCGGAACGCTGCGCAGAGTTGGGCTTCCAACCGCAAAATGTTATCCTTGAGAAAGGGCCGTTCACGATCTCTCAAAATTCAGCACATATAAAACAAGCAGGTGCTGAAATTTTAGTGACTAAGGAAAGCGGCGCTGCGGGAGGGTTTCCAGAAAAGGCGCAGGCGGCATTACAATGCGGAATCGAGCTTGTCACTCTACGGCGACCTCCTGAACAAGGTCACTCACTCGGCCAGATAAAAAAGTACCTCGAAACGGAGAAAAAATGAAAAAAGTCTACATCATCGGGATAGGAATGGATGGTCACGAAACCCTTACCAAACAGGCGTATACAGCTATCACTGCCGCAGACTGCCTTATCGGAGCTAAGCGCATGCTAACGCCATTTTCCGGGCTTGGTAAATATGAATTCACAAGCTGGAACAGCAAGGAGATCTCTGATCATATCCAGGGCTCAGAGCATGAGCGTTTCGCTGTTCTGATGTCCGGAGACTGCGGATATTTCAGCGGCGCGGAAAGGCTTCTGAAAGCGCTTCCCGAGTGCGTCCAGGCGGAAGTCATATGCGGTATATCCTCGCCGGTTTACCTCTGCGGAAAATTGCAGATCCCCTGGCAGGATATCCCCACCGTGAATCTCCACGGGATCTCCTCCAACATTGCAAGGAATGCCGCAAGATATCACAGATGTTTTTTCCTGCTCGGTGGGAAACTTGGTGCGCGTGAGGTTTGCGAACGGCTTTGTGAATATGGTCTTGGCGGGCTGACCGTTCACATCGGCGAATGTCTTGGGTACCCGCAGGAACGCATTTTAACGGGATATGCTGCTGATTTTACCAACGTCGCTACCGACCCTCTTTCGGTTCTGCTGACCGAAAATCCTATGCCGGAAACTTACATTCGTTCCGGGATTCCCGATGAAGAATTCACCCGCGGAAAAGTCCCCATGACAAAATCAGAGGTGCGCTCGATAGTAATTTCAAAGCTCGGAATATCCCCAGATGATACCGTCTGGGATATCGGCTGCGGAACAGGTTCCGTTTCCATTGAAATGGCACTGCAATGCTACAACGGAACTGTCCACGCAATTGACATCAAATCAGAGGCGTCAGAACTCACAAAACAAAATTGTGTGAAATTCAAATGCGATAATATCAATGTAAGATCAGGCTCAGCGCTCGAAAATATAATGGACTTCCCGCCCCCGGACAAAGTGTTTATCGGAGGTTCAGGCGGTGAGCTTCGCGGAATAGTATCAACAGCACTAAATAAAAATCCCTCGGCAGTGATCGTAGTCACAGCTGTATCACTGGAAACGCTGCATGAAACCACTGAGATTTTTGCGGAAAAAGGTATTGACCCCGAAATAACTCAGGTCTCCATCACAAGAACTCGGAAGTTAGGCAGTCACACAATGTTGTCAGCCGAAAATCCCGTATTCATCATAAAAGGAGCGGAAAAATGCGCAGAATAATGATTGCCGGAACAAACAGCGGCTGCGGAAAAACAACAGTGGTCTGCGCGATTTTGCAGGCTCTTGTTGACCGTGGACTGCATGTTGCCTCATTTAAATGCGGACCGGATTACATCGACCCGATGTTCCACAAAAGCGTTATAGGAACCGATTCACACAATCTGGACGGATATTTCTGCGATGGGAAAATGCTCAGACGGCTCCTTGCTGATAACAGCGCGGAAGCGGATATTTCGGTTATCGAAGGAGTCATGGGATACTACGATGGAATAAGCGAAAAAGCCAGTTCCCATGCGGTTTCGATGGATGTTGACTGTCCCTCGGTGATCGTCATCGACTGTAAGGGAATGAGCACATCCATCGGTGCAGTGATGAGTGGTTTTCTGAATTTCCGGAAACCGAATAGAATAGTCGGCTTTATTTTCAACCGACTTCCGCAGGAGCTCATCCCAGAGGTCAAAGAGCTCTGTAAAGAATGTGACACAGAATTTCTCGGCTGCTTTCCCAAATGTGAGGATGCCGCATTAGAGAGCCGCAAACTTGGATTGATAACTCCGGACGGAGTTTCTGAATTGAAGAAAAAAACGAAACTTCTCGCAGAAAAAGCGGAGCAATATATCGACCTTGACAAACTGCTGAAAATGTCAGAAATGCCGCAGCTTCTTGACCTGGCTGAAATTCGGAAATATCACAAATCAAATGTAAGAATTTCAATAGCGCGTGACGCCGCATTTTCCTTTATCTACAGCGATAATATACGCTTTCTGGAACGACTTGGAGCCGAAATACAATACTTCTCTCCGCTGGAGGATGAGAGAATTCCCGAAAATACAGACGGGCTCATTCTGTGCGGCGGATATCCAGAGTTATTTGCAGACAAACTCTCAAGGAATGTTAAAATGCTCAATTCAGTCAGAAGCAGCATTGAAAGCGGCATGCCCGTTATTGCAGAGTGCGGCGGGTTCATGTATTTACACGAAACGCTTGTATCTGAGAGTGGAACAGACTACAAACTTGCTGGAGTTATTCCAGGGGGAACATACTCCACGCCAAAATTGCAGCGTTTCGGATATGTAAAACTTCATGCTAATGAAAGCAGCATGCTATGTGAAAAAGGTGAAACTATTCCGGCTCACGAATTCCATTACTGGGACAGCAGCTGCTGCGGAAATAGCTTCACAGCGGTCAAGGAAAGCAATGGGAAGCAGTGGGAATGCGTTCATGCCACACAAACAATGTACGCAGGATTTCCACATCTTTACTTCTACGCCGACATCACTGCCGCTGAACGATTTATTCGGGCCTGTGCAAAATTCGGAGGTAAAAATGACATTTGACATAGATTCACAATCAGCTGCAATGCGCCATTGGAACAGTATTGCCAAACCGCTTGGCGGACTTGGTCTACTCGAGGATATGATCTCAAAAATTGCGGGAATGCGTAGAACTCCATGTGTGTCGTTGAGCAACAGAACTGCTGTGATAATGTGTGCGGATAACGGCGTTGTCAGTGAGGGTGTCAGCCAGTCTGACAGCAGCGTAACTGCCTCCGTTGCAAAGGAGATCGCACTTGGCAGGTCAAGCGTGAATCTGCTTGCGAAGCAATTCGGAGTCGATGTAGTCGCTGTCGATATCGGAATGTCCTCCGACACTGACGACAATCGGGTACTTAACCGCAAAGTCGCTTACGGAACAGGAAACATAGCCGCCGGTCCGGCAATGACAAAAGAACAGGCTCGCGACGCCATAAATTCCGGGATTCAGATAACACGCGAGCTTTCTCAACGCAAAACTGACATCATCGTCACTGGCGAGATGGGAATCGGAAACACTACCACATCAGCGGCCATAGCCTCAGTTATACTCGGAATAACTCCGGAAAAAGCGGCAGGGCGCGGCGCAGGACTTGACAGTGCCGGGCTCCTCCGAAAAATCGCCGTTATAAAACGTGCTGTTAGTGTCAATCAGCCAGATAAAAACGACCCGTTAGATCTGTTGTCAAAGATTGGCGGTTTTGACATTGCGGGAATGGTGGGATTATTCCTCGGCGGCGCACAATACGGGATTCCTGTCGTAATCGACGGGGTGATATCCGCAGTATCGGCTTGCCTAGCAGAAATGATAGCTCCCGGATGTCACAACTTCATGCTTCCATCGCACGTTTCCAATGAGCCCGCCGCACCGCTGCTGCTTGAAAAGCTAGGACTGAAAGCCCCGATAACTGCAGGATTCCACCTCGGCGAGGGAACGGGCGGTGTGATGCTGCTGCCACTTCTGGACGGCGCTCTTGCAGTCTACAACGGCGCCCACAGCTTTGACGACATGAAATTGGAAAGGTATCAGGAATTATCATGATAACACTGCTTACCGGCGGCTCAAAATGCGGAAAATCCTCGATCGCTGAGGGACTTCTTAATGGCTTTCATGGTGAAAAATACTACATCGCAGCAATGGAGCCATACGGCGAAGACGCACACCGTGCGATCGCACGACACAGAGAAATGCGCCGCGGAAAGGGATTCCACACGATAAAACGCGCCAGAAATATTGACACGTTAAAATTACCAGCAACCGGTTCTGACTGCTGCGCACTGCTGGAATGCCTGACTACTCTTTGCGCCAACGAAATGTTTACGCAAAATGGCATAACAGACCCATCTTACAAAGTGATATCCGGATTAAAAAACCTGTCGGATCAGGTCGGTAAGCTTGTCATAGTCACCAACGAAGTGTCATCCGACGGTATAGATTACCCCACTGAAACAATGGATTATATCCGCATTATGACGCGGCTCAATTCGGAAGTCGCAGAGCTTGCAGACACTGTGATTGAGTGCGTCTGCGGCATACCGCTGATACAGAAAGGAAGTTTGTAATGAAACTTGTGAAGTCACTCGCCTGTGCATTTCTGATGTATTCGCGCATTCCCATGCCGCAGGTCGAGTGGAAAGAGGAAAACCGGCGCTATTCCCTCGCGCTGTTTCCGTTCGTTGGAATAGTCATAGGCGCGCTATTGATCCTCTGGACTTATCTATGCGGGATACTGGACATCGGAAAATGGCTTTATGCTGCGGTCTGCTGCGTTATGCCCATCGTAATTACCGGTGGAATACATGCGGACGGTTTTTGCGATGTTATCGACGCGAAGTCGTCGTATTCTCCCAGGGAAAAAAAGCTAGAAATAATGAGCGACCCGCATGTCGGCTCGTTTGCAGTTATCTACACGATACTTTATTTTCTTCTGCAATTCGCGCTCTTTACCGAATTAGACGGAATGAGTACAGCGCTGGTTTCTGCATTCGGATATGTGCTGTCAAGAGGGCTCAGCGGACTTGCAGCAGTCACGTTTCGCTGCGCCAAAAAGGATGGGACGCTACAGAGCTTTGTTAAGCCGGCACACAAGCGAAATTCGATCATAATTCTGACATCAGAAATAATACTTTCAATAATCGGAATGGTATTATCAAGTCCTGTTTCAGGAATTTCCGCAGCAGCGGCGGCAGGAATTTCGCTGCTGTTATACCGTCTGTCTTCCTATAAAATCTTCGGTGGGATAACTGGCGATACTGAGGGACATTTCCTGCAAATATGCGAACTTGCAGAACTTGGCGCGGCAATTCTCGCCACACTTATCCAGGAGGCAATATGACACTCATTACAGGCGGAGCATACTCCGGCAAAACTCAGTTTGCAATTCGAAATTTATCAATTCGGGAATCAGAAATACTGGACGGCGCTGAATGCCTGCCAGAACAGTTGAATTCCTGCCGCGCAATGAAAAATTTCCACCTTTTCGTAAAGCGATACGGTACGGAAAACGGCGCTGAACTCGCGGAAAAAATACACGCACAAAATCCGGAAATGATCATCATAACAAACGAGATAGGCAGCGGAATAATCCCGATGGAACGCTCCGACCGTCGATGGCGCGAGGAAACCGGACGCGCCTGCTGCGTCATCGCGGCGTACTCCAAAATCGTGATAAGGATCTGCTGCGGGATACCAACTGTGATAAAGGGGGAGCTTCCGTGTTGATCAACCTTATACGCCACGGTCAGACCGCCGGAAACCTGGAAAAACGATACATCGGCAGGACTGACGAACCGCTTTGCAGCGACGGTATCTCGGAGCTTAAAAGCAGAAGCTACCCTGCCCCCGGAACTCTGATATGCAGTCCAATGAAGCGGTGTATTCAGACTGCGGAGGTGCTTTTTCCCGGAATACAGTCACAGATCTTCCAGGAGCTGCGCGAGTGTGATTTTGGAGATTTCGAGGGAAAAAACTATCGCGAACTTAACGGAAACGACGATTACCAGCGCTGGATAGACAGCGGAGGTACGCTTCCGTTTCCCGGCGGAGAATCCCCGGAGGATTTCCGCGAGCGCTGCTGCACTGGATTCATGAGCGCAATAAACCAGAATGCGGACGCGGAAACGCTCACCTTTGTGATCCACGGCGGGACTATCATGGCTGTGATGGAACGCTTTGCAATTCCAAGGCGCGGATACTATGAATGGCAGTATCCGAACGCCTGCGGTTGTTCAGTTGAATTTGATGGTAAAATATTGACACTTATCTCGGAGTTAAAATGAAAATTCTTATTGCTGTTATACCTCTGCTCGGAGGATTTCTGCTCGACTGCATTCTTGGCGACCCCTATTCGCTTCCACACCCGATCAGGCTGATTGGAAAGCTGATCGCAGCACTTGACAAGTGGGTAAGAAAAAAGTTCGGGAAACGGCTTGTTTTCGGTGGAATGATACTTGCGCTTATAGTTCTGGCTCTATCTTTCGCGACTCCTCTTATGCTGCTTATCCTGTGCTATAAAATCAACATCTGGGTCGGTATTATTGTTGAAAGCATACTTTGCTACTACATGCTTGCGGCACGCTGTCTGCGGAATGAAAGTATGAAAGTTTACAGCGCATTTCTCGAAAACGACACTGAAAAAGCCCGAAGCGCAGTTTCAATGATCGTCGGCAGGGACACGAAGCCCCTCGACAAAAACGGCATAATCCGCGCAGCCGTGGAAACAGTAGCTGAAAATACCTCCGATGGAGTGACCGCACCGATGCTGTATATGGGGCTCGGAGGCGCGCCGCTGGGATTCTTCTACAAGGCGGCAAACACGATGGATTCCATGATCGGCTATACAAGCGAAAAGTATATTCAAATCGGCAGATTTGCCGCAAAGCTTGACGATGTTCTGAATTACATTCCATCAAGGCTGACCGCGCTGTTGATGATTCTTTCAGCAGGGCTCCTGAATTTTGACATCAGGAACGCGTGGAAAATATGGCGCCGCGACCGCCGAAATCACGCCAGCCCGAACTCTGCACAAACTGAGGCAGTGTGCGCCGGAGCGCTTGACATTCGGCTTGCCGGAGACGCGTACTATTTTGGAGAGCTCCACAAGAAACCATTCATAGGCGATGATATCCGGGAGATCGAAAACGAGGATATTCGCCGCGCCAATCGTCTGATGTACTGCACGTCGGCTCTCATGCTGATAATTTGTACGGCGCTCCGCGCTCTCATCTGGGGGTGTATTCTTTGAATGATTACAGTCATGGCGGGGACGTTTATTCCCGCCGGATCGAACATGATTTTTCCGCAAATATCAACCCTCTGAGACTTCCGGATGAGGTGCTTTCAGAGGTCTCACAGTCGCTCTGGCACTGTGAAAACTATCCGGACCCCCGCTGTCGGGAGCTGATACGCGCCATCTCTGAGCGCGAGTGGTTTCCATCTGGAAATATCGTCTGTGGTAACGGCGCTGCCGACATGATATACCGTATCGTTTCGGCATTAAATCCGCGCCGTGCGCTTGTGTGCGCACCGACTTTCAGCGAATACGAAAAAGCGCTCACTGAGCACAACTGCGAGGTCTACAGGCATTATCTCAAATCCACTAACGATTTCAAGATTACTGATTCTATTATCGAAGAAATCACTCAAAATGTTGACATTGTTTTCCTGTGCAATCCGAACAATCCCACAGGCGCAACAATACCCCGGCAACTACTGAAGCTGATTTTCAATAAGTGCAGTTCAACAGGGACTTTCCTGGTTATCGACGAGTGCTTCCTTGATTTCGTACCGGGTGGGGCTGACCTCTCCGCAAAACCAATGCTGAACGATAATTCCGCTATCCTCAAAGCATTCACAAAAATATATGCGATGCCCGGTCTGCGGCTTGGCTATGCGCTTTTCGGGAGCGAACTAATGTCCAAAAGAGTTGCTGCGACTGGTCAGGCGTGGAGCGTTTCTACACCTGCGCAGGCGGCAGGAATTGCCGCACTGAAAATGGATGGATATGTTGAAAAAACTGCGGATATGATCCGCAGTGAGCGTGAATACCTTTCATCCGGACTTCGCTCGATGGGGCTGGAAGTAGTCCCGTCGGAAGCAAATTTCATACTGTTCCGCTGCGCGAAACCGCTCGACGAAATTCTTCCAGAACACGGGATAGCAATACGGAACTGCGAAAATTACCACGGACTTGGACGCGGCTGGTTTCGCACTGCTGTGCGGCTCCGCGCGGAAAACACGCTGCTTCTGGCGGCTATCAGGGAGGTTCTGAATGGCTAGATCTATAATGATACAAGGCACAATGTCCAACGCCGGTAAAAGCCTTGTCGCGGCGGCACTGTGCAGGATATTCCGCCAGGACGGCTACTCCGTTGCACCGTTCAAATCTCAGAACATGGCGCTCAATTCCTACATCACCGCCGACGGACTGGAGATGGGCAGAGCTCAGGTAATGCAGGCGGAAGCGGCAGGGGTCGAGCCCTCGGTACTGATGAACCCTATCCTCCTCAAGCCCACCAGCGATGTAGGCTCGCAGGTGATAGTCAATGGCGAGGTCGTCGGAAACATGCGCGCAATGGAGTACTTCCGGCGCAAACGCGATTTCATCCCGCAGATAATGGACGCATATAACGCGCTCTCCTCGCAGCACGACATCATCGTAATTGAGGGCGCAGGAAGCCCTGCGGAGCTGAATTTAAAGGCTGACGACATAGTTAATATGGGCATGGCAAGACTTGCGAAATCTCCGGTACTGCTGGTCGGGGACATTGACCGCGGCGGAGTCTTCGCCCAGCTCATCGGCACTGTAAAGCTGCTTGAACAGTCGGAACAGGATATGATAAAGGCGCTCATCGTTAACAAATTCCGCGGCGACCGGAGCATATTCAAAAGTGGCGTGGAAATACTTGAACAGCGCAGCGGGAAGCCCGTCGCAGGAGTTGTTCCATATGTCCACTGCGATATCGAGGATGAGGACAGTCTTTCTGAGAAGCTTGATAAACATACCAGCGGACTGGTTGACATTGCCGTGATACGCCTGCCGCGAATATCAAACTTCACCGATATGGATGTTTTCTCGCAGTACAACGGCATTTCCGTACGCTACGTCACAAAACCGGAGCAGCTCGGTTCACCCGACCTGATAGTGATGCCCGGTACGAAAAGCACCATTTCCGACATGAGATGGCTAAGAGAATCCGGACTTGAAGCCGCGCTGAAAAAATCCGCCGCAGCGGGTACACTGATTTTCGGCATCTGCGGCGGTTATCAGCTGCTCGGGGACGTCATCTGCGACCCGGAATGCTCTGAGGGCGGAGGAGAAATACGTGGGCTGGAGCTACTTCACGTCAAAACCGTATTCACCTCGGAAAAGCGCCGCACCCGCACCTCCGGAAAATTCAGCAACGTCAGCGGAGATTTTTCGTTCCTTTCCGGAGCGGGATTCAGCGGCTACGAAATACACATGGGCCGCACTACCACGGACAAGCCGCTGCTTTCCACCGGAGACGGAGCTTCCTCCGGAAACGTCTGCGGCTGCTATATCCACGGAATTTTCGACAGCGAGGACGTCAGCGGCAGATTAGTGCACGAACTGTTCCGCAGAAAGGGACTGGAATACACCGGAAAACCTATCGACCGCAACGCCTACAAGCAATCGCAGTACGATTTGCTTGCGGATTCCGTGCGTGAAAGCCTCGATATGGAACTGATATACAAGATAGTCAAGGAGGGCGTTTAATGGGATTTCTGCATATTTACTGCGGCGATGGAAAAGGGAAAACTACCGCCGCAATGGGGCTCGCAATACGCGCTGCGGGAGCCGGAATGCGCGTGCACATCGTTCAACTGCTGAAAGGCTCTGACACTGCGGAGCTGTCAGTACTGCGCAGCATTCCAGGGATAACGCTCGAACGCTGCGACAGAAATTACGGTTTCGTCTGGAATATGACGGACAGCGACAAGGCAGATATCACAAAATGTCACAATTCGCTGTTGGGAAAGGGATACTCGTTGGTACGCTCCGGGGAAACCGACATGCTGTTAATCGACGAGTTCAACGCGGCATACCGCCACGGACTGCTCGACCGCGCGGCAGCAGAGAAGTTCCTGACAGAAAAGCCCGGAACCGCCGAACTGGTAATTACCGGGCGGGAACCTGCGAAAATATTCGTAGATTCGGCAGACTATGTAAGCGAAATAAAATGCGTAAAGCATCCCTACCAAAATGGAGTAACTGCGCGCAGGGGGATAGAATTTTGAATATTGAATACGTACTTCCGGAGGACATCGAGCGCCGTAGCTTTGAGATAATCGAAAGCGAACTCAACGGGCGCAAATTCCCGGAGGATATCAAGCCGATACTGTTCCGCGTTATCCACACGACCGCTGATTTCGACTATGTGGATAATCTCTGCTTTTCTGAAAATGCCGTGGAAACCGCTCTGAATCTGCTGCGAAACGGCGCTGTTATCGTAACTGACACCAACATGGCAAAAGCCGGGATAAACAAATCCGCGCTCGGAAAACTTGGCTGCGAGGTACTGTGTTTCATGTCCGACCCGGAAACGGCAGCAGAGGCGAGGGAACACGGGACTACCCGCGCCGTTGCGTCAGTTGACCGCGCCGCAAAGCTCGGAAAACCCGTTATATTTGCCTGCGGAAACGCGCCTACTGCACTCATACGGCTTCACGAGCACATCACTGCCGGGGATTTTACCCCAGCGTTCGTGATAGGCGTGCCCGTGGGATTCGTAAACGTCGTGCAATCCAAGGAACTTATCATGCAGGACGGAGTACCGTACATCGTCGCCCGTGGCAGGAAAGGCGGCAGCAACGTCGCGGCGGCTATCGTCAACGCGCTGCTTTACATGCTGACAAGATAAAAAATGAGCCGCACAACAAACTGTGCGGCTCTTCGTAATGGAGAGGGTGGAATGGTCAGTCAGAATTTACTTCATGAAGCTGAAAGCGTTCTTTCCGGGATATACAGCGCTTGCGCCGAGCTGCTCCTCAATGCGGATAAGCTGGTTGTACTTTGCGGTACGCTCGCTTCTGCTGGGTGCGCCGGTCTTTATCTGGCAAGTGTTCAGCGCAACTGCGAGGTCGGCGATGGTGGTGTCCTCGGTTTCGCCGGAGCGGTGGGACGCTATCGCTGTGTAGCCTGCCTTGTGCGCCATCTTTATCGCTTCAAGCGTTTCGGATACGGAACCGATCTGGTTCAGCTTGATGAGGATAGAGTTTCCGCAGCCCAGGGAAATACCCTTGGAAAGACGTTCAGTATTAGTTACGAACAGGTCGTCGCCTACCAGCTGTACCTTGTCGCCGAGCTCCTTGGTCATTATCTGCCAGCCCTCCCAGTCCTCTTCATCAAGACCGTCCTCGATGGAGTAGATGGGGTACTTCTCGCAGAGCTGTGCCCAGTGAGCCACAAGTTCAGCGGAAGTGAAGTCCTTGCCGGACTTGGGCAGATGATACTTGCCCTTTTCGCCGCTCTTCCACTCGGAGGAAGCAGCGTCCATTGCGAGCACGAAATCCTCGCCGGGCTTGTAGCCAGCCTTTTCTACAGCGCTGAGAATATACTGGATAGCTTCCTCATCGCTTGCGAGGTCAGGCGCAAATCCGCCCTCGTCGCCGACAGACGTTGCAAGACCCTTGCTCTTGAGCAGCGCTGCCAGTGCGTGGAACACCTCAGTGCACCAGCGCAGACCCTCTGTGAAGCTCTTCGCGCCTACCGGCATGATCATGAATTCCTGTACGTCAACGGTGTTCGCAGCGTGCGCGCCGCCGTTGAGAATATTCATCATCGGCACGGGAAGTCTGTTAGCGTTAACGCCGCCGAGGAATCTGTACAGCGGGATATCAAGCGCTGTAGCAGCCGCTCTTGCGCACGCGATGGAAACAGCGAGGATCGCATTCGCACCGAGCTTGCTCTTATCCTTAGTGCCATCTGCGTCGATCATTGCCTTGTCTATCGCGTAGATATCGGAAGCGTCCATGCCGACGATAGCGTCGCGGATAACGGTGTTGACGTTGTTCACTGCCTTGGAAACGCCCTTTCCGCCGAATCTGGACTTGTCGCCATCGCGCAGCTCAAGCGCCTCAAATTCGCCAGTGGAAGCGCCGCTGGGAGCTGCTCCGCGTGCGATCGTTCCATCTGCGAGCCAGACCTCTGCCTCGACTGTGGGGTTTCCGCGGGAGTCGATGATCTCGCGACCGATGACATTTTCAATTTCAAGATAATTCATGCTGTTTACCTCTCTTTTATATTCTTCCGCAATCGCGGAGCGTTTGCATTATTATTCCGGTTTTTCCGGGCTGTATTCATCGGTCTGCCGCTGCCCGTGCACCCGATCAACGGCCTGACCAATGACTTATTCTCGTTGAGTTAGTCTTTCCTAACCATAAGCATTATATCATAATTCCAGGGAAATTGCAACTGACATATCGCATGATATTCTTTCAACAGCTTTGTTAATGGTGAACAAATACACAGTAAACTTCCGGGTATTGAAAACAGGCTGCCAACGGGTAACTCCGTCAGCAGCCTGAAATCATCAGTTCCTGAATTATTCTGCGTTCTTTAAAGCCTCGCTCTTGGAAACCTTAGCTACCTTGCGCATTTGCAGCAGGACTACAACGGCGTAGCAGCCGATTCCGGTAAGGAACATCACAACGTAGGTCATAGGATTTATTGAAAGCGGCAGATATCCGGTCATCATGGTGTAGAGATACCCGCTGAATATCGCCTTCATCGCAACATCTATAAACGGTATGGAGATAAGCAGTCCCAGGACCACCGCAAGCGTTGTTGACGCGATGTAAAGCGCGGCTATCTCTCCGTTGCGGAAACCGAGTATCTTCGTCATCGCGATCGACTGGAAATTCTTCTCGATGACCTGCTTGCACAGAACGTACACAACAATGATAAAAAACAGCGCGCCGAACCACTTTATCAGGTTCATCATGCCGCCCATTGAAACCATAAGCTGTGTGGAAAGCTTGGTGTAATCTGACGCAGTAACGATTGTCGCAATGTCGTCATCAGTGAGCTCCGTCAGCTCCGTATCGGAGAAATATCCGGTGAAATAACCCGAATCATTGCCGAATGTGCGGTTGAAATCGTCGATATTCATGAATACAGCCAGCGAAGATTCGTAGTCGTAAACCCCGGCTATTTCAAGATCGTAGGAGGTATCGCGCTTATACTTTTCGTCCAGCGTTATCGTATCGCCCTCGTTAAGACCGAACTTTGCGCTGACGCCGGTGGACACCAGCACCTTTCCGGCGGGTATCTCTGCCGGTATGTACTTACTGTTCTCCACTGTGCCGTATACCGCTATGCTGTCCGTAAGGAACCCCGGCTTTGTGAAGTCGTAGGACGCCATCGCAAATTTCTCGGCGTTTGTATCTGTCACTTCAGAAGCCTCATCGCAGTCGTAAAGGATGTACTGATACTCGCTTATCATGTCGCGGATTACGATATCCTGATATTCAGTCAGCATTCTCGGCATCATATCACCGAACGCTATCAGCACTGAGCCGAACAGTATGCCGATTATCATTACGATATATCCCGGCAGATTTGTGAAGAAAATCCGCAGGCTGAATCTTGTTCTGAAAGGGATCTTTGTGTTAAGGCGCATTGCCTTTTTATTGCGGTTCTTCCGCAGGTCACGGCGCAGGAATTTCAGCGGGCTGAGCTTAAGTTTAGAATTCAGAACCAGTATATTGATTATCAGCATGAGCACTATCGGAACGACAGTTGACAGTATGAAAGCAGACGCGTCCCAAACGATGTCGCAGTCTGTCATGGAATAGCTGTCGAGGTACAGATTCATGCAGTATTCTCTCATAACCGTGTAGCCCAGAATATTACCGACTATCGCCGCAACAAGCGTCACAATGATAGGAAGTACCATGTAATGACGTATCAGCTCGCCCTTGCTGTAACCGGACGCGCGCAGAGTGCCTATAACTCCCGCCTCGTTGGTGATGGTGTTGGAGATAGTGACCGCAAAAATGAACGCGATGAGCGCGATCATCATATAGCACATCACCATCGTTCCCGCCTCGTCGCCGCCGATATCGTCTATCGAGAATATGACAGCCTGGTTGAGGTAGCGCGGTATGTAATTATCCACCGCAATGATGTCAGTCTTGTCTATTTCGTTTTCGAATTCCTCATCAGCAGGCATTTCGAATTCCCTATCATTTATCTCCGCGTCTACGGCATCCTCAACTATGCCGAAAAGGAAATCGTCAAGCTGCATGGAAAGCTGTTCACGGCGCGGCTTTTCCACCTGCGGGAGGTAACGGTCTATGAGTTCCTGCTCGGTAGGCATTTCAGCCTCGCCGCCAGTCATCATCGCTTTCACAGCGTTCTCGATGAGCGTAAACTCGTAGTCGTCCACATCAACGGAAAGCGCGTCCCTGCTCGGAAGTTCTCCGGTCGCCATATAAAGTTGTCCATACTCAGCCGCGCCCGTCTGTATCCTCTCGGAAACCGCAGTCAGCAGTTCCTCGATGGACTTCTTGTATATCTCGCCGTATTCCTCGCCGGCTTTTTCAAGCTTATCTGTAAGCTCATCCACCTGCGCCTTGACAATCGCTTCATCGTAGTCGGTCAGCTCGTCCTTTACAACATCCAGGAACTTGTCGGAGCGCTCCGCGGCGTCGATATCATCAGCGGGAGCATTGTCGTAAAGCCATGCGTAGTTGTACTCAAGCTTTCTGCTGCCTACCGCGCTGAATCCGGAACCAGTCATGACCGCAACGGAAAAATGCACCGAATCGAACATCGAATCAGTGTTGCTTTCGAAAAGCGTGCTGTAATCCGGCAGCGCGATAAATCCTGTTATTTTCAGCGTTTTACCGCTGAGCGTAATGCTGTCGCCGACGCTGATATCGTTGTTCTTCGCAAATACGCGGTCTATCGCTATCTCGTCATCGCCTGACGGTAATTCGCCGCTCAGCAGGCAGGGAGTGTTTATCTCATCCTCCTGGCTGTAAACGCGCACCACAGCGTCGTGTTCAGCGGATTCATCGTCAAAGTAGAAGTTGTCGTAGAGCTTCATTGCGCCCTTCTGTTCGAAAGCGGAGCGCAGCTCCACCGGCAGCGGCTTGTCGAGCGTAATGTGACCATCCTCCAGGGTGTACTTAGAAAAGCTGTCGTAGTACCCTTTTTTCAGGCTCTCATTGGAAACCCTCATTCCGGAGCATATCGAAATAAGCAGCACCATCATAATGAATATCGCCGCGTATTTTGCCCAGTCCTTTGCAAGCTCCCGCGGGAGCCGTCTGTTAAGCGGATCTCTCATCGTCAGCCTCCATCACCATTCCAGCTCGTCAGCAGTGAGCTTGTGTTCATTCTCGACAACTTTTCTTATCATGCCGTCACGCAGCTTTACCACCTTGTCAGCCATATCCTTTATAGCTTCGTTGTGAGTTACCATGATGATGGTGGTGTTGTATTTCTGGTTCACTGTTTCGATGAGTTTCAGTATCTCCTTGGAGGTGTTGTAGTCCAGCGCGCCGGTCGGCTCGTCGCATAGCAGTATGTCCGGATTCTTGACGATCGCACGGCCTATCGAGCACCTCTGCTGCTGACCGCCGGAAAGCTGCGACGGAAGCTTGTGGCGGTGCTCGTACAGCCCCAGCGTTTTCAGGATATCGTCAACGTCAAGCGGATGGTCGCTGAGGTACGCGCCGGTCTCAACATTTTCCTTTATGTTGAGGTTGGGTATCAGGTTGTACATCTGGAATATGTATCCGAGGTGACGGCGGCGATAGTCCGTGAGCGCCTTTTCACGCATGTTCTCTATCTTCTCGCCGCTTATCGAAATGTATCCGCTGTCCGCGTCGTCGATACCTCCGATTATATTCAGAAGCGTTGATTTGCCGCTTCCCGACGGACCCAGGAGAACGCAGAATTCTCCCTTTTCCACGCCGAAGCTTATCCCCTTGAGGACGTCTACCTTGCTTTCGCCTGAGCCGTAGCTCTTTTTGATATCGCTGATCTCAATAAACATGACCACAATTCCTTTCCTGTTCACCAACAACATTTGAACGGATGTTCATGTGTTCATTATAGCATTTTGATTTGATTTGTCAATAGCTTTCTGCAAAAAAACATATTGCTCCGAAATAAATTTGTATATCTGACCAAAGAGTTAGATTATCATAACCGAATGATATGTTGAATTTAACAAGCGTCTATTATTTAGGCTGTATTTTAAAATTCCTATTGAAAAACACTTTTGTCTGTGATATAATTATCTCACAGTGATCAGCACATAGTTGTGTTAGCTGAATCTAACTTATTATAAACGAGGTATAGATATGAAATATGCAGGAATGCCATTTGGGATGTGGACATTTTTTTCAGGTTCGTTCAGGAAGCAGCTCACAGTAGTTTTCGGTATTGACCCAGCCGTTGCCAAAACCGTCACTTCAGCCGCAAAGCAGAAATACCGTGAAATAATCAACAGTCTCCCGGAATTTGAAAAAGCAGACAGATTCAAAATGAACATCGTGAACTGTGCAATGCTGGCGGCGTTCATTCTGAACATGCCGGAACGCCCGGATGTTGAACGGCTGACAAAATACTATGCGGATTCCATGATGACTCCAACCATGCGCTGGTTCTGCCGCAAAAGCGGAAAATCCAAATTCACGGATAAGGATACTGCCGATATGCAGGCAACTGCGGCACTCAGAGCGGGCGACCGCAATCCCTATTCCTGGAATATGGACTACCTGCCCTACGATGACGGCAGTGGCTACGAAGCCAGGTTCTACTGCTGCGGTATCTGCACGCTGATGAAGGAACTGGGGCTGTACGATCTCGTTCCCGCGATGTGCCGCCTTGACTACACGATGACTGCCGCAGGCGAAACGGCGGATTTCGTCCGGGAATATACCCTCGCCTCCGGCGGACCCTACTGCGACTGCGGTTACAAGCGCAAAAGCTGAACGTTACCAGGGAAACTGCGCTTCCTTGATCCATATATAACACAGGAGGACAAGCATGAAAAGAAGTTATCCCAGAACCTGGGGAAAGCTGTTCGAAAGATACATAGACGAAAGCATGCCTGAAAAGAAATCCGAGATATGCGACAGGGCTGACAGGGAATACCGCAGGCTGATATCCACTCAGATGCCAGACCTCGGCGGGAAAAAGAACGGAATGTCCGGAAACATGGACACATGGTTCACCATAGTGGCATTTTATGAAGCAAGCGATCATGCGATAGACGGCATGGCTTTCCAGACGATATATGGATGGCATGCCGACAGCCTGCGATTCCTTGGTAAGATCATTGATGGAAACAAGCAGAAGTTCCCATATAAGCTGTTTGAAATGGTCTACGCCAAATATGAACGGCAGCTGCGCGAACACCAGGCTAAGGGAGAATGGATGGATTCCTGGGACATCAGGGTAAATCCCGACCATCACACCGAGGGTTACAGCTTCGAACTTATAGGTTGTCCCATAGCCCGGCATGCCAGAGAACACGGATACGAAGAACTGCTCCCCTATTTGTGCCGGACAGACCATGTGCTGGCAGGAGTACTTCACGCAAAACTCATCCGCACAAAGACCGAGATACTTGGCGGCGACTGCTGCGATTACTGGTATGTCGGCGACAAGAGCGTACCTGCAAAAGAACACGCTGACCTAAAAAAGATATGACCTGATCAAAGCCAGGTAAGCTCACCGTTGCAGGAAGTTTGCCTGGCTTTTCGCGCAGCCCGTATATGCAGTTACTGACGCACCTTAATTTTAGTGCTACAGCACAAAGACTGCTTGACATTTTACCCCGGAAGTGCTATGATATGTTGGCGGCAGAAATATGCGGAAAACGCACTGACGGCAAAGGCGCCGTGCCGCAAATAATGCATGAAAACAGATCAAGGAAATAAAAAATGAATACAAAGACGTGTTCCATACAAATGACATCAGGCTCGCTGTGGAAAAACATCCTGCTGTTCAGTCTGCCACTGATGATGACGCAGGTATTGGAGGTCCTGTTCAACCTCAGCGACGTTGCTATCGCCGGAAAATTCGCGGACTACATAGCGCTGGGAGCGGTCGGCTCAACAACGCTGCTAGTATCGCTGTTCACAGGATTCCTCATCGGAATGGGCGCAGGCGTTAACGTACGCGCAGCGCACAGGCTGGGTGCCGGCGACGACGACGGAGTAAGGCTGACAGTTCACTCCTCCCTGCTGGTATGCGGCGTCACCGGGCTGATAGTCTGTCTGGTTTGCCTGTTCCTGGCAGAGCCAATGCTGGTGCTGCTGAAAACGAAATCTGAGCTTCTCCCGAGCGCCGTGACTTACCTCCAGATATACTCCCTCGGAATGCCCGCTATGGCTGTATATAACTTCGGCAGCGGAATACTGAGCGCCTGCGGAGAAACAAAGCGGCCGCTGGTGTACCTTTCCATCGCCGGAGTGCTGAACGTTCTGCTGAACCTGTTCTTCGTGATATGCTGCGGAATGGCGGCTGACGGAGTTGCTACGGCAAGCGTTATATCCCAGTACCTCTCCGCAGCGCTGATAGTGATACATCTCGTGCGCCGGAAAGACTGCTGCGCTCTGCGCCTCTCCCGAAGGTACATAAGCCGAAAAGCCTGCGCAGACGTACTGATGCTGGGAATCCCCGCCGGAATACAGAATGCGGTGTTCGCGGTAGCGAATCTGTTCGTACAGACCGGCGTAAATCACTTTGACGCGATAACCGTATCCGGAAACTCCGCCGCAGCTAACGCCGACGTGATAATATTCAACGTCCAGGCTGCGATACACACTGCCTGCGCCAGCTTCATCAGCCGCAACCGCGGCGCCGGGGATCACTCCAGAATGATGAAAAGCTACGTTGTAAGCCTGACCTACTCATTTGCGGCAGGCGCAGTACTCGGAGGTCTGCTGATGCTGTTCGGACACGAATTTTTATCGCTGTTCGCAAACGATGAAGCGGTGATCAATGCAGGTATGGAACGCGTCTACATAATGGGCTGGAGCTACGCTATAGCCGCGTTCATGGACTGCACCATTGCTGCCGCCCGCGGTATCGGCAAGACCATTGTACCCACGATCCTGGTCATCATGGGTTCCTGCGTATTCCGCGTAGTTTGGGTCTACACGATATTCGCGCACTTCCAGACGATAACGTCGCTCTATCTGCTGTACAGTTTCTCCTGGGCGATAACCGCCGCTGCTGAAATGACGTATTTCCTTGCCGTAAGCAGAAAAGACAGACTTTCATTTGAGAATGTTACGCCTGAAAAAAGCGCCTGAATAATTATTAAAAGCAGCATTCTTTCGGAAATGCTGCTTTTGATTTTATATGCACTACTGTCACAGTTCCTTTAAATAAAAACGATCCATCGTCCCATGGACAACTGAGACCGGCTTTTCTATCTGCCGGAATCCCAGCTTTTCGTACAGCTTCATAGCGGTAGAAAGGTTCGTGTGGGTCTCAAGATACAGATTCCGGTAGCCTGCCGACCTTGCCCAGTTTTCCACCAGGCGCACCAGTTCCTTGCCATATCCCCTGCCCTTCGCACTGTCGATAAGGTACAGCTTCTGGAGCTCGGCGCAGTCCGGAATACCAGTAAATTCCGCCGCTCCGGCACCTCCGATGATCTCGCCGCTATCTCCAAGCGCTATAAAATACACTCTTTTATGAGCGTCGGAATTATAAAAGGAGCTGAGGTGGTCAAGCTCCGGGTCAAAATAAACTGTCCCCGTAATATTCAGATGAAACTGCTCCAGATTTTCTCGTATTATCTTAGCAAGCTCAATGTCGTCCCTGGCTTCTATTTTCCTGTAATCAAGCATTCATATCACTTCCATATTATTTCCTGACAGCGGGACAGTGCGCTCCGCCAGCCACAGCTGAACATATTATACAGCAATAGCTCCGAAATGTCAATCGTCATTTCATCATAAGATGAATGATACGTTACCCTTGACATGTCCGGTCAGTTTTGGTATAATTATTATTAAAGGATCACCGTCAACCACCGAAGGGAGCAGGAAATGTCACAGGTAACGAAACGCGCTCTTGAAGCGTCACTGAAAAATCTGCTGCTTAAAAAGCCGCTTAGCAAGATAACGATAAACGACATCACAGAAGACTGCGGCATCAATAGGATGACATTCTACTACCACTTCAAAGACATCTATGACCTTGTAGAGTGGTCCTGCCTTGAGGACGCCAAACGCGCCCTGGAAGGCAAAAAGACCTACGAGACATGGCAGCAGGGCATTCTGCAAATATTCGAAGCTGTACTGGAAAACAAGCCGTTCATAATCAACGTATATCGCTCAGTCAGCCGGGAACATGTGGAAAACTACCTGTTTAAGCTCACCTACGACCTGCTTATCGGCGTGGTCAACGAAAAATCCGCCGGGCTTACCATCCGGGAAGAGGACAAGAAATTCATCGCGGATTTCTACAAATACGCATTTGTCGGAGTAATGCTGAACTGGGTAAAAGACGACATGAAAGAGGACCCGCACAGGATAGTTGACCGAATATCCATTATAATGCACGGGAACGTCACCGAAGCGCTGGACAAATTCCGCATATCGTAGTTTTATCATATCGCAGCGATTGATAAAAAACTATACACATTAACCGTCGTGATGAAAAGTTTATCACGGCGGTTTTTCTGTTTATTGTATATTTTCTCGGAAAATGCTAAGATATAATCACCGAAAGATAAATGACCACCGGACACACAGCGGTGAGGATATCAAGGAGGAATTTGTATGTATTATTCAAGCGGAAACTACGAAGCATTCGCACGCCCCAGAAAGCCCGAGGGCGTAGACGGAAAATCAGCATATATCGTCGGCAGCGGTCTTGCCGCACTGACGGCAGCCTGCTACCTTGTCCGCGACGGACAGATGAAAGGCGAACACGTCCACATCCTTGAAAAGGGAGAGACCGCCGGCGGAGCATGCGACGGCTGGAAGTTCGAGAATATCGGCTACGTAATGCGCGGCGGACGCGAGATGGATAACCATTTTGAGGTCATGTGGGACCTGTTCCATTCCATTCCGTCCATCGAAACGGAGGGCGTTTCCGTGCTGGATGAATACTATTGGCTGAACAAGGCAGACCCCAACTACTCCCTCTGCCGTGCGACTGTCAACCGCGGCGAAGACGCACACACCGACGGAAAGTTCGACATCTCTGACAAGGGCGCGATGGAAATAATGAAGCTGTTCTTCACTCCTAACGAGCAGCTCCAGGACAAGAAGATAACCGACTTCTTCGACGACGAAGTGCTTAACTCCAACTTCTGGCTCTACTGGCGCACGATGTTCGCATTTGAGAACTGGCACAGCGCGCTTGAAATGAAACTGTATATCCAGCGCTTTATCCACCACATCGGAGGTCTGCCGGATTTCAAGGCACTCCGCTTCACAAAGTACAATCAGTATGAGTCCATGATACTCCCGATGGTGAAGTACCTGGAAAGCTTCGGCGTTCAGTTCCACTTCGGCATAAAGGTAGTCAACGTGCAGTTCGACTGCAAGCCCGACCGCAAACAGGCGACCCGTATCGACGTGATCCGTAACGGCAATAAGGAAAGCATCGACCTCACCGAAAACGACCTCGTATTCATCACCAACGGCGGCTGCGTAGAGAACTCTTCCATGGGCAGCCAGAACGCCCCCGCAAAGTTCGATACCGAGATACGCGAGGGCGGCGGCTGGGATATGTGGCGTAAGATCGCCGCGCAGGATCCCGCATTCGGCCACCCCGACAAATTCTGCGGCGATCCCGAACTCTGCAACTGGATGAGTGCGACCGTCGAGACCCTCGACCAGCGTATCATACCGTATATCAAGAACATCTGCAAACGCGACCCGTTCAGCGGAAAGGTAGTTACCGGCGGCATCGTAACCGTCAAGGACTCCTCCTGGCTGTTAAGCTGGACGATCAACCGCCAGCCACAGTTCCGCGAACAGCCCAAGGATCATTGCTTAGTATGGGTATACGCGCTGTTCAGCGACAAGCCCGGCGACTATATCAAGAAGCCCATGCGCGACTGCACCGGCAAGGAGATATGCATGGAATGGCTGTACCATATCGGCGTTCCGGAGGATCAGATCGAGGATATGGCGGAGCACTCCGCGAACACCGTTCCGGTAATGATGCCGTATATCGACGCGTTCTTTATGCCGAGAGCCTACGGCGACAGACCTAAGGTAGTTCCGGACGGAGCAGTGAACTTCGCGTTCCTTGGTCAGTTCGCAGAAACTCCCCGCGACACCATCTTCACCACGGAATATTCCATGCGTACCGGCATGGAGGCGGTCTACACCCTGCTCAACGTTGACCGCGGCGTACCGGAGGTATGGGGCAGCGTTTACGATGTCCGCGCTCTGCTGGACGCTACCGTAAAACTCCGCGACGGCAAAAAGGCTACCGACATGAAGATGAATCTTGCCCAGGAGCTTGTCATCAAAAAGCTCCTCGGAAAGATAAAGGATACCGATATTGAAAAGATCCTTAAAGAATACAACGTTATCTGACCCACTGATATAAAAAATGCGGCGTATAATGCGCCGCATCAGCTTGTCGAAAAAGTCCAGCGAAAGCTGGGCTTTTTTACGTAAATATGGTATAATAAAAAAGGGTGATAA
>CAKSEO010000017.1 GCA_934446565.1 uncultured Oscillospiraceae bacterium | reverse complement strand
ATCATTGCGCAGAACCGCAGAAGAAATCAGTCTGAACATAGCGTACCGCTGGTTTCTTGGGTATTCGCTGACTGAGGAAACACCGCATTTCTCAATACTGTTTATCCTTATCATCAGGTTTTATAATGAAATCCTGATGAGCTACTTCATCAAGCTTCTTGATTTTGGTTGCAAGTTTCTCCTGCTCAATTTCCGGAAACGCTCTCCTAACCAGTTCAACAGATTTCCGCCAAATGAAGCGTCCTAGATCCTTTTTCAGCTTCTCGCAGTCAGCCTTGAGCTTATCACACTCCGCCTGTTTCTTTTCGTATTCCTTGCGCTCCCTCTGAGATTTCCGAACAGCCTCACGTGTAATGCGCTCAGCCTCCTGCTGAATGAGCTGCTCCTGATTCTGGCGGAGCTGTTCTGCAGCCTGAAGTTCGGATTCGGCGGCTTTTCTGTCCTCGTCAGAAGTCAATGTATTATTGGCAAGCCTAGAAATCGTGCTATGAATTTCGTTAAGCTGCTCGACCTCATCTGCATTCACAACTACATTTTTGCCGAGCCCCAGCAAGGACTTTTTCTGAACCGCAATCAATCCGGATTTCAATGCAATCTGCTTTCCGAGGTCATCGTTTTTCTTGCTGTAACTTTCGTTATCTTTCCGCAGAGTGTCATTTTCTGCCGTAAGTTGATTGTTCTCAGAGCGCAGAACTTCCGCTTTCTTCTCAGCATATTCTGTGATTTCCTGTGCCTTAGAATTGGCTGTATCAAGGGTTTCACGCGCCTGAGTGCGCATTTCGTCTGCCTGAGATTCTGCTTCTTTTCTGATGTGCTTCGCCGCTATTTTCGCACTCTCCTTGATGACTTCTGCATCTGCCTTAGCATCACGCATAGCATTGGAATATACATCTACTGGAAGTGTTTCACCTCTGTAATCAGCCTGCTCCTCCGCTTTGGTTTTCGTTTCAATTCCATAGCAATTACAGATATCTTTCAGAATCTGACGTTCTTTGTCACGCCACTCATAAAATGCCGTAATTCTATCAGTGTAACCCATGCAGGCGAGCGCTCTCTCAAATCCCAACTGCTTCTCCGGACCTTTCTTGTAGCCCTCGCCGATTGGAACTAAATCAATATGCAGGTGCGGAGTTCCGTGCCACTCATCGTTGTGCATTACTGAGCAGGCGACGGCAAAATTCGGATTGCGTTCCTCAAATGACAGAAGCTCGAAATCGGCTTCAACATCTGGATTCTCAACCCTTTCAAGGCGCTGATTTATGCCATTTCCAACCTTGTTGTAACGACCACCCTTGTAGTAAATTTCAAGCATATCCCGTGCCCTTTCAGCCTTAGGATTCGCAATCAAAGTCTTGCTATTTGACACAATATTCCCGTCAACATCGTAATAGTTTCTGCTCGATTTATCCCACTTTACCTTGTTCCCATTCTTATCAATGAAATTATCGTATTCGTCCCTCATGAAATTCCCGAACTCCTTGCAATCGCCAATCTGAACAACCATTTCATTAAAGGACTTCACCGAATTTTTACCGCGTTTATTGGACATAAGCACAGCGTTAGCTTCCACAGAATTTGGATCAGCACCGAACAAATATTTGAAATAATTGTCCCTGGTATATGAAATTCTATCCTTGCGTTTCTGCCTAGAATTGTGCTCGTCAATTGAATCGCCGAAAGCTGCCTGATAGGTCTCTTCCAGACTGCGATTCGCGTAGAAAATGTTATTCACCGAAAGATTTGGATCAGTGTTGTAAGGATCGAATTCCCTGCGATTATGCGCAAGATTACCGGGCTGCCCCTTAGACTTACTCTTGCCCAGACCACAATTCACATTCGTAGTAATTCCAGTTGGCATAGAATACGCTCCTTTCAACGCACTATCGGAAGTCGATAGTTTCATACGCCGTTACACCATTGACAGAAAGCGAGCTTTCCGTCAATAGTTGGCGAAAGGGGATACCCCTTGACCCCGAACTTATTAGCCGATTCTCGGCTGCTTTTTACCGGAGCAGGCTCCGGTCGGTCTGTCCCTGATGAGGGATTTTCGCATAGACTACGAATCAAATCTTCGATATTGAAATATCCCAGAAAACAAAAAGAGCATGAATCATATACTCAAAGTGGAGTATAAATTCATGCTCGAAATGTGTCTTGCATCCGAACCTTGCCTTAGCGAAGGGCGCAGCTCTTTCGGGGGATGTAGCGCTATGCAATTGTAGGTTCAGAACCATTGCGGTTCAGCCAAGTATATTTTACATTATTTTGCTGCAATTGTCAACTGTTCTAACCTGATTTTAATGTTGAAAGCAGCATAACTGATTTGTTTAAATTCACAATATCTTGAATCAGAGATTTTCACAGTCCTATATATCGAAAGTTGTGCTCCAAATATACACCAAAATTGTAACAATTTTGGAGAACAGGCATTCTGCCAATGTCATGTACAAAAGTGGTGCTAAAATTGCAACAAAATTGCTCCACTTTTGTAACATTTTTGGAGCACATACTTTTATTTGAGAATGTTGTCCAAAAACGGTGCTAAAATTGCACCCTTTTTGTAACAAAAAAGTAACAATTTTGGAGCAGTGTTAGCCTGCCAATTTTTTAATTTAATATACAGCAAATACAATGTGTGGGGTCAACATATTTATTTTACCACATTATAAGGAATAAGTCAAGCAAGATATTGCATTTGACTTGAAACACGAGTCATGCCGCTGCTTGCGATGCGGCGGATCGTTTTAAAAGGTCTTTCAAGACTGCAATTTAACTGAAGGTTTGTCGTCGCGGGGCGCCGACCGGAGTGTTATTAAAGGTCTTTTAAGACCAGAAAATTTTAAGAAAGACAGGTAAATACCAACATGAAAATTTCAGACATCAAGTTAAGGAAATCTCTCGCGGACGGAAACCTGAAAGCAATCGCTTCGCTAACGATTGACGGTTGCATTGCAATCCATGAACTCAAAGTAATCGAAACCGACCACCTTTTCGTGGCAATGCCGAGCCGTAAGGACGAAGCCAGAAACTACCACGACATCGTTCACCCTATCAACGAAAGCGCACGAAATCTCATTGAAAGCGCTGTACTTTCCGCTTACAAGATTTACGCTGAAAGTCAGGCGCTCATATCGAACATCAACATTACTAACGACTGAAACAGAAAGGAAATACCTACATGAACATCACGAACATCATATTCAGAAAGACATTCGACAGCGGTAAGCTCAAAGCTATCGCTTCAATCACTCTGGACGGCTGTTTCGCAATCCACGAAATCAAGATAATCCAGACCGACCACTTGTTCATTGCAATGCCCTACCGCACCGATTCCTACGGTATAAGTCACGATATCGTTCACCCCATAGGCGTAGCTGCACGTCACGAACTTGAAAGCGCAATCATCAATGCGTAACTACCTGAGTCTGCTCTGAAAGCGTATCAGAAATTGAAAGCCGTGGCTCTAAAATACTGAACCACGGCTTTTTATAGAATAATGAAAGGGGCTTTCTACCTTGTCATCTGATATTTTTAAAGATTACCCTGATATTGTTGAGATTTCACAGCTGATGGAAATGCTGAACATTTCAAAATATTCAGCATATAAATTGGTTACTGAAAATAAAATCAAGCACTTGGTCATTGGAGTAAAATACCAAATACCTAAGATCTATGTGATAGAATACGTCAATAGTCAAATAGAAAAAAATTCGAATTTACGACTTTAGTGTATTGAAATTTCAAGACGAAAGTGGTATAATAAAGATGTTAGATGAAAGGGTGGACGATCTTAAAGGAGGACAGCACAGTGACCGGATCACTTTATGAAAAGCATAACTATTGGGTAATGGTTCTGTATGGACTAAGCGCAGCTTTGTATCCAGAAAAGAACATTACCGACTTAAGCCAAAAGAAAAAACGCTGGATATCCACCTCTTTGCCGTCAACGGCGAAAAACAAAAGAACCGCTGAAAAAATGCTCTACGATAACCTCAAAAAGTATGAGCTGGAAGAGAATAGAATATTAGCTGACCCAGATTCGTACAGCTCGCAGCCTAACTACGCAAGTGGAGGTCAGGTACTTTTTACAGACTACCTTACTGATTGGCTGGAACGAAAGAAGAACAAAATCCAACTCATCACATGGGAAGGATATGAGGTGTATGCCCGGAGGCACATTATCCCGTATTTCAATGAGCTTAATCTCACGCTTGCCGAATTAAAGCCGCGTCATTTTGCGGACTACTACGAATACAAGTTTTCGGGAGGACGTCTTGACAGGAAAAAAGGCGGTCTGGGAAATCGTTCATTGAGAAGCCATGCTCAGCTAATCAAGGCTGTTCTTAACGAGGCGGTAATTTATGAGTACATATTACGCAATCCTGCTGAAAAAGTACCGATACCCAGAAAGCCGAAAACTGAAAGCGATTCTACCAAGAATGTGTACATGACAGCAGAAGAAGCTAACGATATGCTTCATAAGCTGAGAGGTGAATGGATTCAGCCGATTGTATTCATAGCGCTGCTCTATGGCTTGCGGAAAAGCGAGGTCCTGGGAATAAAATGGAGTGCGGTTGACTTTGAGAAAAACACTATCGAAATCAACCATACCGTTGTCAAGCACAAGTCAATAGTATACCAGGACAGCACCAAAACAGAAAACAGCCGCAACACCTTTGAACTGCTCCCCGAGGCGAGAGAACTTTTGCTGGACATTCACGCCAGACAGGAGAGGAACAGAGAGATATGCGGCAACAGTTATTATGAAAGCGACTATGTGTTTACATGGGACGATGGACATCTGTTCCGTCCGGACGCGATTACCGTTTCGTTCCAAAGAGCATTAAAGCGTCACGGGCTGCCTGAGATGCGCTTTCATGATCTGAGGCACAGTACGGCAAGCATCTGCTTTGACAAAGGCTGGGACATTGAGAAAATCAAGGTCTGGCTGCGTCATGCGGATATAGAAACCACAAGCAACATTTACACGCATATATCCAAAAATCGCCAGCATATTCTTGCTGACGCGATGACTGGTACATTCTCACTCTGAAAAACGGTTTGCAAAAAAGAAAAGGTGTGTTCTAGCACAACACACCTTAACGATAAATTGTAGACCGTTGTAGACAAAAATCTCAACTGTCTGATATTTCGGTTCCGCTAAACCCATTAACAGAGCCATTTGAAATGGTCGAGATGACAGGATTCGAACCTGCGACCTCTGCGTCCCGAACGCAGCGCTCTACCAAACTGAGCCACATCTCGATAACCAATCTTAATTGACTAATATATTATATCACAGTACTTCTGATTTGTCAAGAGCTTTTTCAAAAAAACTTTTAGTTTTATTGTAGTGCTACAATAGATATTAGACAAAAAAAGAAAAGAGATTGATAGATAGACCAAAATCTGCTAGAATAAAGTTACCACACCAAATTCAAGTGAAAGAAAGTCTATCTCTCAATGAACAGTATAACACAGGAAATGCGGTTTCGTCAATCCCTAATGAAATATTCCGAAAAATACGTAGTAAAAAGAGCTTCAAGAAAATACAACAAGTGTCGTTCCAATATCTACTTCTGGAAAGCTTGCTGGTACGGAACCGTTGAATCCTTGCAGAGTAATCAAAGCGCCCTCATCACTACCTGAACGAGCACACGTCTGATGAGCTGAAGCTCATCAGAGATATGCGGCGTCGCAATCCAAAGCTCGCAAACGTAATTATATCCGCCAGGTCTAGTGTGTCTATCGAGTCCTCAAAAGGTTGGCTTTGCTTCCGCAAGCTCCAGCAAAGCCAACCTATAAGCCCAAGCCCTACGAACAAATGACTTATCCGGGCGAACGTGTTCAAGTAGATGTCAAGTATGTTCCTATGGGCTGCCTAGCCAATAAGGAGCAGAAGCTTTATCAATACACTGCTATCGACGAGTTTTCCAGACCTCGCTTTGTTTATGGCTATGAGGAACAGGGCACATATTCATAGGTAAATTTCCTTATATGTACTGTGAAATGGAAAGGGAGAATAGAAAAATTCATTCTCCCCAGATGAACTGACATGCGTCCTGATACTTCATTGGATGTTCCAGGCAGTGCATAGCCTTGGCGTCCTCCGGCCGGCGGACATACAGCGCCTCCCTGCCGGCGAGGTTCAGCAGCCGCTGGGTCTGTTTAGTGTCTAGCTGGCAGTATAGCGCTATGTGAAGAAGCTGGACTCTGGTCGGGATCCGCGTTCCGTTGAGCATTTGATATCCGTAGTTGCGGTCCACGTTCAGTACCTTTATAAGGCTTGATTTCTTAACGGATCTTTCTTTTAATATATTTTGCAGGTATTCCGAAAAATCTGGCGGGGGATTGTCAGTTATCATTTTCATGTCAAGACGCTTCGTTCGGCGTATTTTTGCCTCTATTTCTTCTGTTTTCATATAATAACCTCCATTGGTGTTATATTTCTATTTCAACTTCACCATTTATCGTTGACCTTATATATTCGATATCTTCATTTTTATACCCGTTCCCGTTCATCACTATGAACCCGTGAACTGTGAGACCGCGGAATGCCTCAAGGTTTCCATTCAGCTTATTCAGGTCGAGATACATTTCCTCGATGTCACAGCCGATCAGCGGCGAAAGGTCTGAAACATTGTTCCTGCCAAGATACACATTTTTCAGCTTCTTGCTGGAGGAGAGCGGAGCAATGCTCCACAGATCGCTCCCGGCAAGGCATATCGTTTCTAATTCCGTCATTCCCTCGAGCGCGTCCAGCGTTCCTATCTGAAGCTCGTTGCAGCCAAGGAATTTCAGTCCACGCGCGCTTTTCAGCGGGGTGATATCCGTTACCAGACTGTCGCCGATGAACACCGCTTCCAGCTTTGTTTTTCCCGCAAGGGGAGATATATCAGTTATCTCTGAATTCTCGGCGCTTATTCGCCGCAGCTCTGTCATGCCGGACATGAAGCTGATATCCGTCACGTTGTTGTGGCTGAAATGTATTTCTTCAAGCTGCGTCAGTCCCTCAAGGCAGGACAGGTCGGTTATGTAGTTGTACATCAGATTCAGCACCTTGAGCCGTTTCATATGCCTCAGGTTGATTATCTGTGCATTGGTGAGCTCTCGGTCGGACAGGTCCAGTTCCACGGAATTCACCGGGAACATCTCTCCGCCTATCCTTACCTTGACCGGAGCTATCGCACGGCTGATGCCGGAAAAGAACTCTAGCGTGGAACTTGCCGCAGTGGACAGGGCGTCGGCGGCGGTCTGGAATACGGAACGTCCCGGCGGAGTGACGCTGCTTGCGGTATCGCCATTGCGTATCGCCTGTTGGATGCGTTCTGCCGAAAGCGATACTGAGCTTATCCCGCAGTTCTGGATATCGGTCAGCATTTCCTCGGCATTCTGGTAACGCAGCTCCCTCTTGACCTGGCAGGCCTTTTTCAGTATCTCCGAGAGCGCAGACGGCACCCCATGGAGCTGGAATTCGAAGTCGTTGTCGTCTTCAAGGCGCGTGAGAGGGTCCTCCGGAGTGATAAGCGTCATCGCGTAGAACATTGAGGCTCCAAGCGAATAGATGTCCGTCCAGCCACCCTGCGCGCCACGGCGCTGGTATTGCTCCAGCGGCGCGAATCCCTGCTTGAGTATAACGGACATGCTGCACGTCCTGTCCTGGATGTAGCGTGCTGAGCCGAAATCAATGAGCTTTACGGAGCCGTCGGCACACAGCATTATGTTGTCCGGGGATACGTCCCGGTGGATGACTCCGCGCTGGTGGAGTATGTTCAGCGAGGGGAGCAGCCGCTTTGCGATGTACACCGCCTGACCTGCGGAGATCGCGCTGTTGGTTTCCGAATAGTTCTTCAGCGACGCTCCGTGCACGAATTCCATCGCGTAGTACGCAGTTCCGTTCTCGTGGAAAACGTCGTATATCCCGATCACCTCGGAGCATTCCCGGAATCCGGAAATTATCTCCGCTTCGTGGAAGAACCGTTCCAGCCCGGCGTCGTAGCTTTCCTCCTGGAGCGTGGTCATCGGCTCGACGGTTATGTTGTCCTGCGAACGCGCTGCGGTACCGTCCGGGAAGAACTCCTTGACTGCAACGGGCTTTTCCGACTGCTCGTCATAGGCAAGGTATATCATACCGAATCCGCCCCTGCCCATCAGCCTGCCGATCATGTATCTCCCGCCAAGCAAAGTCCCGACTGGCAGGGCGTCGTATTCCATACGGGTGCGGACGTTCACATGACCGCATTTCCGGCAGATGTTGCCGTTTATCCTTGCAAAGCAGTTTCCGCAGATCTTTTTCACGACCATCCCACCTTTTGTAAGTTTATCCTTATACGTATTTTATCATATTTATGCGTGAATTGCAACTCATTCTTCTCTTAATTGTATCACAAACCTGCATATATTTGGTATGCATTTGTGCATTATTCCACAAAAAAAAGCTATTGACAAAAGTCCGAATTCGGATTATAATATATAAGCTTGCTTAAAAAACGTCCGGAATCGGATCAAAAACAGAGAGGTATAAATTGGGAAATGAAAAGCTAAAGAGTTTCATCCGTATAGACGAGGCTGTCGCAGAATACAACAATCTCTGGAAAGAGCAGAACGAGATATATTCCGCAGCCGCCAGGAGGTTCGGTCTGTCTGACAGCGCGATGTGGATATTGTATTTCCTGCGGCTGAGCTGCGGGAGCTGCTCGCAGAAAGAGATATCCAGCCTGATGGCGCAGCCTAAGCAGACCACCAACAGCGCCATCAAGCAGCTGGAGCGCGACGGCTACGTCACGCTGCACTGCGGGAGCGACCGCCGCTGCCGTCTGGTAGAGCTCACTTCAAAGGGAGTACAGCTCGCTGTAAGCACCTCTGATCATGTGATAGCCGCAGAGCGTGCGGCTTGGGGCGACTTTTCGGCCGAGGAACAGAGGATGCTGATATCGCTGCTCAAAAAATATAACGAGCGGCTGAACGCGCGAATGGAGAATATGGAGGATAAAAATGAAGAATAAAGATGTTATCCAGCTTTCGGATCATTTTACGCTGCCGAGGCTGATGAGGTTCTGTCTGCCGTCGATGATAATGATGGTGTTCACCTCTATATACGGAGTGGTGGACGGATATTTCGTGTCTAACTTTGTTGGAAAGACCGCGTTTGCGTCGGTAAATCTTGTCATGCCGTTCCTGATGATACTGGGCGGCGTGGGATTCATGGTAGGCACAGGAGGCAGCGCCCTTGTGGCGAAGAATCTTGGCGAAAAGAAAGACGAGCAGGCGCAGCGTATTTTTTCGATGATGATATACCTTACGGTCATCCTGGGCGTCACGCTGTCGGTGCTTGGAATAGTATTCGCGGAGCCTGTCGCAAGGTTCCTCGGAGCTGACGAGAAAATGCTTGCTTCCTGCGTTACCTACGCGCGCACCTGCCTGATATTCAACACGTTCTTCATGCTGCAGAACGTGTTCCAGAGCTTCCTTGTAACTGCGGAGCGTCCTAAGATGGGACTTGCAGTCGTAGTTGCGGCGGGACTCACCAACATGGCGCTGGACGCGCTGCTCATCGGAGCATTCAACATGGGAGTCGTCGGCGCAGCGCTCGCCACCGGAATTAGCCAGACCGTCGGCGGACTGCTCCCGCTGCTGTTCTTTCTCAAAAAGAACAACGGCAGCAAGCTGCGCATCGTCCTGACCCGCATGGAGCTGCGCCCGATAGGTCAGGCGTGCTATAACGGCGTTTCGGAGCTGATGACGAATATTTCCTCCTCGATAGTCAGCATGCTCTACAACCACCAGCTTATCGAACTCGCCGGGCAGGACGGCATTTCCGCTTACGGCGTACTGATGTATGTGCAGTTCATCTTCGCCGCGATTTATATCGGCTACGCTATCGGCACTGCGCCCATCGTCGGATACAACTACGGCGCGCAGAACCACACGGAACTCCAGAACATGCGCAAAAAGAGCACCCGTCTGACCCTGGGCGCGGGCGTTGTGATGGTAGGTCTGGCGCAGCTGCTTGCCGCTCCGCTGGCGCATATCTTCGTGGGTTACGACCAGGGACTGTACGAAATGACGGTGCATGCGTTCCGGCTGTTCTCGTTCACGTTCCTGTTCTCGGGATTCAACATCTTCACTTCCTCGTTCTTCACCGCGCTTAACAACGGCGCCATCTCGGCGGCGGTGTCGTTCCTGCGTACCCTGGTGTTCCAGCTTGCGGCGGTGCTGATCCTTCCGATATTCTTTAAGCTTGACGGGGTATGGATATCCGTTGCGTTCGCGGAGGTCTGCGCGTTCATCATCTCGCTGATATTCCTCGCCGTAAAGAAAAAGAAGTACAACTACTGATACGGAGGTAGCAAATGGAGATACGCGTACTGGAATACTTCCTCGCCGCCGCGCGGGAACAGACCATATCCGGCGCAGCGGAGGCACTGCACCTCACTCAGCCTACGCTTTCCCGACAGCTCCGCGAGCTGGAGGAGGAACTCGGAGCGCAGCTCTTTATCCGGGGAAGCCGCCGTCTGACCCTCACGGAGGAGGGAATGCACCTGCGCAAACGCGCCGAGGAGATAGTCAGCCTAGTCAGCCGCACAAAGGACGAGCTTTCCCAGACTGCGGAGAGCCTTTCCGGAGACGTCTACATCGGGGCAGGGGAAACGCGGGAAATGCGCATTCTGGCAGGAGTCATGCAGGATATCCGCAGTGAGTATCCCGGTGTCAGGTTCCACACGGTCAGCGGAGATTCCGCAGACATAATCGAGCGGCTGGAGCGCGGTCTGTTTGACTTCTGCCTGGTGATGGGGAACGTTGACATTGCGCGTTACAACTCGCTGCGGCTGCCTGCTGAGGACAGCTTCGGGCTGCTGACCAGGCGGGATTCTCCGCTCGCCGGAAAAGGAAAAATAATCCCCGCAGACCTTGCAGGGGTTCCTGTTATGTTTTCGCGGCAGGCGCTCATCCGGGACGATTTCTCGGAGTGGCTCGGAAAGCCTATGGCGGAGGTGGAGCTCGCCGGAAGCTACAACCTGACTTACAACGCGTCGATAATGGCGCAGGCGGGGCTCGCGGATATCGTGACCCTCGACGGGCTGATAAACACCGCCGGAACTGACCTGACGTTCATTCCCCTCGACCCGCCTTTTCGCATAGGTATGCACCTCATCTGGAAGAAGTACCAGGTATTCGCGAAGCCGGCGGAGCTTTTCCTCGAGCGGCTGCGGCAGGCCCTCGGAAGCCAGCCCGCGCTATAAGCCGAAACACCAGCCGGTGAGCACTCCCAGCGCCGCCGATATCACGATGATGAGTATCGGGTGGAGCTTCCGGAACGCCAGTACCAGCGTCGCTATGAATATCCCGGCGGAGCACAGGAACGCAGGACTTGTGAAAACTCCGGCGGTTATCCCGGCAGGGAAGAACACCGCCTGACCGGTGGTGACGAGCGCGGCGGCGATAAGTCCGACTACGGCGGGCTTCAGACCTTCCATGCAGCCCTTGACGACGCGGCTTTCCCGGAATTTTTCGTAGAACCTGGCTACGATAAGTATGATGACGAACGACGGAAGCACCACTCCGAACGTCGCACATAACGCGCCGAGGATTCCGGCGGTGCGCATTCCGACGAATGTAGAGATGTTCACCGCGAACGGTCCGGGAGTGCTTTCGCTGACGGCGATGAAATCCACCAGCTCGGCGGTATCAAGCCAGCCGTGGGACTTCACCTCCTCCTGTATCATCGGGAGCATGGCGTAGCCGCCTCCGAATGTGAACGTGCCTATTTTCAGGAACGTCAGCAGCAGTTCGAGATATATCACTGTTCCCCACCCCTCTTCCGCAGCGTGAAAAAAAGCCACAGCAGCGCGCAGAGCACTATCAGCAGCAGTACGCTCACGTTCAGAAATCCTGCCGCGATGAAAATTCCCGCCGTGATAACGTAGGAGAGCGCGTTCTTCGGGCACTGCCGGTACATTCCGGCGAGGGATTTCACGATGAGCGCGAGCACTCCGGCGCGGATACCCCCGAAAGCCCAGCGCACCCACTGATTCCCGCTGAAAAGCGTCAGCGCGGAGGAAACTGCGGCTATTACCAGGAACGCCGGGAGTACCACTCCTACAGTAGCCAGCGCTGCGCCGGGGACTCCTGCGGCACGGTAGCCGGTGAATGTCGCGGCGTTGACCGCGATGGGACCGGGAGTGCTTTCGGCGATCGCTACGATCTCAAGTATATCATCGTCGGTCATCCATTTGTGGCGCTCTGCCGCTTCTTTCTGGATGAGTGGTATCATAGCCGCGCCACCGCCGAATGTGAACGCGCCGATTTTCAGGAACGACAGGAACAGCGGCAGCAGCTGGCTGCGTCCGCTGTGCTTGCTGCGGTCATCTTTTTTATTCATGTTCAGCCTCTCAATTGCTCTTTTTATCTGATTATAGCATATACGCCGCAGGTTTTCAATAGTTTTTTGGACGGCGCTGAAATGAAAATGCAAACACCCTGCCAGTAGGCTAGCCGCCTGGCAGGGTTATTTCTATATTTCAGAACAGTTCCGGGTGATTTTCGAGGGAGTCCTCCTCTGTTATCTCGCGGATAACTCTGCACGGAATTCCGACAGCCAGCGAGTTCGGCGGGATATCCCGTGTGACAACGCTCCCCGCGCCGATAACGCATCCCTCTCCGATGGTGACTCCGCCGCAGATGGTGACGTTTCCGGCTATCCAGCAGTTGCTTCCGATGGTGATGGGCTTTGCGTATTCCTTGTCGGTGAACGTCCCGTCAGGCTTGGCGTACTGGTTTCTGTCCTGCCAGCGCAGCGGGTGCATCGGCGTAAGCAGGGAAACGTTGGGTCCCATGAACACGTTGTCCCCGATAGTCACCGGGCAGCAGTCCACGCAGGTGAAATTGAAATTCGCGTAGGAATTCGTTCCGATGGTCGTGAAGCAGCCGTAGTCGAACTGCACCGGTCCCTGTAAATAGAATGAATCTCCGTTTATCCCGAGTTTTTTCAGCACCTCTCCGCGCTTATCGTCTGTTTCGGGGAGCGAGTTGTATTCTATGCACAGGCTGTGGGCGCTCGCTCTCAGCTGCGCAAGCTCCTTGTCCGAGGGGTCATATATTTTTCCGGAGATCATTTTTTCCTTTTCTGTCATTGTGGCACCTCCGCATTTTATTGAAATTTCTTTTTCGACTATTATAGCACAAACTGCTGTTCAAGTCAAGGCTTCCAAGCTCCGATTGTTTAGCCTGACTACTTATGCATGTTGAAATGACTGCTGTTTCATTACTAAATTTTAAAAATAGCCTTGACATTAAAAAACATACGTTGTATAATCATTATAGTAGTGGGTTTTCATTAAATTATCCACGAACTATTTATATTGAAGGAGAATTATATGAAAAACAAGAAGATCCTTGCCAGTGTAACTGCCATGATCACTCTGCTCTCGTCTTTCAGCATCCCTACCGGTGCGTTTGCAGAGGATGTAGCGGTTGTATCTGAGATTGAGACTGTTTCGGAAGAGTCTGAAGCAACAATCGAGTCTGTAGCAACTACCGAAGCAGAAGCAACAGCTGAACCTGTAGAATTTGCTGACATCACCGAGCCTGAGGATGAGTATATTGAGTTAGCGGAAGACGCTGACGTAGATGGATTTACAATTGAGGATGGTGTACTTACCAAATATTCCGGCTCTGCTTCGCATGTTGTTATCCCGAAAACTGTTACCGAGATAGGAGATAGAGCATTTCAAAACAATACGACCATCACTTCTGTAGTTATCCCTGACACAGTTACTTTAATCGGTTATTTTGCATTCGATAACTGCGGGAATCTTACAAGCATAACACTATCTAAAAATCTCATTACCATAAAAGAAAATGCTTTTTCTAACAATCCAGAACTTTCTTATGTTTCTGAAATTCCTGCCACTCTTCAATCGGTTTATAGTACATCATATCATTATTATACTAGTATTTTCTATAACACACCTAAGCTTTTGACTGTGGCTATAAGTGATAAGCTTACAACTCTTCCTGCAAATACGTTTCGCGCTTCAAACATCACTTCTATAATTATTCCTGACTCTGTTACAACTATAGGCGACCAAGCATTTGAGTTTTGTGATGATATTACTCAGATAGTATTACCTGATAGTGTTACAACTATTGGAAGCTTTGCATTTAATGGTTGTGCAAATCTGGAAAGCATAACTCTTTCAAAGGGGCTAGTTTCCGCAGAACGTAATGCGTTCGCAAATAACCCGAAGCTGTCTTATGTTTCTGAAATTCCCGCAACTTTTAAGAATGCAGGTTACAGAAGTGAATACTGGTTTAAAGATGGCGGTATATTTTACAATACGCCTGAATTGGTTACAGTTGAAATCAGCGATAAGCTTTCAGTTCTCCCTTCAAATACGTTCCGGGATTCTAATATCACTTCTATAGTTGTTCCTGATTCCGTAAGTGAAATAGGTTATTCTGCATTTAATAATTGTACTGCTCTTTCATCCGTTACGCTTCCGTCTGGTCTTTATAATCTGGGCGATAATGCATTTGACGGTTGCTCGTCTCTTAAAGAGATCAAGCTTCCAACGCCGCTTACCGAAATCGGAAACTATGCATTTGCAAACACAGGACTTACTTCAGTCACCATTCCCAAACCCGCGCGTAACCTTGGCTATAAGGTGTTTGAAAACTGCACCGCACTTACTTCTGTAACGCTTGCGCCCAAGCAGGTAAAGATGAACGGCGTGTTTGCAGGCTGTACAGCGCTCACTGATATTACCATTCCTGCTACAGTTACCGAAGCTTCCGGCGCTTTTGCAAATTCCGGCGTCAAGAACGTGACATTCGGCGAGGATAATTCATCTTCTCCTATGAGAGTGGATATTCCTAATGCCATGTTCTTTGAAGCTAAGGAACTTGAATCTATCGTTATTCCGCAAAGCGTTACTTATATCGGCTATTCTGCATTCGAAGAGTGCACCTCTCTTCAAAATATAGTTTTCCCGGATGAGCTTAATACTATTGATAGCAAAGCTTTTAAAAATGCCACTGCGCTTAGATCTGTTGTTGTGCCAGAAAGCGTAACCTCAATGGGCGTGGATGTATTCAATGGCTGTACATCACTGGAAAGCGTAGTATTGCCCGATAACATTGATAATATCAGCAAAGGTACTTTCTATAATTGTTCTGCTCTTAATAAAGTGAACGTACCTGAAAATGCACAGTATATCAACGAATCTGCTTTCGAGAACTGTGTATCTCTCGAAAGTGTATCATTCAGCGATAAACTTGTTGGAATCAATTATTATGCATTCAAAAATTGCGATTCCTTGTCGTCTGTATCTTTTCCAGAGGCTGTTGAGTATATAGGCATGGAAGCATTCTATGACTGCGACGCACTTACAAGCGTTAAAATGGTGAAAGTCACCTCCATTGGAGATTCCGCATTCTACAACTGTAAGAATCTCGCTGAGGTCGATTTCGGCAAATACCTCGGAAAGGTTGGCACTAACGCATTCAGAAAGCTTCCTAAGCTAAAGACTCTTGTATTCCCGTCCGGACTTACATCCATTCCGAGCAACTGCGCTACCGAGTGCCTTTCACTCCAGGATGTGTATATTCCTTCCTCCGTTACCACTATCGAATCTAATCCATTCTCTTATTCCGAGACAGTAACTATCCACAGCGCATATGATTCCACCGCCGAGGGCTATGCTACGGATTACGATTACAGCTTTATGGCTGACGAGCTGCGCAAGGAGATAGAATACACAGTAAATCCCGCCGATACCTGGTTCAACGCAAGCTGGACTAAGGTCGAGGGCGCAGACAGCTATGAAATACTTGTCTTTGACATCAACGGAACTCCTAACTGCTTAAAAATCATTTCCGGCATTACCGATACCAAGTATCGTTCGGAAGATGGGATCCTCGATCAGAATACAACATATAATTTCGTTGTAAGACCCTGTGTTGAAGAAGTTTACGGAGCATATTCCAATGCTGATTTTGTTAATGTAACTACATTATTTTCTCTTGAATCACTCCAAAATCTTTCATCCAGTGTTGAGGATACTTCAGTAGAGCTCACATGGAATGGCACATCGAATGCAACTGGTTATGATGTATATGTATGGGACGCCGCTGCTTCCGCATGGAAGCTTTCCGGCAGGACCGACGCCAGAAATTACACGGTATCCGGACTTTCTCCGGCTACGGAGTACAAGTTCAGAGTTGTTCCTGTAAGAACAGTTGAAGCAGGCGACATATTCGGCACAGCCGGCGAGCTCACTGTAAAAACCTCCGGCGTACCTGCCGTAAAGCCGGAGCTTTCCCTGTCCGTTAACGACAACAAGGTAACTCTGAGCTGGACGATGACCACCGGCGCGGGCAAGTACCGTATCCGCCGCAGCGACGGCAGCTCCTGGACAACTGTAGCAACAGTATCCACGCTCACATACACCGACCAGGTCGCAAAGGGCAAGACCTACACCTACGTTATTATCCCTTATGTAAACAACGAATTCAACCTGTCGTTACAGTCTGAAAGCAAGTCCATCACCGTAAAGGTAGCAGAGCCGCCTGTAGTAAAGGCAGCCGACAACAACGGCAAGGTAGCTCTCACATGGACAAAGGTAAACGGAGCAACCAAGTACCGCGTGCGCCGCAGTGACGGAAGCAGCTGGGTAACGCTTGCAACGGTAGCAAACACGGCGTACACCGACGCAACAGCGGAGACCGACATCACATACAGCTATGTGGTATATCCGTATGTAAACGGCAAGTTCCAGCTTGCGTCTGAGGCGGTATCCATCAGGATAACGAATGCGTTGCTGCCAGTGCTCAAGGTAAGCGCGCAGGGTAACAATGTGGTAGTTACCTGGAATCAGGTAAAGGGAGCGACAAAGTATCGTATCCGTCGCAACGACGGCAAGGGCTGGACAACGCTCAAGACCTTTGCAGGCACGGAATATGTAGATACGACGGCTGAAAGCGGCAAGCGCTACACATATGTAGTATATCCGTTCGCAGGATCCGTACCAGGAGAGCCCTCGACAACAGTCAAGGTAGCCCTGGTAGGAGGCAAGAATTCCGCGCAGATCACCGCAACGACCTCCGACGGAAAAGCGATAATTTCCTGGAACAAGGTAGCGGGTGCAACTAAGTACAGAGTACGCCGCAACGACGGCAAGAAGTGGGATACGATGTACACTACTGCTGCTGCGAACGGCAGCTGGACTGATTCCACGCTTACCAAGAACGTTACATACACTTACGTTGTATATGCAATGGTAAACGATGTTTATGTAGCGTCCTCGACCATCACTGTCAGAGTGTAACGGTCTTTCAGTGACCTAACAGAAAAGGTACCCCGCCATTTGGCGGGGTACTTGTTTTATTCAGGATAACTGAAAACGCTGTCGGCGGGATCGTCGGCAGCGTTTTCGGTTGGCAGGTGAATAATTATGTTTTCATCAGTGGTTTTTCACCATTCTCTGCAAGCAGGATGTCGCATTCTATGATATCCATGCTGTGCTGTATAGCAAATATGATGGCACCGTCACGGGCAATCCTGGGGTACAGCATGGCTGCTCCAAGGTGTTTCAGGAAATCCTGCGTTTCGTCCAGCGTGAATCTGAAACCGAAGCTGAGCTGTATCAGCGTGTCACGCGACGGGTTTTCGCGTTTTCCGTCAAAAAGTTGGTAGAAGTATGATTTTTTAAGTCCCGAGCGGCGCATTATATCAGACTGCTTCATACCGCGTTCATCGGCGATTGCATGCAGATATTCCGACAGCTTGACCGAATATTGCGATTTTTCAAGCTCCTCGCGTGCCTCCGAGTAGGATGATTTGTTCTTCAAAACCTCAAGAAGTTCTCTAGTCGATCTCTGTTCAGACATACAAAGGCACATTTCCTTTCATGGCGGTAAATTCATAATACATGAAAATTATACCACAATGATTCGGTAAAATGGTACACTATCAGCGTACTTTGCTCCATGCCTGGACGATCTGTAGGACGCTGATATATCCCGCCTCAGCAGAAATGGGGATAGCAGCTCCGCCATCGCGTCAAGTCGCGTTCACAAAATTGCATACTGCATTTGTTGTCAATTTCCACTGTTCTTCGTGGGATATGTCAGCCGCGTTGTCGCCGGATTGACTTCCGTAGCAGCCGAACCACGCGTGATTTCCGCCTGGTATTTCTGCGTTAACTGCATTGGCGTAGGATAGACCTGCTTCAAGTTTGTTGCGGTCAACAACGCCGTCATTGCTTCCGTAAACGAGCAGAGAAGGGCAGTCCGGCTGCGTGGTAGGGTATGCCCCAAGCAGTACCAGACCGCAGATATCCGTTCTGCCTTTGGCGAAAACAGAAGCCATAGCTCCTCCCAGCGAGTGACCGCCTGCATACCATTTGTCGTAGCTGTAATTCTCCATCACCTTTTCGGCGGTGTTTATCCCGAAAACGGCGAGGTCGTACGGCATTTCACACAGGAAGCAGTCGATTCCGCTTTCTGCGATTTCCAGCATGAGCGGAGCGTATGCGGTGTGATCCACCTTTCCTCCGGGATAGAAAATCAGCGCAGAATCGGAGCCCGGTCCGTCGAAGAACAGTCCGAAGTCCGTTTCGCTGACCGAGGTGGTTTCCGTTCCGGACAGGCACTCTGCGGCTTCAGGGGCTGCCTTGTAGCTGCCGGAGGAGTACCAGATTATTATTACGCCGAGCAGGAAAAACAGCTGCGCCACTGCATTGACCGTCTGCTCCGTCCAGTTGACGCGGGCGTTTCCGGGGTCGGCGGTGATGGCGAATATTATCATTGCCGCCATTCCGGCGCAGCCTGCCGCAAACAATATCCAGCAGGGAAATCCGGTGATGTTCTTCCAGACTGCGGAAAAATCAGCGTGGTCAACGAACAGCGAGATGATCATCAGCAGGAATCCCGCCGGCATCAGCCATCTCATCTGAATGAACAGCAGCCGCATGTCTTTCCCGTTGAGTGCTTTGATGAATTTCCATGCGACCTTCCCCAGACCAGCGAGGACGCACAGCGCAGCTCCAATACAGAAAAGTACGCTCTTGAAAATCAGCGCGACGAACACTGCGGACGCGCCGAAGAACAATACCGGGACAGCGTCCATCACAGACATTGCCGGGGATGGTGTCAGTGCGCCCGGGTCTTTTTTATTTCTCAATTATATATCTCCTTATTGTTCTGCACATTAGCAAGTCCCTCGCTTTCCGGAGGGGCACAGCTTATTTTCCTATGGTCTTGCTTTCGGGCAGGTACTTGCGTATCGTCTGAAACAGCTTATCCGGGTCGATGGGCTTCATGATGCAGTCGTTCATGCCTATGCTCATCAGGCGCTCACGCACACCGGTAACTCCGTCGTCGGTCAGCAGTATCCGGGCGCCGCTGATCGCGAATTGGAAACTGATCCCGGTTTGGGGTTCGTTCGGGATATTGTCTGCGATTTTCTGCGGTATGGTGAACGAAAACTCGCTGCCATTTCCGTAGGTGCTGTTTACTGTGATGCTGCCCGCCATGCGGTCAACAAAATACTTGCATATCGCAAGTCCGATACCGGTGCCCTCCCTGCCGTTGTTCTTCTTTTCGTCCAGACGGCTGTACATGCTGAACAGCTTGTATCGGTCCTCGTCGCGTATTCCCTGACCGGTGTCCTTTACGGAGAACCGCAGTTCAACGCAGTTGTCCCGGGCATGGGACGTACCTGGCGTTATGTCTATCCTGCCGGAGTCGGTGTACTTTATCGCGTTGGTCAGGATATTCAGCAGCACCTGATTAAGGCGCAGCTTATCGGTGATGATGTTTTCGCTGGTAACGTTCTGCGTGTCGATGAACAGGTCGAACTGATTTGAAGAAACGTTCGGCAGGATTATCATGCGCAGGTAGTTCAGCAGGTCGGAGAGATGCGCAGGAGCTTCCTCAATGTTTATCTTTCCGCTTTCGATGTGGCTCATGTCGGGCACGTCGTTGATGAGGGAGAGCAGGTGGTTGCTGGAGGTGGTTATTTTGGAGAGGTATCCGGAGACGCTCTCCGGGTCGTCGATGTGGGAAGAAGCGAGAGCAGTAAAGCCGATTATCGCATTCAGCAGAGTGCGGATATCGTGGGATATACTGTTGAGGAACGTGGTCTTGGCGTGATTGGAGCGCTCCGCTTCGGCGGGGTCGGACTTCCGTCTCGCTGGGACTTTCTGCATGTAATTCACGCAGTGGACAGAAAGGGCAGGGGGAGTCGAGCCCCAAAGCGGGGCTGTCCCATGTACGAAGCTCCGTCCCTGCCGGAGAATCTTATTGTGGCGTTATTCGCATACAGCATTTGGTAGGTTTCCGCGTCGCTCACCTGGATCATCTGATTTGAGCTGTTCAGTATCGTTTCTAACAGGCTGCCTTTATCCATTTCGAATTCCTCTCGGGTCTGGAACACTGTTTGCAATGTAAGATGTCCCAGGCTAACCATTACATTACTATTATGTTAATTTATTGCTTTAAAGCAGTATATCATATAAATTATTATAACACAAGTGTTTTATATACGTCAATAGAAATAATGTACCAAATATCAAGTTATGTTGCCGTTAAAATGAATACATTTATTAATATTCAGCGACTGTTGGAAAAAAATGAATGCTTAACGAAAAAATAGCGCTTGATTTGCGTCAGCATATATTGACATACGTTAATAAATCTGATATAATTCAAGAGTATAGATTTTAAATTCCAAACAGTCTGACGTCCTTTTCTGAACGTAAGACTTTTGTTTTTTTGATAAGCTTTTCCGTTTAATTGAAAAGGTGGTAATTTGTAATATGAGTTTTAAAATGCTGGTAAACTGTAGAAATGAACAGAAACTCCAGAACGTACTCGCGAACCTAGACCCAAGCTGCGAGTGCATAAGCACCTCCGGCTTTACGGAGGACATAATCCGCCACGTCGAGTGCTACGACCCGGATATGTTCCGTTCGTTATGATAGCGGCTTCCGAGGTTTGCAAGCAGGCGCAGGTGAGGGCTCCAGACCTGTTCGACTGGATATATTCCGAGCCGGACGACCCGAGAAAGTCCCGGATACTCCTGTCGGAGGCGGCAAAGCGTGCCGCGGAGCTCCGCCATGAGCCTATCGTGCTTATCGGCGAGGAGGGAGACCCGGCGGACAGAAAGCACATCATGGTCGTGGACGACGCTGCGTCTACTGAAAACCGCGCTGGAGGAGAAGTTCTACAATGTCACGGCGATGGCGAACGGAAAGATCGCCGAGAAATACCTCCAGACAAAGACGGTGGATCTTATCCTCCTTGACTATCAGATGCCGATGGAGAGCGGCGCGGAGGTCCTCAAGTGGATACGTGCCGACCTGTGCCTGAAGGATATCCCGGTAATATTCCTTACCGGCGTTTCGGACGCGGATAAAGTTCAGGAAGTCATCTCGATGAAGCCGCAGGGTTATCTGCTCAAGCCGGTCAACATGGAACGACTGTTTATAATGATCCGTAATCTGATTTAACAAAGGTCGCGGACAAGGTCGTTGGCATACTTTCTGGCGGATGGGTGCTTATGGAGGCTCCGGTCTACGAGAAAATTTGCGGAGTCGCCGCTATGATCGGCGGAGATGAGAATCTGATTTCCTCGGATATGGCGGGGGTAAGGATAATCAGCAACGACGAGGCGGAAAGAGCCTCCGTTTACATACGTGATTTCGCCAGGATACTTTCTGAGATGGCGAAGAAATCCGCAGAGGTCCAGAGGGTCAACGCCGCAGCTGCAAAGGCTGCGCAGCACCGCTCCGACTTTCTTGCAAACGTCAGCCACGAGATGAGGACTCCGCTCAACGCTATCCTCGGGATGACCGAGATGGCGCTGCACAAGGACATGTCGCAGGACGCAAAGGAGTACGTGCATCAGATACGGTCCTCCGGCAGGCATCTGCTGACGATCATAAATGACATTCTCGATTATTCAAATCTCGATTCCGGCGATATGCCGATAGTCGAGGTGAAGTACGAGCCACTGTCGCTCGTTAACGATGTTGCGGCGATGGGGCTGTGCGACGGATTCACACGCGATGAGAGCGCAGATGACGCAGAGCTTTCCTTTACTGCGCTGGAGGCTCACATTCTCATCGTTGACGACAACATGATAAATCTGTCTGTCGCCAAGGGCGTCATTGAGCCGCTTGGGATGCAGGTGGACACCGCCGGCAGCGCACAAGAGGCGATTGACATGGTGCGCAATTGCCGCTACGATATCGTGTTCATGGATCACATGATGCCGGAGATAGACGGCATTGAGGCTACGCACATTATAAGGAGCCAGTTTCCGTCCTATGCGGACGTGCCTATAATAGCGCTCACGGCGAACGTCTCCGGCGGCGCCCGCGACATGTTCCTGAAAGAGGGGCTCAACGACTTCATCGCAAAGCCAATCGAGCTCAGGGATATGATAAATAAGATAAGGCGCTGGCTCTCGGAGGAAAAGATCGTTCCGATAAGCAACCAGTCGCCCGCAGCGCGCAAGGTCTAGGAAACCGACGCGCTCCCGATGATAAAGGGAGTGGATACCGGCTCGGCGCTGGCGCTAATAAACAACAAGGCGCTGCTGCGCAATGTAATGTATCAGTTCTACCGCCCATTGACAAAAAGGAAGCGCGCATACGCTCCCTCTGGAAAACAAACGATATAAAGAATTTCACCATAGAAGTCCACTCGCTGAAAAGTTCAGCGAAGCAGATAGGCGCAAATCACCTTTCTTCCGTTGCGGCAAGTCTGGAGGAGGCGGGCAACAAGAACGACCTCGACTATATCAGCCGCCACACGAACGCAATGCTTATAGAATACCTGAGGCTCAAGCAGGAAATGGGCAAGTACTTCTCGGATGTTATGCCTGAAACTGCATATTACGATGAGCCGGCGGCACGCCAGTGCGGCGGTACGGCACAGTTCAGCACGCTCATGACACCGGCGACCAAGGAGGAGAACGACCTCTTTCAGGAAATGCAGGATTCGCTTGACGAGATGGATTCCCTGCGTATCGACGACGTTATCGAAAAGATGTCGGTCCGCAGGCTCGGCGACGACGAAAAGGCGTACCTCAAGCGGCTTACCGCCGCAGTCGAGGACTACGACCTTGACGCGGCGCAGAAGGTCCTCACCGAATGGTGGAACCGCAAGAATCCAAAGTAGACCGGCAAGTACGATTCACATAAATAAATGACCGATCGGTCCGATAGGAGCAATTAAATTGATGAATTCAGAAGAGAAACTGACGATGCAGCAGGCGCAGGAAGAAATGAATGCGTTGCGGAGAATATTCCCGTTTGTCGAGCTGCTGAATGAGGATGACCTCAGGCAGACGGGTGATGACAGCGTTGAACCCAGGGTAGAGGTGAGCGGCAGAGGCGTGAGCTGTGCGGTAAGCGTTGCAATGATGGCGCTTTCCCAGAAGAAACAGATATCTAAGCTGGAATTCATCGGCTCTGATATTTATCAGGTTATCGCGCATTATGCTGAGGTTGACGGCAAACCCAGCGTCATCGAGATAGTCAAGAAGATATCGGGGGATTCGCTGGTGTTCCTTAACGGTCACGAGGAGCTTGCGGAGCGCCTTGCAAAGAACAACTCCGAAATATATCTTGACGCGCTTACCGGTTCGTTAAACCGCCGGTACTATGAAGAATACCTGAAAAACGCAGAGATATCCGCCGGAGTTGTAATGATAGACCTCGACGATTTCAAACTGTATAATGACACCTGCGGTCACGACGCCGGTGACGCGGTGCTGAGGACGGTGGTGGACACTATCCGCAGATGTATCCGTGCGACTGATATCCTGGTTCGTTACGGCGGGGATGAATTCCTGCTGATAATGCCCGGAATAACGGACGACCGGTTCACACAGCAGCTCAGGTACATAAAGCGCTGTATCTATAAGGCGGATATCCCTGGATATTCCGGGCTGAAGCTGTCGGTCAGCATCGGCGGAGTGCTCGCGGTCAGGGAGCCCCTTACAAATGCAGTCACCCGCGCAGACAAGAACATGTACATTGCGAAGAACCGCAAGAACACTGTGGTCACGGACGACAGCAAGCTCACGGCAGACGATTCCGCCAAGCTGAACGTGCTCATCGTTGACGATTCCGAGTTCAACCGAGACATACTCTCGTCCATGCTGAAGGACGAGTTCAACATCATGGAGGCGGCGAGCGGCGAGGAGTGCCTGTCTATACTGGAAGAATACGGTACCGCGATATCTATCGTGCTCCTTGATATAGTGATGCCGGGAATAAGCGGTTTCGAAGTGCTGCGTGTGATGAATTCCGACCATCTCATCGAGGATATCCCGGTCATCATGATATCCAGCGACAATTCCGATTCGTCGGTATGCGAGGCGTACGAAATGGGAGTTTCGGATTATATCAGCAGACCGTTCGACGCGAAAGTCGTTCACCATCGCGTGTTCAACACTATCAAGCTGTACTCCAAGCAGCGCAGGCTCGTTAAACTGGTCACAGACCAGATCAACGAGAAAGAAAAGAACAATAGCATGATGATCGGCATACTCAGCCAGATAGTCGAGTTCCGCAACGGAGAAAGCGGACTGCATGTAGTTCATATCCGCACGCTGACCGAAATGCTGCTGGACCAGCTCGTTAAAAAGACCGACAAGTACGCCATCACGAATACTGAAAAAATGCTCATACCTACGGCGTCGGCGCTCCACGACATCGGAAAGATAGGCATTGACGACAAGATACTGAACAAACCGGGCAGGCTCACTCCCGAGGAGTTCGAGATAATGAAGACCCATACGGTCATCGGCGCTCAGATGATAGAAAGTCTGGAGCAGTACCAGAACGAGGAGCTCATCAAGATAGCCCACGAAATATGCCGCTGGCACCACGAGCGCTGGGACGGCAGAGGGTACCCGGACGGACTGAAAGGCGACGAGATACCGATATCCGCGCAGCTCGTGTCTATTGCGGACGTTTACGACGCGCTGGTAAGCGAGCGCGTGTATAAGAAGGCGCTCCCGCACGAAACAGCTCTGAAGATGATATTTAACGGCGAATGCGGTCAGTTCAACCCGCTGCTGCTCGACTGCCTGATTGACATCAATCAGGATATCAAGACGAAGTTCGATACCTGATATTATATAATCAAAATTCATTCACAAGGAGATAATTATGACTATTAGAGGATGTTACGAGAACATGGGCTCCGATTTTGACGGCGTTCTCCGCCGCCTTGGCAGCGAGGCGATAATCGCCAGAGTAGCCGTCAAATTTCTGAACGACCCGAGCTTCAACGACCTGAAAATCGCGCTTGCCGAGAACCGTATCCAGGACGCTTTCCGCGCGGCGCACACGCTCAAGGGCGTGTGTGTGAACCTCGGATTTGACAAGCTCTACGAGTTCAGTTCCGAGCTGACTGAGCTGCTGAGAGCCGGTAGCACCGACGGAGCGGATGTCCTTTTCGCAAGGATAGAGGAAAGCTACGGTATGACCGTCAATGCGATCACAAGCTTCCGTGACGCTCAGTGATACTCTAAAACGCATAGAAAACCCCTCCCGGTACGTTAGTGTTCCGGGAGTTCAGACCGTCGGAAAAGTCACTTTAGTGACTTTTTCGACGGCCTGATAATATTAATGTATTTTTAGCATAGCCACTATGCTTTTTATGGTATGCGGCACACAGCAGCGACGTTGCGGCGGTTAGTTTGACGGCTGTCCTTTAATTCCTTAATGCAATTTTAATGATTCCAATATTGACAATAAAAAACGGGATATGGTATAATTGTACCAATTTGAAACAGACGAAGTACAGGAAGATACTTTACAAATTTAAATCGGAGGTTGAGAGCATGCAGCCGGATCAGCTGTATCGGATACATAATTTAACAGAGGAACCTGTTTATTCCGACCTATACACGGAAAAGATCCTGCTTTTAAGGCAAGAAGCCGACTCGCTGTCGAATAACAGCGGGTCTATCCGTTGTGCGCTGTCGCAGAACAACTCGGTGGGATGCATCGGCGGTTATTACGACGACGATCTTAGTCTGCTGTTCATGAGCAGCTTTTTTATGCATAACCTGGGCTACGATTACGATCGGTTCATGAAAGTTACCGGAGGCTCCCTCAAGCCGCTGGTTCATTGCGACGACCTGCGATACATTGAAAACGGCAAGTTCCGCGAGAGTGCCGGCGCAGGTCTGTTCCGTATGGTGATGAGCGATGGAACGCCGATGTATGTCCGTACTTTCAAGACGGAATCGTTCGACAGCAACGGCGTTCCGATATGGGTCATGGCGGTGCGCATCGCGTGGGACGCACAGAATCTTGACCTTGTAAACAACATCTACCAGTCCGGCGTTTGGTATGTGGATTTCTATGAGGACGCCAGCGTCAAGCGAGTGACGTGGAGCCAGAAATTCCGCCAGCTTTTAGGATTCAGCGACCCGGAGGAGTTCCCGGACGACATTTCCGCGTGGGAGTCCCGTATACACCCGTTCGACCGCAGCCGGGTTATGGAATGCTTCTATTCTGCCGCCAGCGACAAGTCGAACAACACCAAATACGAGGTGGAATACCGCGCGAAATCAAAGGACGGCGTGTATCACTGGTTTAGGGAAAAAGCAGAGGTCAACCGCCGTATGGACGGCACCCCCAGCCGCATGACTGGCGTTTTCATCAACATAGACGAAGAGCGCAGGACGCGGGAAGAAAACGAGAAATACACAGCGATACACCATGCATATTCTAAGTCCAATATCTGCGAATACTATGTCGATCTTCAGGAGGACACCTTTGAAAACCTCAAGGTGAACGACAGTCTGTTCCAGGAATACGGCGGGATAACCAGCTGGGACGAGCTTGTGGGCGTATACGTCAGCATGCACGTCGGCGAGGAGAGCCGGGACACCATGCGTCTGCTTTTCTCGAGGGATTATATCCGCAGCGAGCTTAAAAAGATAGACGGCGAGCTCAGCTTTGAATGCCGCGCAGAATATGGCGGCAGGGAATACTGGGTACGCAATATGGTACTTCCGGGAGATGTTGACAAGAGCGGCATGCCAAGACATGCTATAGTATTCCTGCGGGATATCACCAATGCAAGAAAGGCGGAGGAGGACCTCCACCGCCTGGCAAAGGACAATCATGACATGGACGAGCTGCTCCGCGGCATGGTCCGTCTGGTAAAGCGCTTTGCGGTGTGCGACCTGCATAATAACAGCTATACGCTGCACAACCTTGACGGAACGCACCTGCTGAAAACCTCGGGAACATATGACGAGATGATAGAGGACATCAGCGGCCAGTTCAAGATGCTGACTGATAAAAAGAGCCTCCCGTATATGCTGTCTGCGGAGCATCTTCGCAGCCATCTGCGGACGGAAACGGACATTTACAATTTCGAGTACTGTTCAAACGATGAGCAGCTTTTCAAGAATATGTCGGCGATACCGCTTGAATTTGCAGACGGCGAGCTGACAAGAGTGCTGCTGATAATCCAGGATGTCACCCAGGCTAAACGCAACGAGCGAGAAGCGAGAGCGGCGCTGAAGGACGCGTTTCTTGCGGCGAACCGTGCGAACAAGGCCAAGGAGATGTTCATGTCCAACATGTCGCACGATATCCGCACTCCGATGAACGCTATAATCGGAATGACCGCCATCGCCGGAGCCAATATCAACGACAAGGACCGCGTCCTTGACTGTCTGGGGAAGATAACCAAATCCAGCAGGCACCTGCTTTCCCTCATCAACGAGGTGCTTGATATGAGCCGTATCGAGAACGGCGGTATCAGCATAATGCAGGAGGAATTCCGGCTTCCCGACCTGGTGGACGACCTGCTGACGATAATGAAACCCGGTATTGAAGAACATCATCACGAGCTTGTTGTTGCGCTCTCCGACGTAAGGCACGAGGCCGTGACCGGAGACAGGCTGCGCATCCAGCAGGTGCTGGTCAATATCATGAGCAACTCCGTGAAGTACACTCCGGACGGCGGCAGGATCAGCCTTGCTATATCCGAGAAGTTCTTCCGCGGCGGAAAGGCGTGCTACGAATTTGTCGTAGAGGATAACGGTATAGGCATGTCAGAGGAGTTCCAGAAAGTGATATTCGAGCCGTTCACCCGCGAGGATGATGAGCGGACCGGAAAGATACCCGGAACTGGTCTTGGCATGGCGATAACCAAGAATATCGTGGAAATGATGAACGGCGAGGTAAAGGTGAAAAGCGCACCGGGCGAAGGTAGCCGTTTCACTGTAAGCATCATACTTAACACGCAGAACGGCGAGAATGAGAGCGCCGAGGAGCTTGCAGACCTCCCGGTGCTTGTTGTGGACGACGACAGGAACTGCTGCGAGGGCGCGGTCGAGATACTGCGCGAGATAGGCATGGACGGCGAGTGGGTGCTCTCCGGCAGGGAAGCGATAGAGCGCACCGTAAAGCGACACAAGGAGCAGAACGATTATTTTGCCCTCATCATCGACTGGAAAAAGCCCGAAATGGACGGCGTGGAGACCACCCGGGAGATACGCCGGCTGGTCGGCAGGAATGTGCCGATAATCGTATTCACCGCCTACGACTGCTCCGAGGTCGAAAAGGAGGCCAGGGAGGCAGGCGCGGACGCATTCATTACAAAGCCGCTGTTCCGTTCGAGATTGACTGCGCTGTTCAAGGGGCTGGTAGGCTCTGACAGCAAAAAGCACGACCAGGACGACGACGGCATCGGAGAGCTGGAGCAGACGGATTATTCCGGCAGGAGGGTGCTGCTGGTAGAGGATAACGAGCTTAACCGCGAAATAGCCGGTGAAATAATCAGCATGACCGGTGCCGCAGTGGAAACGGCGGAAAACGGGAAAGCCGCAGTGGATATCCTTGCTGAAAAAGGCGCCGACGACTACGACATGATCTTCATGGATATACAGATGCCTGTGATGAACGGCTACGAAGCCGCGAGGGAGATACGAAAGCTTCCCGGCTGCGGAGAGATACCGATAGTCGCAATGACTGCGAATGCCTTTGCGGAGGATGTGCTTCTTGCGAAGAACGCGGGGATGAACGAGCATATCTCCAAGCCCATCGACATGAAGAAGCTGTGCGAGATACTGAAAAAATGGATCAGATGATATAGCTGAAAAGCGGCAGACTATAGAGTAGTCTGCCCAGACCGCTTCGCGGGCAAATTCGATTTTTCCGACAAGCTGATGCCGCAGGGTCTCCTGCGGCATCAGAGTTTATTATCAGACGCTGAGTATTCATCCAGCGTTATCTGCATGTCGTCCGGGTCATGGAATGACGCAGTTTCCGGTATGAGGCCGCTGCCTATCCGAAAATCAATTCCGGCTTTTTCGGCCTGGGATTTCTGATATTTCCGTTCGATGCTGTACGTCCTGCCGTCTTTGATGAAGTGCGCTCCGGTCTGGTGAAAGCTGAACGGGACGTTTTTTTCCACGCACTGCCGCCTCAGGTCCAGTATCCAGTCGTAGTCGCAGGGGCGTGCGCGGGGACCTGATTCCCCGCCGGCGGATACCTCCTCGATTCCCTCTCCGAGGTAGGCGGAGATGTCCAGGCGCTCCAGCATTGGCGCGACGATGATGGAACGGTGCTTTATCGGCAGCGACAGGAATATCGGCAGCCGGAAGTCGGCGCGGTCCTGATTTTCCACGGTGCAGCCTATCATCACGTTGTCGTAGCCGTCGCCCCAGTCGGGCGGGAGCTGACCGGCAAGGCGGTCGATGCGCTTGGTAAAGAAATAGAACCAGCAGTCGGAGCGCTGCCGTATCATCTTCCAGCATTCCTGCCGCCAGGGGTCAGCGTCGCTGAGCAGAAAATCCGAGGTGAAGCAAGTCATGAATACTTTCCCGGAGGGTATTTTCCAGCTTCCGTTGCGCCTGCGCTGTACCGGGAGGTCGAATGCGCCGGTGCGGACGCATTTGCTGCTTGCGGAGGGGTTTCCGTACATCTCGTCCTGACGATAGACGTAGCAGTACTTGCAGCCAGGGCTTATTTTAGTGCAGCCGTGCCAGGGATTCCAGCCGGCGTATATGTTGTCTTTCGTTATCATCACCGCTTTCCGTTTCTGGATTGATTATAGCATATCTTTCGGCTGCGGTCAAGAAATGGTTGACGTATGTGCAGAATTCTGATAATAATTATATATAGAGCGTGAACGGAACGAGGGAGGACAAACGATGACCTACGTTATTTCAGACATCCACGGGCAATATGACGCATATATAAAAATGCTGGAGAAGATACGTTTTTCCGCAGACGACATGCTGTATATCGACGGCGATATTCTCGACCGCGGAAAATCGCCCATCAAGGTGGTACTTGATGTGATGAAACGTCCGAATGTGGTCTGCCTTGCAGGAAACCACGAGTACATGGCGATGAAGTGCCTTAAATATCTTAACGGAGAGACCCTCAGGCTTAACTACAGCACGTTAGGCAACATTTACGACTGGATGAGTAACGGCGGCGAAACGACTATCGAGGAATTCCGGCAGCTTGACGATAAGTTAAGGGGCAGCGTCATCGAATTCATCGGCGATTTCGAGCTTTACGAGGAGCTTCGGATAAACGGCAGGGATTACATCATCGTGCATGGCGGACTTGGTAATTTTGAGCCGGAAAAGCCGCTGTATGAGTACGCCCCGGAGGAGCTTTTATGGACGAGGGCGGATTACAGCAAGCCGTATTTCCGGGATAAATTCGTTGTCACTGGGCACACTCCCACGCAGATAATAGAAGCCAATCCCCGCCCGGGGTATATCTACAGGGTCAATGATCACATCGCCATCGACTGCGGCGCGTCAATGGGAGGTAGGCTCGGCTGCATATGCCTTGAGAGCGGCGAGGAATTTTATGTTGATTGTTGAAATCCTGCGGCAATAAAAGTGTGATCTTCTATGATAGGGGGCAGACGCTGGAGCGTCTGCCTGAGACCGTCGAAAAAGTCCCGTTGGGACTTTTCCGCCGAACATCCCAGCCGCGCGCACGTCTTGGCGGCTTTGCCGCCAACCCGCACACTTGCTGGGATAGAAGTGTTTTTTGCCCCGGGAAACCCGGAGCAAAAAACGGATTTCAAAAGCCCGCTTCGCGGGCAAATTCGTTTTTTTCGACAAGCTGGGGCAGACGCTGGAGCGTCTGCCTTTTTTTAACGGAATTTTAACGCTCCCTGAGAATGGAAAGTTTCTTTGACGACTTTCGCTGTGTGTCTCCGCATTTCGCATTACACCGGGGATTCCCGGCGTTTCAAGCATTGGCTGAGGAATTCAGGAAGGGCGTTTATACACTTGTTGACAAAAGATGTATTTTTATGTATAATTAAAATGATGACAGTTTGTGATGGTTAATTGCGTGCTGAATTTATTTGCAGCGGTCAAATGACCATCGCTGGATGAAATGGTTGGAGAATGAAATGAAAATAATAAAATCAACAGCCGCTGTTATGCTGGCGGCTGGGATACTTGCCGGGACTACCAGCTGTGTTATTACCAGCGGAAACTCAGCGGAGACGGCGGACGAGACGTTTCACGAGCCGCTGACGATATATGCGCCGTTGTACGAGCTGGATGATTTCATCGCCGTGGTACAGAGCAGGTATCCCGAGATCCGCTTTGAGATACTGCCATACAGCGGAGCTAATACTACTGCATTTACGCTGGAAAAGTTTGAATGCGGAGATATCCCGGATATTTTCGCAATGACGTACAACCTCCCGAAATATAACGATGTGAGCGATAAGCTGCTTGATATGTCCGGATTTGCGTTTACTGACAATTTCAAGGAGAGCTGCCTGAATGACGTCACGGTCGAAAGCGGCGCGATATATGCTCTGCCATGTCATTATCAGTGTTTCGGCATAACCTATAACAAGACCCTGCTGGAAAAGCACGGCTGGGAGCTCCCCGAGAATTTTGCTGACCTGGAGGAGCTTTCGGAAAAGGCGAAACAGGCGGGCGTCCGGCTTGCGCTGGATCAGCTCCAGTACCCGGGATATGGCTTCCAGTATTTCTGCAACATCTGCGACACTGGATTTCTGAGCACTATGGGCGGGCGGCGCTGGCAGTCGGCTTATCTGAACGGAACTGCAAATGCCAGCGGCTCTCCGGAGATGCTCGGCTGCCTTGCTATGCTCGAAAAATGGCGGGACATCGGCATGCTGAACGGAGACGGCGACCTCCTGAGCGACGACGGGCAGAAGCAGGAGTTCCTGAAGGGAAATACCATCTTCATGCTTGGAAGCGATAGCATTAATAATGACACCAGTGATGAATTCGGGCTGATGCCGTATATTTCGGAGGATGGGAAGCAGAACGTGTACATCCTCAATGTGCGCAGATACTTCGGGCTGAGCAGCTCGCTGGATCAGCCCGGAAACGAGCAGAAGCTGAAAGACGCTCTCCATGTCATGGAGGTGTTTTCCACGGTCGAGGGCATGGACGCACTCGGCGGAGAGACCATCAGGAAGTCATCTCTGCTACCGTTAAAGGACGCGCCTATATCCGAGGATAACTACTATTATTCGATAGCCGGAGAACTGAGCAATGGGCATTCCTCTCCGTTTATCTATTCCGGCTGGGAAAATGCGATAGTTCCGGTGGGCGATGAGATGATAGCGTTCATGACCGGCAGGGCGGAGCTGGATGATGTTATAAATGTGATAGACGCTTCGCAGGGCAGCGTGGTGAACAATACACCGGAGGCGCTGACTACCGTCACGGAGCATATCAGTCAGGAGGACTGCGCGAGGCTGGTGGGAACTGCATTTGCAAATTCTACCGGGTCGGAACTTGCACTGGTTTCGCTTAATAAGTGGATAAAAGGTCACACGAATACGCAGAATCCCAACGGTGTTAGCGGGTCGCTGTATCCGGTGATGGTAACGGATGAGGAGATATGCGCCATAGTTCCGACCGGTTGGAAAGGTACGATAAGCACAGTCACGCTGACCGGGGCAAGGATACGCGAACTGCTTGAACAGGGTTTTGACCGCTACGGCGATGGGTTGACATACCCGTATGCCCTTGTAGCTCCGGATGGCTTTCAGCTTGAGCCAGACAGGACCTACAAACTGGCGATATGCGGCGTGACCGATGAAGTCGCGGCAGAGGGAGATATTCAGGACAGCGGTGTTGTCGGACTTGAAGCTGTAAAGCAAATGGTGTCAGAATTCGATGAGCTTTCCGCTGACGATATCGTTTGGAAATGATCAGGGTGCAGCTATGAAGTGTTTGTTTTTGAAGAGCCCATCTGTCAGGAGGCTGGTCGCTTCTGTTGCAGTATTTGTGGCGGCGGCTTCGCTGGGAGTCGTGATGTTCCTGCAATTATACAGCAGTTATATTGACGGGATATTGTATAAAGAACGTCTCAATCAGATGAAAGAAGTCACTACCCAGCTCTTTGAGGGGCTCAATGATGTTCTTGAGTTCAGCTGGGCGGACGCGCTCACCTTTACAAATCAGCTGGAGAACAGCGGTATAACTACTGCCGAGGGACTGAAGCAGTTCATCCTGCGTCAGGAAGAAGTCTGCGAGATGTCAAAAATCGAGAAAAAGCTAGTAGCAGTAGATAGCCTCGGAAGATTCTATACCCGTGATGGTCTTATGGGTATAACAGAAAACATGAGCTACCTTGTGGATGAGCCGGAGCAGGTCAGCTTCGTGTCAAGTACGCTCAGCAGCGAAAATGCCGACATGGTATTTATGTACCAGCTGAGAGACCCGCTGGAGCTTACCGACGCAGAAGAACATATACGCATTATTTATTTCGGCACATATCAGGCTATGAACGAGTTGAATCAGTATTTCGACTGCGAAGCCTACGACGGCAACAACAGCGTGTACGTCCTTGACCAGAACGGCTCCAAGATATTCAGCGCCAATTCCACCGAGCTGCTGAACGGTCACAATGCTTATTCGGTGCTCCGCCAGATGGAATACCTCCATGGGAGCAATTTCGAGCAGGCGCAGCAGGAGCTCAACAAAAGCGGTATCGCGTATTCCAATGCGGTCCTCGACGGCGAGGAGTACTATTACGCTCTCCGGCATCTGAAAAGAGCCGGGTGGACGCTGCTGTTCCTTATCCCGTCGTCTTATGTGGCGGTGAATACCGTGGACCTTGTGGACAGCACCGGTTCAATAATCATGACATTTGCTGCGGTCATGCTTGTGCTCTGCGTAGGATTCGTTTACATCGTGCTCAGGGAGCAGCAGAAGAAAGCCCTAGCAGCCGAGCGCAGCAATACCAAGCGCATGGAAGAACTTAACACAACGCTTGAGGCGAAGAACGAGCAGCTCCGTCAGGCGAACATTGAAACGGAAAACGCACGCCGTGCCGCCGAGGTGGCGAGCGAAGCCAAGACTTCGTTCCTATCCAATATGTCGCACGATATCCGCACTCCCATGAATGCGATAGTCGGCATCGCAGACCTGCTCAGCTACGAAACTGAGGCCCCGGAGCGGGTCAGGGAATATACGCGCGGGCTCCAGACATCCAGTCATCACCTGTTGGGACTGCTCAACGATATCCTTGACATGAGCCGCATAGAAAACGGCATACCCACGCTGAATATCGAGAAGCTCGACCTTTCGGAACAGATATCGCAGATAGAGGCTATCGTATGTCCCGCTGCAAAGGATCGCCGGCAGCACTTCGAAATACGGACCGAAAAAATACGCCACGAGCAGATTGACGGCGACGGAACACGGCTGCGGCAGATATTGCTGAATATCCTTACCAACGCGGTCAAGTACACCCCGGAGGGCGGCAGTGTGGGATTCACCATAACGGAGCTTCCCGGGGAACCGGAATACGCGGTGTACAGATTCGTCATCTCGGATAACGGAATGGGAATGACTCCGGAATTTATAGAGACTATTTTCGACCCGTTTACCCGGGCGGAGAATTCCGTCACCAATAAGGTGCAGGGTACAGGGCTTGGAATGGCGATAACCAAGAACCTTGTCGATATGATGGGCGGTAATATCACGATAAGAAGCACTCCGGGCAAGGGCAGTACATTTGCGGTCACGCTGAAATTCCGTACGTATGAAAATAGCACACCAGACATTCACGGGCTGCTTGTAGTGGGCGGGGACGACGAGCTGTCTGTTTTTTCAAAGGCGCATGGCGTCCGGACTTCATGTGCGGCTGACCTTGCTTCGGCGGGCGAATTGCTGTCCGGCGGAGGATTCGATGTCGTGCTGCTCGACTGCGGGATCTGCGGCAGCGCTAACGCGTACGATATTGCGGAAATGCGGAGCAGATGTCCCGGGGAAGTGCGCGTCGTCGGATTGTGCAGGGAGTCTCCGGAGCATTGGATGGCAGAGTCGCTGGATTCAACGATAACGACGCCGTTTTTCTGGTCGAAGCTTGAGAGCAGGCTTTCAGAGGAAAGCGCCGTCAGGACGGAATCAGCGCCCGCGTCGGTGTTCGGCGGGCTCAGATTCCTCTGCGCGGAGGATAACGAGATGAACGCCGCCATACTCGAAGCAAATCTCAAATGGCGCGGAGCATCCTGCAAGATATGCCCGGATGGCAGAGCGGTGGTGGAATGCTTTGAGAACGCGGCAGATGATTTCGACATGATACTGATGGATGTGCAGATGCCGGTGATGAACGGATATGAAGCTACGCGTGCGATACGAAACGGAAGTAATCCGGCGGGAAAAAGGATACCGATAATAGCAATGACCGCCAACGCCTTTTCGGACGATATCCGCGCTTGTATTGACGCGGGTATGGACGCGCACATCGCTAAGCCGGTCGATATGTCGTTCTTTGAAAAGACGGTGCGTTCGCTGAGGACGGCTGTGCATAATGGGTGACACGCGGTACAATGCAGAATAGCATTGGTGTTATTCTCCTGTCGAAAAAGTTTAGTTTCTTTACGGTTTTTTACCGACAGAACGTCGAATTTTTTAAAAATATATTGACTTATCAACTTTCTGGATGTATACTTATAATATATATTTGAGAAAAAATCCTGAATGTGATGTCATGTACGGGATTTGAGCGGATGATGGAGATTTGTATGGAAAAGAAAGTTAAAAGATACGGACTTGGCGTCAGGATAACAGTAACACTTCTAGTCATCCAGTTTGTCATATTCACGGCGTTGTTTCTCATAATAAACAATTCGGTATCTTCCTCCCAGTACCAGAGTGCGGTCAACAATCTGAAAAACGCCGCAACCGACAGGGCGGAGATAATAGAGAATTTTATACAGTCCACCGAGGATACGCTGACAGCATATCTCAAGGCACAGCAGATATACGACCTTCTTAAAGAACCGGATGATTCCGAAAAAGTGGCTGCGGCGCAGAAATACACCGAAGATTTCAGCGGGGATATAAACTCCCTTGAGGGAATATACGCCAGCAGCTGGGACACAAAGGTGCTCACGCACACTAGCCAGCAGGTCGTCGGTGAGGTCACGCGTCCGGATAAGGATAAGTGCGACCAGCTTCACGAAGCGCTTCTTTCGACCAACGGCGTGTATAACACAGGAATAATCAACTCTCCGGCTACCGGCGAGCAGATAATTTCGATGTACAAGGCGGTCAGAAACGACAGCGGCGAGCCAATAGGGCTTGGCGGTATCGGTATCTTCACCAGCGGGCTTGTTGAGAAGCTTGACGCGCTTCCTCTCACCGGACTGGAAAGCTCCGAGTTCTGCCTTGTGAATGCAGCCACCGGGGAGTACATCTTCCACCCTGACTCCGACAAGATAGCGACGGTTGCGGACGAACAGTACATAGCTGACATTATCAGCAGCGTGAGGAGCGGAACTGTCACCGATTCTGTCAAATATCAGAACAACGGAAAATTCATAGCCGCATATACGTATCTTGATGATCACGACTGGATTTTCGTGCTTTCGGATTCCGAAGCAGAGGTGCAGCATTCGGAAGTTATGACGAGCGTTCTTCTCGCCGTCGTGTGCGTTGCTAGCATGGCTGTGCTGACGCTGTGGATATGGCTGGTCGTTCACAACCTCATGCTGCCTCTCAAGCGCGTTGAAAAGGCGGCGCAGAAGCTTGAACACATCGACCTCAGGTCTGCCGACGAGGTGCAGGACCTTGTAACGAGCCAGGATGAGGTCGGAACTATCGCTACTGCGGTCGTGGATATGTCGCTGGCGCTTCGCAACGCCACAGCTGATGTCGCAAGGATACTGAGCGAGCTAGCGGACGAGAATCTCGCGGTGGATATCCATCAGAACAGCCAGTATTACACGGGGGATTTCTCGCAGCTTGCCGACAGCCTTTCTGTGATTCAGGATAAGCTTTCCGGCGTCATCCGGGAGATTTACAATTCTGCGGATCAGGTGAGCTCCGGCTCCAGCCAGGTGGCTCAGGGAGCGCGGTCGCTCTCGCTCGGGACATCGGAGCAGAGTGCGTCTATCGACGAGCTTGCCGATAATCTCAGCAATATTGAAAAGCAGATACAGGAAAACTCCGAAAACTGCGACACGGCGCGTCAGCTCATGAAAAAGACTTCCCGGTTCGTTGACGAGGTGAACGAGAAGATGAGCGCCCTTACTGCTGCGATGAACGATATCAATGAGACCTCCGGAAAAATCAGCAACATCATCAACACCATCGAGGATATAGCATTCCAGACGAATATACTGTCCCTTAATGCGGCTGTCGAGGCTGCGCGCGCCGGCGAGGCAGGAAAGGGTTTCGCGGTAGTAGCGGATGAAGTACGCACGCTTGCCGGAAAATCCGCCGAGGCGGTCAGCGATACAACCCGCCTTATCGAGAGCTCCGTCAGCGCCGCGAATAACGGCGCCGGGATTACCGGCGAGACCGCCGAGGCGATGAAAACGCTCAGCGAATACACCGCGTCGGTAAAGCAGATAGTAGACAGCATAACGGAATCCTGCGATAACCAGAAAGAGATGGTCGGCAGGATAAGCGCCGATATCGGCAGAATATCCGGCGTAGTCCAGTCGAATTCCGCTACCGCGGAGGAAAGCGCGGCTGCGTCGAGCGAGCTTTCAGAGCAGGCGGACAGACTGATGGAGCTGGTCAGCAGATTCAAGCTTTGATAAATTCAAGTATCCCCGCAGTTCAGAAGCTGCGGGGATCTTTGTGACCGCAGATCCTTTATTTGCATATATTATATTGCAGGAGTAGTATGCCTGCATTATAACAGCAAGGAGAATCTGCAATGAAATATTTCATTATAAATACACGTTCGATGACCCAGGCGGAGAAGATACGGCTCTACCTGGCGGGAAACGGCATCAGGAGCACAGTTGAGCGCGTGACCGGGCGGGGCGGCTGCACGTTCGTGCTGAAAATTTACGGCGACCGGGAAACCGTCTGCCCGCTGCTGCTCCGTATAGGCGTCAGCTGTGGTATACCTCGATAACGCCGCCACCACCTACCCCAAGCCCCGCAGCGTATATCAGGTGTGGGGGCGGGCGATGACGAGGTACGCCGCGAATCCCGGGAGGGCAGGCCACGCGATGTCGGTGGAGACCTCTCAGGCGGTATTCGCGAGCCGTAACAGGTGCGCGGAGTTCTTCGGAGCGGAGCCGGAAAACACGGTTTTCACGCTGAACTGCACCCACGCGCTGAACCAGGCGATAAAGGGACTGTTCCATCCGGGAGCGCATTATGTGCTGAGCGACATCGAGCACAATGCCGTGATACGTCCGGTGCACGCACTGACGGAGCGCGGTGGGAGCTATACTCTGTTCGGGGCTTCTCAGGATGTCGCGGAAACGCTCCGTAACGCGTCCGGCGCGATACGCCCGGAAACAGTCGCGCTGATATGCACCGCAGCCGGAAACGTCACAGGACAGCGGCTGCCGGTAATGGAGCTTGCGGCGCTCTGCCGCAGGAAAAAAATATGCTTTATAGTGGACGCGGCACAGGGCGCAGGGCTGTTTCCGCTGAGCTTAAAGGATGGTATAAATATCATCTGCACCGCCGGACACAAGGGATTGTATGGCCCGATGGGAACAGGTCTCATGCTGACGGATGGAAAATACAAGCTGAACAGCTTCATGGAGGGCGGGACCGGCAGCGCCAGCGAGAGCCTGGAGCAGCCGGATTTCCTACCGGACAGATTTGAGAGCGGCACAATAAACACGCCGGGGGCAATAGCGCTCGGTGCTGGAGTGGCGTTCGTCTCTCAGAGGACTCCGGAGAGGATACTTTCGCATGAGACTGCGCTCTGCCGCAGTTTTTGTTCGCAGCTCCGCAGGATACCAGGGATAAGGGTGTACTCCACGATCGACGATGAGCCGGAGCTGTATGCGCCGGTAGTGTCGTTTGCAGTGGAGGGAGTACCGTCGGCGGAAGCGTCCCTGGAGCTCAGCAGGATCGGATTTTATATGCGCGGGGGGCTTCATTGCGCTCCGCTGGCTCATAAAAAGCTTGGTACAATTGAGGAGGGGACTGTTCGTTTTGCTCCCTCGGCGTTCACATCGGCGGATGAGGTGAATTCGCTGATAAGAGCGCTGCGCGTCAAGAATTGGAAACAGTGGTTTAAAGGCGGGTCGGGCACCTGATGGATAGAAATGTGGACGCATTGAAATAATGCGTCCACATCAGTTTGGCGACAAACTATAAGTCGTGCGGGTTATGTAAAATTAGCATGCTCCCCCAACCGGGAGTCAAGGGGTTGCAGTAAGCTTAAATTATAGATCAATTATTAATCCGCGTAATCCGAGCCGTACTCTCTTACCTCAAGCGCCTTGATAGCCGCAACTGCGTCCCAATAGAAATGCTCCTCGCCGATACGCTCGCGGAATCCCGCTCTATCCATCATCTCACTGACAGCGGACTGCACGCCGGTAAAGGATATCTGCGTCCCATTTTCGCGGAGGATATTATAAAGCCGCTCAAGCTCGGCAAGCGAAATATCGTCCGCAGTCGGAACTCCTCTCATGGACAGGATCACCTGAGGATTGCCCTCCAACGCTTCAAGCTGATTTATCAGCTTCTCCTGCGTACCGAAAAACAGCGGTCCGGAAACGTACACCACCTTGAATTCCTCATGGTGGCCGGAATGCACCTTTCCTTTCAGCTTGTTCTCGTCGATGTCACTGGATGTAACGCGAAGCTCCGAGCTTTTTACAACGAATACTACCATAGCCGCAACAACGCCGATAACGATAGCAACAGTAAGGTCGAACACGACGGTGGATACCATCGTCAGCACGTACTGCAAAATTGAGGACTTGAACTTCTTTTTGAAAATGCTCTTGATAGCTGCCCAGTCGTTCATCCTGAACGCCGTCACCATCAGCACTCCGGCAAGCGCAGCCATCGGAATACGGCTCATAACGCCGCCCAGCAGGAACATCGAAAGTATCAGCACCACCGAATGGAACACGCTTACAAGTCTGGTCTGACCGCCGGACTTTATCGCAACGGAGGTTCTCGCGATAGCCGCAGTCGCAGGAACGCCGCCCAGCAGCGGGATGACCATGTTGCCGATACCCTGCGCGATGAGTTCTCGGCTGGCGTCAAGGCGCTCGCCCTTCATCTTGCCTGCGCTAGCGCCGCAAAGCAGGCTCTCTATCATTCCCAGCGCAGCAATTGAAACCGCCGGCATGATAAGGCTGGTAATATTCGCAAGGTCAAACCCCTTGCGGATTATGCTGTCGTCGGTGATGAGGCTGCTCGGAATAGCGCCGACCTCGGCGACCGTCCCCTGCTCAAAGAACACCATATTAACTATGAGTGCAACGATTATTCCCACCAGCGACGACGGAACCACCGCGTTCCACTTCTTCGGGTACACAACCATTATAAGCACGACCAGCCCGCCGAACATGACAGCCCACCAGTTAGGCTCAAAGCTGCCTGCGCCGCTGAAATAGGAGCCTATCTTCGCGAGCTGATTCTCCCCGACCGAGTGAGTGCCGAAGAAGTTGTCTATCTGACCCAGCGCGATGATTATCGCGATACCGGAGGTGAATCCGGTTATTACCGGCGCGGGCAGGTAGCTTACCAGCTTTCCGACACGGCAGACCGCCGCGATGATGAGTATCGCGCCGGAGAGAAATCCCGCAGTCAGCACACCAGTGATGCCGTACTTGGCGGAAACCGACAGCAGTATCGCAGCCATGGCTCCGGTAGGTCCGGATATCTGGTAGGACGCGCCGGAAAGAATTCCGATGACGATACCCGCAACGATAGCGGTGACAAGTCCGGACGCAGCGTCCGCGCCGGAGCTTACGCCGAACGCCAGAGCCAGCGGCAGCGCAACTGCGGCTACGGTAAGTCCCGCCATCAGGTCCTGGGTGAGTTTCTTCCCGTTGTAGCCCTTAAATTCGGCTTTCAGGTCGCTTACATATTTTTTAAACATTCTTTTCCTTCCTTTTTGCCTGCTTTTTCTGATTTTTTTGCAGACCACACGGATTTTATTATACTCCTGTTTAAAACTGCTGTCAATTCGCACTAGCAACAACTTTTCCGCACCGTGACCCGGTTTTTTGTTTAAAACTATTGAAAAATGCTCCGAAATATGTTACAATAAATATGTACTGTTTTCAGCAGCAATTTTCCCGCGAAAGGAAGCGCTCCAATTGGAACTCAACATCGTTTTGGTAGAACCCCAGATCCCCCAGAACACCGGCAACATCGCCCGCACCTGCGCCGTAACAGGAGCAAGGCTCCACCTGATACGTCCGATGGGCTTCACCCCGGACGACAAGCAGCTGAAGCGCGCAGGTCTCGACTACTGGCACTATCTGGATATCACCTACTACGACGGTCTGGAGGATTTCTTCGCGAAGAACGACGGCGCGTATTTCTACTTCTCGACGAAAGCCGTGAATACATACAGCGACGTCAGCTACCCGGACAAATGCTTCCTGTTTTTCGGCAGGGAGGACGCCGGGCTTCCGGAAAAGCTGCTTTTTGAAAACAAGGAGAAGTGCGTGCGGATACCGATGCGCGAAACTCTCCGCAGCCTGAACCTCTCTAACAGCGTCGCGATAGGCGTTTACGAGGCGCTGCGGCAGTGGGGATTCCCCGAGCTGCAAAATCAGGGCAGACTGCGCGAATTTGACTGGAACAATGCGGACTGAACCGCAGATAAGGAGCAGATCATGGACAACACTATCAGAATAATCACAGACAGCGGCTGCGATATCTCAAAGGAGAACGAGGAAAAGTACAAGGGGCTGCTTGAGGTAATGCCTTTCATGGTAACTATCCAGGGCAAGAGCTACGTTGACAGGCAGGATATCAACGCGGACGAGTTCTACAAGGTGCTCAAGGAGCAGCAGGAGATCCCGAAGCACTCCCAGATAACCGCCCTCCAGTTTGAGGACAAGTACCGCGAGCTGTACGCGCAGGGCGTGCGCACCCTCATCGTGGACGTCATCAACGGAGCCGGCTCCCAGACCTGCTCCAATGCGCAGCTCGCAAAGCAGAACGTTGCCGACGAGCTGAAGGACCTCGCCGTTTACGTTGTTGACAGCCAGAACTACACCCTCGCCTACGGCTATCCCGTCATTGAGGCATGCAAGAAGCTGGAAGCAGGTCAGAGCGTTGAGAGCGTCGTTTCCTACCTTGAGGACTGGGCGCGCCATTCGGAGGCATTCATCGTAGGCTTTGATCTCCGACACATGAAGAAGTCCGGCAGAATAACTGCCGCTGCAAGCTTCCTTGGCGAGCTGATGGGTCTCAAGCCGCTGATACTCCTTGCCGCTGAAAAGACAGAGGTGCTCCGCAAGGCGCGCGGCGAAAAGGCGGTGATAGACGCTGCAGTCGAGACTATAACCTCCAGAATGATACCGGAGACCCCCTGGTGCGTAGTCACCACCACCCGTCCCGAGTGCGAAAAGGAATTCATCGACAAGATGACCAAGAAGCTGGGCTATGGTCCGGCAATGGTCGAGAAAACCGGAGTTGTTGTTTCCTGTAATGCGGGTCCCGAGATGATCGGCGTGATCATCAGAGGCCAGGAGCGTCCCGCAAAGGATTGATTTTCACCTAATTTTTACTCAGCAACTATTGCAATTCCGTAAATTTTGTGGTAGAATAAGGGCAAGGGTGAGGTACCCTGAAAACCCAAATTCTGAAAGGAGTTTTTACCATGAGTTTTTTCGATGATGTTATCAATACCACTAAGAACGCAGCGCAGACTGCTGGCAAAAAGACCGACGAGGCTGTAAGATTCACCAAGCTGAAGATCAAGGAGTCCCAGACATCCAGCGACATCAAGGCTCGCTTTGAAAAGCTGGGTCAGATGGCTTATGAGATGAAGAAGGCGGAGAACCCTGACGCGGCGCTGTTCGACGCCGAGATCGAGGAGATCGACAAGCTCTATGAGAAGCTGTCCGAGATCAATCTGCTGCTGGACGACCTCCGTCAGGAAGTCACCTGCACAGCGTGCGGCGCAAAGACCAAGAGCGACAATGCGTTCTGCCCGAAGTGCGGCGCCAAGCTCCCTGAGAAGCCCGCTCCCGTAGAGGAAGAACCTGCCGCAGCGGAGGAAGTTCCCGCTGAGGAGGATAAGAAGGACGAGGAGTAATAGGTCGGTACAACGGCTTACATTGCAGATAACTGATGTGGACGCATTGTTTCAGTGCGTCCACTTGTCTGTCAGTAAGGATTTAGGTTGATGATGATTTACGCAGTTAGAATTCGTCTTACTGCAGCACAAAATTATGAGTCAAACTGTGCCGTGCAAATCTAAACGTCAGAAAATTGATAAAGACTGTGGGGGAAAACTCTTGTCCAGGACAAACGTTCCGTTTGTCTCCCCTAGCCCCACACCCTTTTAGCGCCTTTGGGTCGTTTAGCTGCGCGCCAGCGCGCAGAGTAGCCGTGCTTCGCACGGAGTGTTTCGCCTACGGCGACGAGGGCGCTGCCCTCGACTCGCAAGGGGGGCGCGCCCCCCTTGACTCCCAGTTTGGGGCGCCTGCTAATTTACACCACCCGCATAAATTATAGTTTAAACTTTTTAAATAATCTGAAACCGCGCAGTGTGCCGTGCGCGGTTTATTCGCATTTACAGCACTCCGAAGTGCCCCAGCAATATCTTCACGCCGATAAGAATAAGTATCACGCCGCCTGCGACTTCTGCCTTGGTCTTGTACTTCGTCCCGAAAACTCCCCCGACCTTAACGCCCGCGCAGGATATCATACAGGTGGTCACGCCTATGATGAGCACCGCGCAGACCGTGTTCAGCAGCTGGCTCGCCGCAAAGAGCTGCACCGGAACGCAGGCGAACGTTATCCCGACCGCGAGCGCGTCGATACTGGTCGCGACTGCAAGCAGGAACATCGTCTTGACGTCCATCTTGTTGGTTTCTTTCTCCTCGTCCTTGGAGAGCGCTTCGCGGAGCATGTTCCCGCCGATGAGCACCAGCAGACCGAACGCTACCCAGCTCGACACCGCCGAAATGATGTTCTCGAACGCTGAACCCAGCAGATAGCCTATCATCGGCATGATAGCCTGGAATCCTCCGAACCACGCTCCGCAGATGAGCATGTGCCGCGGCTTCACCTCGCCCATGGCGAGCCCCTTACAGACCGACACGGCAAACGCGTCCATTGAAAGCCCGATCGCAAGAAGTAGTAATTCGATAATGCCCATAATAAACCATCCTTTGTTTTTCGGACGCAAATAAAAAGGCAGGCGCACACGCGTCTGCCTTGTTCTTTACAAACAAAAAACGAGAGAGCGCACATACTACCGCCGGAAAACGTCCGGTTTTATATGTGAGTCTCGCCAATCAAGATATGCCAGACGGTACCGTCAGTATGTTGACATATCGCTGAATGATCAGCCGGCTACTCCCTCAATGTTATCTTATGGTAACATATTTCCACAGCTTTGTCAAGCTTTTTCTCGACAAATTTCGCATTTCGTCAGTTTGAATAAAAAAAGAGAAATTACCCCTTGACAAAGTGGGGAAAGTGTGGTAGAATAACGATGTACATAAAAGCACATAAACCGTTGAGCAGGAGAAGTAATGTCTGCCGATGCGCTTCAGAGAGCCGTGCAAAGGTGTGAGCACGGTGCGTATGCATTCACGAATGGACCTGCGAGGGCAAACTGAAACGGCGGTATGCGTCAGGGCTCAAAGCATGACTGAGCGCAGTCTGACCGACTGGATACCGGAGTAGGGGCGACGTGGCTGCACGTTACAGCAGGAGCGTTTTGCATTGATGTACAGTGCAGACCGCAGGCGAGAGCGTCCGAAAGGGCGAATTTGGGTGGTATCGCAGGAGAGATCTTGTCCCATTTGAGGGGCAGGATTTTTTTATTTTCCTGAAACTTTCGATACCTCTGCGAACAAAAGGAGAAACATCATGAAAAAGACCAACATCGCAAAGATCCTCGGCGCTGCAATGGCGCTGACTATGGCACTCACCGGCTGCGCTTCCAACGGAACAAGCAGCACCGCTTCCGACAGCGCGGCTGACAGTTCCGCAGCCGAGGGCGCAAAGAAGATCGGCGTTATCCAGTACGCTGCGCACCCTTCCCTTGATAACTGCTACGAGGGTATCAGACAGGGTCTGGTTGAGGCTTACGGCGAGGACGGAGTTGTCATCGACCTCCAGAACGGTCAGGGCGACGGCGCTACCTGCGATTCCATTTCCGCTAACTTCGTTTCCAAGGACTACGACATGATTTACGCTATCGCTACTCCGGCTGCGCTTTCCGCGTATTCCGCAGCGAGCAAGTCCGATATCCCGGTAATTTTCTGCGCAGTTTCCGACCCGGTAGCCGCAGGACTTACCGAGAGCCTTGAAGCAGGTATCGAGAACTGCAACGGCACCTCCGATATTCTCGATTTCTCCGCGCAGGTAGACCTCATTCAGTCTATTCAGCCCGATGTAAAGAAGATCGGCGTGCTTTACACCACCACCGAGGCAAACTCCCTCTCCCAGCTGGCTTCTTTCAAGGCGGTTTGCGAGGGCAAGGGCATCGAGGTAGTAGAGCAGGGCGTATCCGGCGCGGCTGATATCCCCCAGGCTGCGACCACTCTCGCAAGCCAGGTAGACTGCATCAACAACTTCACCGACAACAATGTTGTAAACAACCTGACCATCGTGCTGGAAAAGGCAAACGCAGCTAACATTCCTGTTTACGGCTCTGAAGTCGAGCAGGTAAAGAACGGCTGTCTCGCTTCCATCAGCATCGACTACATCGCGCTCGGCAAAAAGACCGCCGAAATGGGCGTTGAAGTCCTGAACGGCACCGACCCCAAGACCATGGCAGTAGGCACCATCTCCGACGGCACACCCGTTATCAATTCCGAGGTAATGGAGAAGTTCGGTTTCGCGATCCCCGAGAAGTACGCCGACGCCGAGATGGTAACAACAAACTCCGACGCCGCTGACGCTGCGTAAATCCTGATTCACTTCAGATCTGGAAAGGGACAGATAAATGACACTGGTACTTAACATCCTGATAGACATTCTCAACGAGGGACTGATGTACGCGCTCCTTGCGATGGGAATGTACATAACTTACAGTATTCTGGACTTCCCGGATCTGTCTGTAGACGGCACGTTCCCGCTCGGCGCGGTGCTGAGCGGCGTGCTGATAATCCAGGGCGTTGACCCCTGGCTGTGCCTGCTGATATCCTTCGCGGCGGGAATGGCTGCGGGCGTCCTCACGGGCATTATGCATGTGAAGCTCCGCATTACTCCGCTGCTCTGCGGTATCATCATGTACACCGCGATGCTTTCAGTCAACCTCGTTATACTCAAGGCGGGCACTGACGGCAAGGCTGTTGCGTCGTTCTTCACGAAGAACACGATATTCAATTCCGGACTTGCGTCCTTTATCCCGAAGAACATCGGCGAGGGCGGGTTCTACATCAGAACGGTGGTCATCTCGCTCATTCTGGTCATCGTCTGCAAGATACTGCTCGACCTTTACCTCAAGACCAAGCACGGACTGCTGCTCCGGGCGACCGGTGCCAACGACAAGTACACCGTAATGCTCGGCAGAAATCCCGGCACCATGAAGATATTCGGACTCGCGCTCGGAAACGGCTTCGCGGCGCTCGCGGGTTCGGTCATCGCGCAGAACAAGGGTTCCGCCGACCAGCAGATGGGTATCGGCATGGTAGTGCTGGGTCTTGCTTCCGTTATAATCGGTCTGAGCCTTTTCAAGCGCGTGAAGTTCATGAAGGGCACTACGATGGTGATCCTCGGCAGCCTGGTCTACAAGGCTGCATATCAGATAGTGCTTTCGCTGGGTATCCCGACGGATTTCAACAACCTGATGAAAGCGCTCATATTCCTCATCGCACTGGTGCTTGGCGGCAGCGAGCTGAAGAAACTGGTCACATCCCTCGGCAGAAAGCCAGAGCCTGTGAAGTCAGACAGCAAGCTTTCGCTCAGCAATATCACAAAGGTATTCAACCCGGGAACGGTGGATGAAAACAAGCTGTTCGACAATTTCACTCTGAACGTGAACGACGGGGATTTCATCTCGGTCGTAGGTTCCAACGGCAGCGGCAAGACTACCATGCTGAACGTTATCTGTGGCGGTATCGAGCCGGATTCCGGCGCGGTAGTGTTCAACGGAGAGAACCTCGTGTTCTCCAAGGAGTTCGAGCGCGCAAGGAAAATCGGCAGAGTGCTCCAGGACCCGAAGATGGGCACCTGCGGCAGCCTTACGATACTGGAGAACCTTGCGCTTGCGGATAACAAGCTGCACCCGTTCGGGCTGTCTCCGGCGGTGAACAGGAAGCGCGAGGAGCACTACAAGAAGCTGCTCGAAAGCTGCGGAATGGGACTTGAGAACCGCATGGGAGTACTTGCAGGGTCGCTCTCCGGCGGTCAGCGGCAGGCTTTGGCGCTGATAATCGCAACGATGGCGGACATCGACCTGCTGATACTCGACGAGCATACAGCGGCGCTTGACCCGAAGTCCTCCGAAACGCTGATGAAGATCACCGAAAAGGTCGTAAAGGAAAAGCACCTCACAACGCTGATGGTCACGCACAACCTCCGCTTCGCAGTGGAGTACGGCTCAAGGCTCGTAATGATGCACGGCGGTCACGCTGTTATGGATATTGACGGCGACGAAAAGAAGGCCCTTGTTGTTGACGATATCCTCGGAAAGTTCAATGAGATAAGTATTGAGTGCGGAAACTGAGCGCATGTAAATTCCGGGCGGTAGTTAAAAGCTGCCGCCCTTTGTTTTTGTGAGGTCATAATGGATAAAACTGAGGTTCTAAAGCAGTATTTCGGACACAGCGAATTCCGACCCGGACAGGGAGAAATAATCGACCACATCCTGGCGGGGCAGGACTGCCTTGGAGTAATGCCCACCGGAGCGGGAAAATCCGTCTGTTTCCAGGTGCCGGCGCTGATGTTTCCGGGGACTGCTATCGTGATATCCCCGCTAATATCGCTGATGAAAGACCAGGTGGAGGGGCTGCGGCAGTCCGGCGTGAATGCCGCGTACATAAACAGCTCCCTCGACCTGTGGGAGTACCGTCAGGTGCTGGATAACGCCGCCGCGGGACTTTACAAGATACTGTACGTTGCGCCGGAGCGCCTGACCGCAGACGGCTTCATCGGGATGTGCGAAAAGCTTACGATACCGCTGGTCGCCGTGGACGAGGCGCACTGCGTATCCCACTGGGGGCAGGATTTCCGCCCGAGCTATCTTAAAATAACGGAATTCGTCCAGCAGCTTTCGCAGCGTCCGGTGCTGGCGGCGTTCACAGCAACGGCGACCGACATCGTGAAAGACGACATCATGCGTATCCTGGGGCTGCGGCAGCCGTTTTCCGTTACCACCGGGTTTGACCGCCCGAATCTGTATTTCGAGGTGCGTCCTACCGAGCAGCGCAATAAAAACGCGGTGCTCCTGGGTATCATCCGTGAAATGCACGGGCGCAGCTCCATCGTTTACTGCTCGACCAGGAAAAACGTCGAGGCGGTCGCGGATTTCCTGCACCTCAACGGGGTGAATGCCCGCAGCTATCATGCCGGAATGCCGGACGAGGAGCGCCGCAGCGCCCAGGAGGATTTCACCTACGACCGGTGCAGCGTGATAGTCGCAACGAACGCATTCGGAATGGGTATCGACAAATCCGACGTGGCTCTGGTCGTGCATTACAACATGCCGAAGGATCTTGAGAGCTACTACCAGGAAGCTGGCAGAGCCGGACGCGACGGAAGCCCGGCGCGGTGCATACTGCTGTACAGCAAGGGGGATGTCCGCACGGCGGAATTCATCATCGACCACGGCAGGGAGGATTCCGGGCTCACTCCGGTGGAGCAGGAGAAAATGCGCCAGCGCGACCACGAACGGCTGAAGCAGATGACGTTCTATTCCACGACTCCGCGCTGCCTGCGGCATTTCATACTGAACTATTTCGGGGAGGATTCGCCTGCGGAATGCGGACGGTGCAGCAGCTGCAACGCCGAGATGGATACGCTGGATATCACTGTAGAAGCGCAGAAGGTCATCTCCTGCGTTTACCGTCTGAAACAGCGCGGGCGTTCCGGCGGGAAGGTGCTGGTGAGCGGGATACTCTGCGGCAGGGAGAACGAGCAGATAAAGGAAAACGGCTTTGACAGCCTTTCCACCTATGGGATAATGAGCGACGTCAAAACGACATACGTCCGTGAAATAATCGACTACCTTGAGGTGCAGGGGCTGCTGGAAGTCGAAAGCGACTATCACACCCTGGAGATAACCCCGGAGGGTGACGAGTTCATCAGGTCGCGGCGCACTCTGCTGATGAAACGCTCCAGACGGGCTGCGGATATCAGCGCGGTAACTGAGTTCAAGAATTCCGACGGCGTTGAGGAGCCGGAGCTAATGAAACGTTTGCGGGAGCGCCGCAAGAAATTCGCAGATACGCTCGGCGTACCGGCGTTCGTGGTATTCTCGGACGCGTCGCTGCGTGATATGTGCGTGAAGAAGCCCACGACAAAGCAGGAGTTCCTGGGCATATCCGGCGTGGGAAGCGTAAAGGCGGAGCGCTACGGAAAGGACTTCATCGCAGTGGTGTCGGAGTACCTGAATGAAAAGAATTCGTAAAAAATAACAGAAACCCTTGAAATAACAGACGAGTTATGATACAATATAATTAATAAATATCAAAGGGGGCAGCCACCATGTCAGAAAACAGCGAAGGCAAGATCATTCATTCCGAAGTGGAGATATCGGTAGACCCGAACTGCACCACCGCATTTATGACGATATCGGCTCCTGCAAACGGCGGACTTGACCTGACCCCGGACAAGGTACGCGCGGCGATCCGGGCAAAGGGAATAGAATTCGGTCTGATGGAGGAAGCCGTTGATGAAGCGGTAGAAAACCGCCGCTACGGCGAAAACGTCTGCATAGCAAGATGGCAGCCTCCGGTGAACGGCGTTGACGGCACCATCGAGTACTACTTCAAGAAAGAGAACACGTTCAAGCCGGTCGAGGACGAAAACGGCAACGTTGACTACAAGAACCTGGGACTGGTCCGCAACATTTATCACGGGACTCCCGTCGCGAAAATAACCCTCCCGACCGAGGGAAAGCCCGGTACGGACATCATGGGTAAGCCCGTCGCACAGAAAGTGGGCGTGCCCGCAAAGTTCACCGTCGGAAAGGGGACCGAGCTTGTCGCCGACGGAACGGAGATAATCGCGTCGGTGGACGGCAACCTTGCATATACCGGCGGCGCGTTCTGCATTGAGGAGTCGCTGCTGATACGCGGCGATGTTGACGTTTCCAGCGGCAATATCGATTTCATTGGCGATATCACGATAAAGGGCAACGTTATGGAGGGATTCTCCGTAACGTCCAAGAAGAACGTGCTTATAAACGGCACGGTCACAAATGGAACTGTCCTCGCGGACGGCAACATCACCGTCAAGCTGGGCAGCATTAATTCCAAGCTGCGCAGCGAAAAGGGAAGCGTGAAGCTGGATTTCTGCCAGAACAGCAATGTCTACGCAGCGGGGAACGTTGAGGCGTCGTCGTTCGTTGGCGGCGAGGTGTTTGCGGGCAAGAAGCTGATAGCAAGCGGAAAGGGCATCCTCGTCGGCGGTAAATACACTGCGCTCGATGATATTTCGGCTTCGATAATCGGCTCCGAAAGCTATGCCAAGACGCTGATAACTCTGGGCAACAACGCGGTGCTCTCCGAGGAGATGGAAAATCACAAGCACAAGATCGCAGAGCTAGAAGATAAGCTCGACCAGCTGGGCAAGATAGTGACGGCTCTCGCGGAAATGGCGAAGGTCAGCAAGCTGACGCCGGAGCGCGAGCAGATGAAGGTAGAGGCGATGAGGTCCCGCTTCCAGATGCAGGGAGAGATAAAGCGCCTGAACGCCCGCATAGCCGAGATCGAAGCGACGCTGGAGCGCAAGCAGAATCTGTCCATATCCTGCAAAAAGGCGTTCTATCCCGGCGTTACGCTGAGGATAAATTCTTACGTCTACGCAGTAAATGTTATGACGCCGCATTCCAAGGCGACTATCAGCGACGCGGAGATCGTGATGGTGCCGCTGTGACGGCTGGGTCAACTGAATAATTACCGGCGCCGGAGATATGTCTCCGGCGCCTCAGCTTGTCGAAAAAATCGAATTTGCCCGCGAAGCGGGCTTTTGAAATCCGTTTTTTGCTCCGGGTTTCCC
>CAKSEO010000016.1 GCA_934446565.1 uncultured Oscillospiraceae bacterium | reverse complement strand
CTAAAGGGGTGTGGGGGAAAACAAGAGTTTTCCCCCACAGTCTTTATGAATTACCTGACGTGTAGAATAGCCAAACTGCATGTTACATGAGCGCCTTTTCAAATGGATAAACACTTATTCCAAAACAGTCCACTGGACTGTTTTGGAGAATATCGCGTACTTCGCCAAGCGGGGGAAAACTCTTGTTTTCCCCCTGCACCCCTTTAGCGCTTTTTTTCGTTATTCCGTGCTTCGCACGGAGTCACTGCGCGCCAGCGCGCAGAGTAACCGCGCTCCGCGCGGAGGTTTCGCCTACGGCGACGAGGGCGCTGCCCTCGACCTGCAAGGGGGGCGCGCCCCCCTTGACTCCCAATTTGGGGTTGCAGTAAACCGTAAAGTTACTGCAACGTTAAATTATAGTTTACCACCAAGCTATAATACGGTTATTGACAAGATAAATCAAAGGTGCTATAATAAATCGGTATCATCTGAACGAAAGCCGAGGTTTACTATGAGAGAGGAAATAACCGTTGAAGAACTTCGGGAAATGTCTCCCGAAAAATACATGATATATGATGTCCGAGACAGCTCCGCATTTGCACTGGGACACATCGACGGCGCAGTGAATGTCCAGCCCGACGAGCTTGGCACTACCGCTTGTCCGCTTCCCGAGGAGAAAACACTCGTGATATGCTGCCGCAGCGGCGTTATCAGCGAGGAAATCGCAGAAAGGCTTCGCGCAGAGGGTCACGACGCAGTGAATCTTGTCGGCGGGTATGTCCGCTGGCTGGGTCAGAAAATAGCTATGCAGAGCAGCGCCGACCGCGCGGCCGATATTGAGCGCAGCCTTACAAAGAAATTCCACCGCAGCATTTTCAGCAAGTTTGCCAAGGCGCTCAATGAGTATGAGCTGCTCAAACCCGGCGACAAGGTCGCAGTCTGCATTTCCGGCGGAAAGGACTCCATGCTTATGGCGAAGCTTTTCCAGGAAATAAAGCGCCACCGCAAGTTCGATTTCGAGCTGGTGTTCCTTGTAATGGACCCCGGCTACAGCAGTGAAAACCGCGCTATAATTGAGGCTAACGCAAAGCTGATGAATATCCCGATAACCGTGTTCGAAACAAACATCTTCGATTCCGTCTACAACGTAGAGAACAATCCCTGCTACCTCTGCGCAAGGATGCGCCGCGGACATCTCTACAATAAGGCAAAGGAACTGGGCTGCAACAAGATAGCGCTGGGACACCACTTTGACGATGTTATCGAAACGATACTGATGAGCATGATCTACGGCGGTCAGGTGGAAACCATGATGCCGAAGCTCCACAGCGCGAATTTCCCCGGCATGCAGCTTATCCGCCCGATGTACTTTATCCGCGAGGACGAGATAAAGCACTGGGCAAAGTACAACGACCTGCATTTCATTCAGTGCGCCTGCCGGTTCACCGACACCTGCACAACCTGCAATCCGGACGGAGCGGCGCGCTCAAAGCGGCAGGAGATAAAGCAGCTCATCGCGCACCTCAACGAGGGCAACCCCCAGGTGGTCATGAATATCTTCCGCAGCGTTGAGAATGTCAAGCTCAACAAGATAATTTCCTACAAGAAAGACGGCGTTATCCACAGCTTCCTTGATGGATACGACGACTAACGGAACACTGAATAAAACAACGCCCCCGGGGGCTGACGTCTTTATCACGGCAGCTGCCGGGGGTTATATTATCCTCATTTAAGCCTGTGGCTGACTATCCATGAAGAATTGTTTTCGCTCCGCCGCCGGTTCCGGCGGACGGAAGATATATCGGGAGGAGGGATCTTGACCTTACTGGCGGGCTATCGTCACCGTGCCGCTTGTAAGGGATGCGGTGAGCTGATGCTTGTTTGCGCCGCCGAATTCGCCGCTGGTTCCCTTGCCGAGGTTGATGAAGTTACCCTTTTCCTGACCGAGGTCGGTTTTTACAAATCCGGAAACTCCGCTGACGCTGAGGTTAACTCCGGAGCCCTCCGGGAGAGAAACGTTAACGTTGCCGCTGATAAGGCTCACATTGAGGTCGCCGTTCCAGTCTGCGTAGCTTATGTTGACTGTTCCGCTGGTGACGGAAACGCTGCCCTTGCCGGAAATGCCGCTGACCGTGGTCGTTCCGGATACGGAGTGTATCCCGAATTCCTCTGCGCGGTAGCCGGAAACCGTTGCGTTGCCGCTGACCGTGCATACGTTCACCGATTTGGAAATATACTCCGCCGGAGCGCTTTCCTCCTTGTCAAGGGAAACCGTCTGCGCCTGCTCGGCTCTGTTTGCGAGCGGGTTTGTCAGGTTGATGCTGCCGCTTGCGGACTGGAGCTTGACGTTGTTGAAATACGCATGGACGTTTATGTTGCCGCTTGCCGTATTCAGACTGAACTGGTCTGCGGAAACCTCGCCAACGTCAACACCACCGCTGGAAGTGTTTATCTTGAGTTTTTCGAATGTTCTCAATGGGAGATACACTGTAATAGCGTAGTCCTCGGCGGGTTTGCTGCCAAAAATGCCGAAAATATTGAAACTTAAACTTTCCTTGAGAGTCAGGGTCTTGCCGGAAAGGACTGCGCAGAATTCCGGGGAATCCTTCGGATTATCATACTCAACGTAGATATCCTGACGGTCCTGCGGGATAACGATTATCTTCGCGCCGAGGGAGCTTACCTCGACTGTGTTGATATCGTTGGAAAACGTATAGGTCTGCTTGTCTGCCATGATGATTACTCCTTTCAGAATGAGTTATTCGTTTTCTGCCGCTGCTGCGGTTTCTTCCAGTGTGAATGTGGTCGTGATATTGCGGGCTGAGTTTTCCACTGCGCTGACGACTGCCGTGCCTATCTCCACTGAAGAACTGGTGGAATTTAAGACTTTGATATCGCCTGCGGAAACCGAGAGGTTCACTGTGGTTCCGCCGCCGTTTATGGAGATGATGTCGCCGTCGTCGGCGTGCCTGTTTTCGCCGCCGACCATTATGCGGATATCGCCTGCGCTCTTGTCGCAGATGAATTTAGCGGAGGAGTCCTCCGGGATATCGAGGGTCACGTCGCCGGCGCTGACGTCTACATTGCATTCCTCGTTAAGCTCGGCAAACTGGAGCCTTGCATTGCCTGCGGAGACATCGGCGCTGCCGCTGCCGGTAAGTCCGTAAATGTTTGCGCTGCCTGCGCTTACATCGACTTCGTAGTTCCCCGCCGCCATGTTTTTAGCAATGAGTGAACCCGCCGAAACATCGGCAGAAATATGATCGGCGCGGAATCCGGCTGGCTGAGTGTAGGTCATCGAGCCTGCGCCAACGTTCAGGTAGATGTCTTTCGCCTGAATTCCGTCGGAGACCAGCGAGCCAGCTCCGACATACATCATAACCTGCTCGTAGGTCTTGTCGGGGACCTTCAGAAGCACTTCGGTGCTGAACGCCGAGCCGTTGAAAAGATTCCGGAACATGTTCCAGTTCCAGTTTTCGCCCCAGCTCCATTCGGACTCGATGGTCAGCCTGTCTCCGGATACGCCTGCCTTTATGCGGCTGGATTCATCGCCGGAAACTGTTACCTGCGCCTTGTCCTTCGCCCATGGCTTTATTGTGAGCTTGTATGCTCCGATATCAGCCCTTATGCTTGTGAAGCTGTCGGTTATGTCGTAGGTGTTCGCGCCGCCGCTGATTTCCGGTTCGCTTGCCGCAGTATCATAGGAAACGGGCTGAGTGCCGAGGAACATCACCGATATGCCGAACGCGATGAACGAGAATATGCACAGCGGGATAAATATTCTGAGTACAACTTTCATGCCAACGCCTCCTTAAAGTCCGTAGATAGCCTTGACATGATCCACGACTATCGCCTTTATCCAGTGGAACACAGCCTTGCACAGCCCGCATATTCCACAGCCGACCAGTACGGCGCCGCTGATCATTCCTGTGCCGAGGAATATCCTGCTCAGCGGGTGGAACTGCGAAACACCGAATATTTGGTCGAATCCTCCGTTCAAAAGACCCATCGCCATGGAGCCAAGACCACCGAAGATCATTGAAATCACCAGCGGGATAAGCCACGACCACAGGAGCACGTCAAGGACTACGCAGGTTATCAGCTTACCCGCGTTGCAGTTGGGCTTCATGCCCTTGACGTCGCTGAACTTAAAGCCGCCGTCCTTCGCGTGCTTTCCAACCGGGGGAACGCACTGCGGAGGAACTTCGCCCTGTCTGCTCGTGGAGTTGTACTGATACCGCTCGTCGGTCTGCTTCGGTATGGAGCCGGAAGCGCTCTGCGCTCCGGGAGCGGGCTGCTCGGGGGCGTTGTGTTGGGGAGTGTACTCCGGCAGCGGCTGCGAAGGCTGTACGGGTTTCGCTGACTGCGCGGGAGCCTCCGGCTCGTATGCGATGTGCTCCGGGGTGTATTCCCTGGGAGATTCTGCGGGCTTATCCGGCTCGCTGTCAGGCTTCGCAAGATTTGTTCTGGGGGAAGCTGGAACGGCTTCTTTTGTGATATGTTCGGGAGTGTATTCCCTTATCGCGGGGGAGTCCGGCTCTGCCGGAGCCTCGGGCTGCTCCTTTACAAGCGAAAGGTCAGCCGGGAGCTTCTCGCCGGGTTTCGTGAGGGATACGCGGCGCTGGTTCTCTATCGCGCCTGCTACTATGGAATTGATACGGGTGCTTTCGATATCGAGGTAGTTCCGCGCTATCTCCTTTACGTCGCCGAGCTTTTCGCAGGTTTCCTCCTCGGTGAAGCCATTTTCCTGGCTCTCCTTGAAGTGTTCCTCAAAGTCGGCGAATATTTCTTCGTCGTCGTCAATTCCAATTCTGTGTAACTCGTTATGGAGATTATACAGAAAGTCGCCCTTGTTTTTTGCTATCATTTACTCGTCCCCTTTCAGCAGTTTATTTATGCTGTCTACAAACTCAAACCATTCATTCAGCAGCGTTTCCTTTTCTGCCCTGCCGTTTTCTGTTATCTTATAGTATTTTCTGGGCGGGCCCTCCTGGGATTCCACTATGTAGGAATCTATCATGCCGTTGTCTTTCAGCCGCTTCATCAGCGGGTATATCGTTCCCTCGGTTATCTGCATGCATTCGGATATCCTGTTCACCAGCTCGTAGCCGTAGCAGTCTCCGCTGCACAATATCGAAAGAACACACAGCTCCAGGGTCCCTCGTTTTAGCTGAGAGTTCATCTTTCACCTCCGATGGGTCTGCCTGTTATCCATGACCTTGTTTTTCAAGGTACTTTGTTTCGCAAGGTAGCCTCATCAAAAAAATCGGAACTTCTTTTCCTGTTCCATGCTCTTATTTTACCACAAGGTATTATGTTTTGCAAGGTACCGAATGTACAAATTGCGAGATTTTTTCTTGAGTAAATGTGTGCAAAATGTACAAACAGATGCGGAGACCGCTACGAATGGATATCCTGCCTTTATATCATATGCATGCGATGGGTCAAAAATTACGGTGCGGAAGCGTTTTTGTGCAAAAAACTCTTGTATAAATCGACGTTTTGTGCTAAAATAAAATAGTATTTTATACTTTAAAACCACATAAGGAGAAAAACAATGTCAAGAGATTATTCCACCTATGAGAGCCCTTTCTGCACCCGTTACGCCAGCAAGGAGATGCAGTACATCTTCTCCGCAGACAAGAAGTTTTCCACATGGCGCCGCCTGTGGGTCGCACTCGCCCGCGGCGAGATGAAACTGGGTCTGCCAATCACACAGGAGCAGGTTGACGAGCTCGAGGCGCATGTTGACGACATCAACTACGCTGTTGCAGAGGAGCGTGAAAAGCTCGTCCGCCACGATGTAATGTCCCATGTTTACGCCTACGGCGTACAGTGCCCCAAGGCTAAGGGAATAATCCACCTTGGCGCTACCTCCTGCTACGTTGGCGACAACACTGACGTCATCATTATGCGCGACGCGCTCCAGCTTGTGAAGAAAAAGCTGGTCAACGTTATCAGCAACCTCGCGAAGTTCGCTGACGAGCACAAGAGCCAGCCCTGCCTCGCTTACACACACCTCCAGCCTGCACAGCTCACCACTGTCGGCAAGCGCGCTTCCCTCTGGATAAACGAGCTGCTGATGGACTACGAGGAGATCGAGTACCGTATCTCTACCCTCAAGCTGCTCGGTCAGAAGGGCACAACCGGCACACAGGCAAGCTTTGTTGAGCTTTTCGGCGGCGACAGCGCAAAGATAAAGGCGCTGGAGAAGTCCATCGCGAACGAGATGGGCTTTGAGGAGTGCGTTCCTGTCAGCGGTCAGACCTACTCCAGAAAGATGGACAGCATGGTGCTCGCTACCCTCGGCGGTATCGCGCAGAGCTGCTCCAAGTTCAGCAACGACTTGCGTATCCTTGCTAACTTCAAGGAGATGGAGGAGCCGTTCGAGAAGAACCAGATAGGTTCTTCCGCAATGCCCTACAAGCGCAATCCCATGCGCGCGGAGCGTATCACCTCCCTTGCAAGATACGTTATGATAGACACGCTGAATCCTGCGTTCACAGCAGGCACACAGTGGTTCGAGAGGACCCTCGACGACAGCGCTAACAAGCGTATCTCCGTTGCGGAGGGCTTCCTCGGCGTTGACGCTATCCTGAATATCATGATAAACATCACTGACGGACTGGTGGTATATCCCAAGGTCATCGAGCAGAGAGTTATGCGCGAGCTGCCGTTCATGGCTACCGAGAACATCATGATGAGAGCCGTAGAAAAGGGCGGCGACCGTCAGGAGCTCCACGAGGCACTGCGTACTCACAGTATCGCTGCGGCTGCTGTCGTTAAGGAACAGGGCGGTGAGAACGACCTCGTTAAGCGTATCGCGGCTGACCCGATCTTCCAGATAACCGAGGAGGAGATCAGAGCCGTGCTCAAGCCGGAGAACTACACCGGACGCGCGCCGGAGCAGGTGGAGGAATTCCTGCGCGACTGCGTTCGCCCTGTCCTCGAGAAGAACAAGGAGCTCCTCGGCGAGCACGTTGAGCTTAACGTATAAGAAGTAAAAAGGAGCGGCAAGGTTGAAAAAGTGGCTTTGTGCGGCTGCACCCGCAACAGACAATGAAATAACGCAGCAGTTCGGGGAGCTCCTCGGCGGGGTAATGCTCAGCCGGGGAATAACCTCGCTCGACCGCGCCCGGGAATTCTTCGGGTGCAGCAGCCTGTCAGACCCGCTGCTCATGAAAGATATGGAAGCGGCTGCGGAGGTCATACGCAGCGCCCTTGACGAGGGGAAGAAGATCACCGTTTTCGGCGACTACGACTGCGACGGAATAACCTCCACAGCGATGCTGTACGGCTACCTCAGTGCAATGGGAGCGGAGGCGGATTACTACATACCCGACCGCAGCGAGGGCTACGGCATGAATGTGGACGCGCTCAAGCGTATCCTGGACGCCGGGACCGAGCTCATCATCACAGTTGACAACGGTATTTCCGCCGTCGAGGAGGCAAAGTACATCGCTGAGCGCGGCGCGCAGCTTGTCATAACCGATCATCATCAGCCGCCGCAGGAACTTCCGGTTTGCGAGGCGTGCGTTGACCCGCACCGTGCGGATGACAATTCCCCGTTCAAGGAGCTGTGCGGCGCGGGCGTTGTTCTCAAGCTGCTGTGCGCGCTGGAGGAGGACGAGGAATTCGTGCTGGAGCAGTACGCGGACCTTGCGGCGGTGGGTACTGTTGCGGACGTAATGCCGCTCATCGGCGAGAACCGGTTCATTGTCCGCAGGGGACTTGAGAATATCCACAGCAGCCAGAATCAGGGACTGGATAAGTTGATAAGGAGCGCGGGTCTTGACCCGGTCAAGGTGGATTCCACCAACATCGCGTTTTCCATCGCGCCGCGCATAAATGCCGTCGGGCGTATCGCCAGGGCAGACCGCGCGGTCGAGCTGCTGCTGACCGAAAGTCCGGAGCAGGCGGGGCTCATCAGCGAGGAACTTGCCCTATGCAATTCCGAGCGCACCACGGAGGAAAACCGCATAATGGAGGACGTTTCGCGGCAGATAGAGCAACGTCCTGAACTGCTTCTGGAGCGCGTGCTGGTGGTATCCGGCGAGGGCTGGAAACACGGCGTTATCGGGCTTGTGTGCTCCAAGCTGCTGAGCAGGTACGGCAAGCCAGTGCTTGTGATTTCCGTGGAAAATGGCGAGGCTAGGGGCTCTGCGAGAGGTATAGACGGCTTTTCCATTTATAAGCTGCTGGAGGGTTGCAGCCAGGTGCTGACGAAATTCGGCGGTCATCCGAAAGCCGGAGGATTCTCCCTCAAGCCGGATGATATCGAAACATTCCGGCAGATGGTGTACGCTTACTGCCGTCAGTGCTACCCGAAAATGCCGGAGTACGCCGTCAGCGCCGATATGGAGCTCACCGGCGACCGCCTTACAGTGGAGCAGGTGAACGAGCTGATGAAGCTTGAGCCCTGCGGCGAGGGCAACAGAAAGCCGGTGTTCCTGCTCAGAAACTGCATTGTTCAGTCGAAACGCGCTTTGAAGGAGGGAAAATTCACCTCGATGGAGCTGCTTACCGGTGGCACGGTACTGAAAGCGATAAGCTTTGCGATGCCGTTTGCCAAGTGCTTTGCAGATATCGGCAGCAGCGTGGATGTGCTTGCAACTGTGGAGCTGAACGAGTTCCGGGGCAATACCTCGGTGGAACTGCGGCTGGTGGACATGCGGCCTGCGGGATTCCGCGAGGACAGGTTCTTTGCGGCGCAGCGCACCTACGAGGAGATATCCCGCGGCGAGGGCTGCGACAAGCGGCTCGCTCCCCGGGTTATCCCGGACAGGCCGGCGCTGATGGCGGTGTACGACCTTATCCGCGCCCGCGGCGGCAGCATGTCCGCAGAGGAGATGTGCGTCTACGGCGGGAAAGACCTTAATTACTGCATGATGCGAATTGCGCTGGACGCATTCAGCGAGGCGGGAATGGCTAAGGTATCCGCCGACACGGAAAGCGTTGAGCTGATTCCGGTGACAACAAAGACGGACCTGATGGCGACGGGAGTCATTTCCCGCCTGCGACAGAGCCTTTTGGCATAAAGATATATCCCGAAAAGGGGAAAGGGAAAAAGGGGACACTAAACAGAAAAACGGCGCTCCGCCGTGGAGGGTGGTATTCAGCATGACAAGTCAGACAGGCACCGCGGGCACAGCGGTAAAGACATTTGAACAGCTCGTGGAGAAGATAAGGGCGAGCGAAAAGCCCTACGACCTTGAGAAGATAACCCAGGCGTACAAGGTGGCTGAAAGGGCGCACGAGGGGCAGCTGCGCACCTCTGGCGACCCGTATATAACGCACCCTATCGCCGTTGCGGCTATCCTGCTTGACTACTGCATGGATACTGACACCATCTGCGCTGCGCTGCTCCACGACACAGTGGAGGATACCGATGTCACTCTTGAGGAGCTCCGCAAGAAATTCGGCGAGGATGTCGCCATAATGGTGGACGGCGTTACCAAGATAGGACTTGTCCCGTTGGTTTCCAAGGAGGAGCAGCAGGCGGAGAATATCCGGAAGATACTCATGGCTATGTCCAAGGATATCCGGGTCATAATCATCAAGCTCGCTGACCGTCTGCACAACATGAGGACTCTTGCGGCGCGTCCGCCGGAGAAGCAGCGCAAGACCTCCCTTGAAACGATGAACTTCTACGCGCCCATCGCTCACCGCTTAGGTATGAGCGACGTGAAAGAGGAGATGGAGGATATCGCTATCCACTATCTCGACCCCTACGGCTGCAAGGAAGTCGAGGAGCAGATAGCTCTCCACAAGGAGGAGCGCGACGCGTTTATCGACAGCATCAAAAAGCGCATAAGGGAGCGCATTTCCGATATCAAGCCGGAACCCATCATAGAGGGACGTGTGAAGTCCATCTACAGCATTTACAAGAAGGTGTACGTCAAGAACAAGCGGTTCGACGAGATCTACGATATCTACGCGGTCAGAGTCATCGTGCAGTCGGTGATCGAGTGCTACAATGTGCTGGGCGTTATCCACGACATGTTCCGACCCATTCCGTACCGTTTCAAGGACTACATCGCGACGCCGAAGCCCAACCGTTACCAGTCGCTGCATACGACTGTCATCGGCCGTGAGGGTATCCCGTTTGAAGTCCAGATACGCACCGTGGAGATGCATAATACTGCGCAGTACGGCGTTGCGGCGCACTGGAAGTACAAGGCGGGTATCAACGGCAACGTATCCGGCGAAAAGCGCTTCGACTGGATACGTCAGCTCCTCGAGCGCCAGCAGGAAGCCGACGATGTTGAGGCGATCGCGGACGCGATAAAGACCGATCTCTCGCCGGACGAGGTGTTCGTATTCACGCCCAAGGGCGACGTTGTGGCGCTTCCGACAGGAGCTACAGTGCTGGATTTCGCGTACCATATCCACACCCAGGTCGGCAACAAGATGACCGGTGCCAAGGTGGGCGGCAGGATGGTCAGCTTTGATTACGTCGTGCATACCGGCGAGATCGTCGAGATACTGACCTCCGGTTCGCCGAACTACGGTCCGAACCGCAACTGGATAGAGATCGCAAAGACCACCGAGGCAAAGAGCAAGATACGCAGCTGGTTCAAGAAAGAATGCCGCGATGAGAACATCGAGCGCGGCAGGGAGGAGCTTGAGCGCGAATTCAAGCGCAACAACATCACGATAACTCCCGAGCTGCTCCAGACCTCCGCCTCGCGCCAGCGCCTGGATTCCGTGGATGACCTGTACGCCGCGATAGGCTACGGCGGCGTTTCCATGGCGAAGATAGTCCAGCGCATAAAGGAGGACCAGCTGCGCAACCATAAGGAGCAGCAGGCAGTCCAGGCGGCGGCAGAGAACCCCATGGAGAGCATCAGCGAGAACAACCGCCGCAGCCGCAAGAAGGGAATCATCATAGAGGGCATGGAAAACTGCCTCGTGAAGTTCGCACAGTGCTGCAACCCGCTTCCCGGCGACCCGATAATCGGATTCGTAACGAGGGGATTCGGCGTTTCCATCCACAAGCAGGACTGCGTTAACGTCATCAACAACCGCGACGACCCCGAGAACAAGGATCGCTGGCTGAAAGCGACCTGGGCTGGCGTTGAGGATTCCACCTACCGCGCGACCATCGACGTTATCGCGGAGGACCGCATAACAATATTCGCGGATATCACGACGGCCATCGCCGCGAATCATATCCCGCTCCAGGAGATGAACGGTCATCACCTGAAAAACGGCAACCTCGACTTGGTAGTTACCGTCGAGATAGCCGGCGTGGAGCAGCTCGCCAATGTTATGGGCAGGATACAGAAGATACCCGGCGTTATTTCAGTCGAGCGTACAGGTAAGCAGTAATTTCAAAGGAGAACAATATGCCGCAGATATATCAGCTCCCGCTGGGGGCGCTCGGAACTAACTGCTACATCATCCCCGGTGAGGATTCCCGGGCGGTTGTCATCGACCCCGCGTCCGTTACCGAGGTGGAAATGTTCCTGAATACCCACGGGCTGAAGCTGGGGACGATGCTCATCACCCACGGGCACTACGACCACTTCGTCGGCGCAGCAAGGCTCCAGGAAAACAGCGGCGCAAAGATCTACGCCAGCGCTCCGGATGAACAGATGTATTCCAGCGCAGCGAAAAGCTGGGCGGATTTCATGCCGGTGGATTTCCAGCCGATAAAGCCGGATAAGTTGTTCAGCGATGGCGAGGAATTCACAGCCGAGGGGCTGAAATTCCGCGTGATGGGAGCCCCGGGGCATACCGCCGGGAGCTGCCTGATGTTTCTCGATGGAGAAGAACAGGCGGTGTTCTGCGGCGATGTTGTATTCTGCATGGGAGTAGGCAGGACGGACGGGTATTCCGGCAGTACCCGGGATATGCTGGACAGCCTGGAGAAGATAGCGAAGCTCCCAGGCGACTACAAGATATATCCCGGTCACGGCAGCACGACAACGCTGAACTACGAGCGCCAGAACAATCCGTACCTCGGCAGGTACGCCTGATACATCTTTGTATTTTTAGGGGGGAGCGAACATGATAACCGAACAGAACTGCACCATGCTGTGCGATTTTTATCAGCTCACCATGGGCAACGGATACTTCAATACAAGGCACGCTGACCGTATCGCATATTTTGACGTATTTTTCCGCAGAGTCCCGGACGGCGGCGGATATGCCATTTGTGCCGGATTAGAGCAGGTCATAAATTACATCCAGGGGCTGCGTTTCACCGAGGAGGATATACAGTATCTCCGCAGCAAGAAGATATTCAGCGAGGATTTCCTCGATTATCTGCGGGATTTCAGATTCACTGGCGATATCTGGGCTGTCCCGGAGGGAACTCCGGTGTTCCCGTCTGAGCCGCTGCTGACGGTACGCGCTCCCGCTATACAGGCGCAGCTCATTGAAACCATGGTCCTGCTGCTGATAAATCACCAGTCCCTTATCGCTACTAAAGCTAACCGAATAGTCCGCGCGGCGCAGGGACGCGCGATATCCGAATTCGGTTCACGACGGGCGCAGGGCGCTAGCGGCGCGGTGCTGGGCGCGCGGGCGGCGTACATCGGCGGCTGTGCGGGAACGGCGTGCGTGCTCGCTGACGAACTGTATGGAGTTCCCGCGACCGGAACGATGGCGCATAGCTGGGTACAGATGTTCGACAGCGAGCTTGAGGCGTTCGAGAGCTACTGCCGTACCTATCCCGATTCGTCCACGCTGCTGGTGGATACCTATAACGTTCTGAAGAGCGGCGTCCCCAATGCGATAAAGGCGTTCGACAATGTGCTGAAACCTATGGGGAAGCGCCCCTGCGGTATCCGTCTGGATTCCGGCGATATCGCGTATCTTTCCAGAGAAGCGCGCAGAATGCTGGACGAGGCGGGCTACCCCGACTGCAAGATAGTTGCGTCCAACAGCCTTGACGAGCGTATCATCTCCGACCTTCTCCGGCAGGGAGCAGCGATAGACCTTTTCGGCGTTGGTGAGCGGCTGATAACCGCAAGCAGCGAACCGGTATTCGGCGGCGTTTACAAGCTTGCGGCAGTCGAAGAAAACGGTGTGATAACTCCGAAGATCAAGATATCCGAAAACGTTTCGAAGATAACCAATCCGCATTTCAAAAAGCTTTACCGCATTTATGAGAGCAACGGCAAGGCGATCGCGGATCAACTGTGCGTGCACGATGAAACGATAGACCAGTCAAAGCCGCTGACACTGTTCGATCCGGATTTCACCTGGAAGAAAAAGACTCTTACTGATTTCACAGTACGCGAATTGCAGCAGCCCATATTCAAAAACGGCGAGCTGGTTTACAATAAGCCCTCGCTGAATGAGATACGCAGTTACTGTGCTCAGCAGATAGACACGCTGTGGGATGAGGTGCTGCGCTTTGAGAATCCGCATAACTATTATGTTGACCTCTCCAGAAAGCTCTGGGATATCAAGCATGAGCTTCTTGACAACGGAGGAGTTCTCCGCGCATACGGTGACAGGGGGGAGACAAAGTGACTCTCTGCGATGCTGTAAAGAGCTTCGGACCGAAGATCACTGAAAACTACCGCGAAACGCGATTCTGCGATTTTGCGCTGCCGGATGAAACAGTGGGAGTTATCGATGTTTCCGCTGCGGGGAACGGAAGCCGCGGGATAGCGTTTCTTGCTGACGGAATGATCGTGAAGCTTGACGGCGACGCTCGCAAGATAGACTACCGCGATATCCGCGTGATGGAGATACTTCCGAGTTATGAAACCCCGTTCGAGGACGAACTGATGATTTCGTCCCCGTCAAGGGATATCCGCATCTCGGACTGCTCGCTGAACAAGTTTTTCCTGCGCCAGCTTATCAGCAACATGAGCCGCATAAGCCTCAGAATGTCAGACAGTGACCGTGACGCGCTGGAACAAATGCTGACGTCCGACGCGCTCGACCATTATGCCGAGCAGCTGTTTGCCCAGCCGGTCAAATCTGACGAACCAGAGAATTCAGAGACCACCGAGGAAGCGGAGCTGCCTGAACTGCCGGAGTTACCGGAAAAACCAAGCTCTGTTACAAAAGCCGCAGTTGACCGTGTGGAAGCTGCCGACGCAGTTCCCGAAATTGCCGCCGCGAAAAAAGCGGCGCTGTCAGCGGCAGAACCGAAGCCGCTTGATATTCCTGAGGAGAGCATCGAGTGGCTTAGTTCGCCGAAAGTTTCCAGGGGATACGGCAATCTACAGAACCCCGTGGCAGCAGACGTATCAGAAAAAGAACTCAACAAATCTGTCATGACTGCGGTAAAGGACAGAGAAGAACCGGATATTGAGGATATGTCCAGGGAGGAAACGATGAGTTACCTGCTGGATTCAATAGCCGAGATAAATGCGCCAGATGACGAACGGACGGAGTATTCTGAGCAGGAAAAGCCGTCAGACCCGGAATCTGATATTGAAGTACCGTCAGAAGAACCGGCGGGATCAGCGCAGTCTATCCAGTCTATCCAGCCTATCCAGCCGACCATTGCTGTGGATATTTCAGCCTCGGCGGCTTCGCCGCTTACGCGTGAGCCGGACAGCCAGGATATTTACATACATGCTAGCCGTAGCATACGCGGGCTTATCGAGGACGGCAGGCTGACAATGGAACAGGTCAGCGCCGCAGTTCGGGAGCAGCTTGTGGAGGCTTCGGAGGTGTATTCCGAACTGGACATCGAGCATGCGCAGCTTCCTGCGGCGGTGAAGAAGCATGCGCGCCAGCTCAACTTTGCGGCTGATCATCTCACGGATTACTTTGTTCTGGGAGAGGATATCGCGGCTAGGGTGATGTTCTTCATGCTTTATCAGATGCTGTCCTACACTGACAGGATAGTGCAGACGGATGCGACAAAGCAGCGGCTGAACTACTTTTTCGTTCGCTTCGGCGCGGCAGGCATGGTGCTTTCCATGCTGGACGCGAATTTTGAGTGAGATCGTTCGATAAACAAAAATCCCCTCGGATAATTCCGGGGGGATGATTGCGTTACTGAAAAAGTTGAAATCTTTTAAGCCGGATACGGCTTGTGTTTGCTGAAATTACTCAGCGGTGTAAGGAATGAGAGCGATCTGTCTTGCTCTCTTGATAGCTGTTGTGAGCTCTCTCTGGTGATAAGCGCAGCAGCCTGTTACGCGTCTGGGAAGGATCTTAGCACGCTCTGTCATGCACTTCTTGAGCTTAGCGACATCCTTGTAATCGATGAATTCAGAACGATCAACGCAGAACTGGCAAACCTTTTTTCTGGGGCGCTTAACTGCGTGAGCCGGTCTATCAAACTTTTCAGCCATGATACTGAACCTCCTTTATTGTTCAAGTAAACGGATTTTTAGAACGGATATGCATCACCGGAAGCACTGCTGAAATCAGCCGCCGGACCCTGTGCGGGAGCGGACTGCTGCGGTGCGGGATTAGCCGGTGCTGCGGGTGCAGAGTTCGGAACGGAAGCGGCATAGTCGCCGTAGGAGCCGTTCTGAGCTTTCTCGCCGGTGAACGAAATGCGGTCTGCAACTATCTCATACCATGTTGAGGGGTTGCCGTTCTTGTCGGTGTAGTTTCTTGTGTTGAGTTCGCCTTCTACGAGTATCATTCTGCCCTTTGCAAAATAGCGGTTTACAAACTCTGCCTGCTGGCGCCATGCAACGACGTTGAAGAAATCAGACTTTCTTTCTTCGCCTTTCTGCTGGAAACGTCTGTCAACTGCGATACGGAAAGAGCATACGCTTACACCCTGCGGTGTGGTCCTTAATTCCGGGTCGTTTACGATCCTACCCATCATAATAACCATATTAAACACGAAAAACACCTCCAGATCAATAGTTACATTCCTGTCGTTCTGCGAGAATTACTGCTGCTGACCCTGTGCGAGTACAACGATGGAACGGAGAACGCCGTCAGTGATGTTGATGACACGCTCGAGCTCCATGGGGAAGTCAGGCTTGGACTCAAAATTGTAGAGTACATAGAAACCTTCGCCCTCATAGTTGATCTCGTAAGCGAGCTTTCTCTTGCCCCACTCGTCGATGTTGGTAAGGGTACCGTTTGCCTTGATGAGGTCAGCGAACTTAGCGGTGAGCGCCTTGATCTCGTCCTCAGTCTTCTTCAGGGAGAAAACGATGATAGCCTCATACTTCTCAGATAACTTTGCCATTTATATAGCACCTCCTTATGGATATATATCCCGTGCGGAATTGCACGAGAAAGGGGTAAGACTTTTCAGTCTTAACTACACTATTATATCAGAAAAGTTCCCCCTTGTCAAGTGCTGCGGGGGAACTTTTTTGATATTTGCTAGAAATTATTTGTCGGGGGTTATTTTCCAGATATCCTTTGCGTAGTCTGCAATGGTGCGGTCGGAGCTGAATTTTCCTGCGTTTGACATGTTTATCCAGCACTTGCGGAGGAATCCTGCGCGGTCGTCGCGGTAATCGGTGTTTGCACGGAGCTTAGCCTCGACGTAGCTATGCAGGTCGCCGAGCAGATAGTAGTGATCCGGAACATGCCAGCTTGCACCGTCCAGCAGCGCATAGTAGAGCTCGCGGAACGCGCCGCTGCCACCATCGGAGAACGTGCCGTCGATAAGAGTGTCAAGGACGCGTGCGATCTGCGGGTCGGACGCGTATATCTTACGCGGGTCGTATTCGGGCATTATCTTTTCGAGCTCCTCGACTCTTGCGCCGAAGATGTAGTTGTTGTCGATACCGGCTTCTTCGGCTATCTCGACGTTTGCGCCGTCGTAGGTGCCGAGCGTTACGGTGCCGTTGAGCATGAACTTCATGTTGCCTGTGCCGGACGCCTCGGTTCCTGCTGTGGATATCTGCTCGGAGATGTCGGCGGCTGTCACCAGCTTTTCAGCGTAGGATACGTTGTAGTTCTGAACGAATACAACATTAATGAGTCCCTTTACGGCCGGGTCGGAGTTCACCAGTGCGGCTATTTCATTGATGTACTTAATTATAGCCTTAGCGCGTGCGTATCCCGGTGCGGACTTCGCGCCGAATATGAACGTTGTCGGGTAGAAGTCCTTTATGCTGCCGTCCTTTATGCCGAAGTAGATGTACATGATCGAGAATGCGTTCAGAAGCTGGCGCTTGTACTCGTGCAGGCGCTTTATCTGGATGTCGAAAATGCTGTCGGGGTCAACCGCTGCGCGCTCGTGCTCTGCGATGTACTCGGCGAGCGCCGCTTTCTTTGCGGATTTTATACGGCTGAACCGGTCGAGCTGCTCGGGGTCGTCGGCATACTTTTCAAGTGCTTTCAGGCGGGAGAGGTCGGTTATCCATCCTTCATCGCCAAGCAGGTCGGTTATCTGCGCGGAAAGCTCCGGGTTGCAGAGAGCTATCCAGCGGCGCGGCGTGATTCCGTTGGTCTTATTCTGGAAACGCTCCGGGTAGAGCTCGTACCACTCTGGGAGCGCATTGTGCTTGAGTATCTCGGTGTGTATCTGCGCAACGCCGTTGGTACAGCTGGAGCAGTAAATAGCCATCTTCGCCATGTGGACGACTCCACCGGATACCATCTTCATCTGGTCGATCTGCTTGCGGGGCATATTGCGGCGGTACATGTCGGCGATGAAAGCTTCGTTTATGCGGAGTATAATGGAATAAACCTCGGGAAGGAGCTCCTCGACGAGATCAACGCCCCACTTTTCGAGAGCTTCCGGCATAATGGTGTGATTGGTGTAATTGAATGTTTTCTGCGCGATCTCAAGGGACTTCTCGAAGCTTACGCCGTATTCGGTCATCAGCAGGCGGATGAGCTCGGGGATAGAGATGGTCGGGTGAGTATCGTTGAGCTGGATGGAGTTGTACTCGGCGAAATCCTCGATCTTTCTTCCGGCTTTGAGGTGCTTTTTCAGCAGGTCGTGCAGGGAAGCAGCGCAGAAGAAGTACTGCTGCTTCAGTCTCAGCAGCTTGCCGGGGCGCGCGTCGTCGTTCGGGTAGAGGGTGCGTGAAATATTTTCTGCGTCTATCTGGGCGCGGCATGCTTCCATGTAATCCTGGCGGTTGAACGCGTCGAAGTCGAATTCCTTGACCGGCTCTGCCTGCCACAGGCGGAGTGTGCCGGCGAAGCCGTTCTTGTAGCCGAATATCGGCATGTCATAGGGTACAGCGATAACGTCGCCGGTGGAGAAGTGCACCTTTACGGCGTCCTTTTCTACACGCTTGCTCCAGGGGTCGCCGAATCTGGTCCAGTCGTCGGCGTCCTCTTTCTGGAAGCCGTCAACGATGGACTGCTTGAACAGTCCGTACTTGTAGCGGATTCCGTAGCCGGTCAGCGGGAGCTTCATGGAAGCCGCGCTGTCAAGGAAGCATGCGGCGAGACGTCCCAGACCGCCGTTGCCGAGGGCAGCGTCCTCTATTTCCTCAAGGTCGCACAGGGAGGCTCCGGCGGAGTTCATCAGCTTTTCGGCTTCATCGAGCAGTCCCAGGCACATCAGGTTGTTGTATACCGCGCGTCCTACCAGGAACTCCGCGGAGAGGTAGCTTGCGGAGCGCCCTTTTGGAGCGGATTTCTCCATAAGCGGAGCAGCCTGCTTCATTACGGAGCGCGCAAGCGCGTCGTGGAGCTGCGGAGCGGTGGGCTTCTCACCGCCGGTGAGCTCGGTCAGGTATTCGTCAAAATCTTTTTTCAGCAGATCCTTGTCTATCATAGTTATCTCCTTTTTCAGCCGCTCATGCGGGTATTTCGGATATTTCAATTATAACATAAAAAAAGGAATATTTCAACCTGGTCTGCCCGGAAATATAGAAAGAACTGTTATATGGTCGCTCCACAGGCTGTAGACTATATTAATAGGTACAGGTGCTATCAGTATGGATACATGCGGCGAGCGCTGTACTGCGACATCGATGTTAAGTTGACAGCCGGTATTTTTTCACTTATATTTCACAAATCGTTGTGAATTTTGTTAAAAAATTACGCGTTGTGAATTAGAATTAGGCAAAATGCACATAAAGGGTATTTCATTTTCTACATGGATAAATCCTGTTTTTGGTGGGAAATCAGCTAAAACCGGCTTGTGAATGCTTGAAAATAAGACAAAAATATGGTATAATCTAATATACTATAATGGAGTATGGGGTGGAGTATGCCCTGTTTCCATGATCATATGCGGCACACCTTAACAGCCGCAGGGGGAATGGAGGTAATCCGGTGAAAAAATTCTCATATCAGGCCACCGACATCAACGGAAAAACTATCCGTGGACAGGAGATGGCAGAGGATTATCAGGATCTTCAGCAAAAGCTGAAGGAACGGAATCTGTACATCACGCGCTACCGCGACCTCGGCGCAAACGACGCGGTTGATGTGAAGTACAAGTTCAAAACCAAGGAAGTATCATTCATCAGCCGTCAGCTGGCGTCTATGACTTCCGCAGGTCTTTCGCTTGTCAGGGCTCTCTACATACTTCAGGAGCAGCAGACAAACCAAAAGGCCAAGAGAGTGCTTCTGGATATCTATGAGGAGGTACAGAAAGGTAAATCCTTCTCCGAGGTCCTGGAGCAGAAACCGGGCGTGTTCCCTGACTTGTTCGTCAGCATGGTCGCAGCCGGTGAGTCCTCCGGTACGCTCGATCAGATCCTCGTAAGAGTATCCGACCACTTCGCTAATGCCAACAAGACGAACAACAAGATCAAGAGTGCGATGGTTTATCCTATAATCCTGCTCGTGCTGGCTCTGGCGGTAATCATCCTGATGTTCACGATGATACTTCCTACTTTCACCAGTATGATGGATCCGGAGGATATGACCCCGCTTTCCAAGGGCATGATCGCGTTCTCTGATTCGCTCATCAATTATTGGTATATTTATCTTATCGTTATCGCAGGTCTGGTCGTTCTGTTCTGGGTCTGCAAGAGAACTCCGGCGATAAAGCTCCGCATGGATGAACTGATACTTCGGATACCCAAGGTAGGAAAGCTCATTTCCACCATATATACCGGTCGTTTCGCGAGAAACATGTCCAACCTTTATGCAGCAGGTCTACAGATGGTTGACTGTATCGAGAAATCGGTATCCGTGCTTGGCAATACATATGTAAACAAGCGCTTTGAAGAAGTCGTTGATAACATCAAGCTCGGTGAGAGCATGTCAAAGGCGGTCGAAAAGACCGAGATATTCGAGGGCATGTTCACCTCGATCATCTATGTCGGCGAGGAGTCCGGTACGCTGGATACCATCCTTGCAAAGGCTGCGGACTACTACGAGGAAGAAGGCGACACGGCGATCACCAAGCTGGTCGGAATGCTGGAGCCTGTCATGATCATCATCATGGGTGTGGCTATCGGTCTTGTTCTGGCAGCTATATTCCCGATGCTCTACGGCGGTATGACCAGCGCGTCATAATCAACAACTACAGATTATTTTGAGGTGAAAATATGCTTTCAATTGATATTACTGATAGACAAATAAAGCTTGTCAGAGGCGTCCACAGCGGCAGCAAGATCAGAGTCCAGGACGCTGACATGCGTGAGCTGACACTTGGAATGGTATCCAATGGTTACATCACCGATGTCCCCATGGTCGCAGCTGAACTGAACGATATCATCAAGACAAAGGGAATTACAGAGAAGGACGCTATCGTGTCCATTACTTCCAGCTCCATCGTATATAAGGAAATGCTGCTCCCCAAGCCCAAGAGCCTTAAAAACACCGCCGCAATCGAGGCGATGATCCAGGCTAACATGGGTGTTTCCAAGGAGTTCAACATCTCCTTTACAATCGCTGGCGAGACCGAAGACGAGGAGAAGAACAAGCTCATCAAGATCATCGCGACTGCCTGCCCGCAGCGCCTTGTTGACGGCTATGTAAGACTGTTCTCACACATCGGTCTGTCCCTCAAGGGCGTTAACATTGCGAACAACTCCGTTACACGTCTTATCATCAACACTCCGAAGATGGCGGAAAGAATGCCGATGCTGCTTATCCAGATCGATAAGGGCTTCCTTAACATGAACCTTTACGAGGATAACCAGATAGTATTCTCCCGTTACTTCAACATTGATCCTGCGGACTACGACAATGCGCCTGATTACGTTATCCGTGCTCTTTCTGATAACCTGTTCAGAATGATCCAGTTCATCAAGAGCCGCAAGGGCGCTAAGCCGCTGAAGGAGATCATGTTCTACGGCGATACCGGAAACTTTATCGAGCTTTCCAACGCTATCTCCTCTTTCAATGTACCTGTACATGTTCTGGCTGCTCCGTCCACTGTCATCTCCATGGCTGAGATAGACTTCACGAAGTACGCTAACGCTATCGGCGCTATCTACCGCAGAAACAAGGACCTCGAGCACATCAACCTGCTGGAGGCTACCTCCGCAAAGGAATCCAAGGGCATGAACGGCTATCTGCTGGCGCTCGGCGGTGCCTGCGTTGGTACGGTCGTTCTGGTCGGCGCTATCGTTATCGGTCTGAGCGCCATCAACAGTTCTATCCAGGGGCAGATCTCAGAAGTCCAGGCGCAGATCAACAATCCCACGTTACAGAACGATCTTTCCATCGTTACTAACCGTGAGAGCATGCTTGCAGGCTTCCAGAGCTATAATGACAACGTAGGGTCTACTTCGCAGCTGTTCAACTACATGCCTAAGGCTCAGAGCTATATTATCGACAAGCTCAAGGAGCCGATGGATTCCATCAACAGCGGCGATGTTGAGCTCGACCTGCTCAGCGTCAACCTGAGCGACTACAATGTTTCCGCAACATTCATGGGACGCAGCAACGGTGATCCTACTCCCGTACCTTCGCAGTATGTGGAAAAGCTCATCAACGAAGTCAAGACCAAGTATGGAGACTCCTACTTCCAGAACGTGTCCTATTCCGGATTCACGAAGGACAATGCTTCTATTGAAAACAACTACCTTGTACTCAAGAACGGCGAATCTAAGTATGACACTGTATTCACCTTCTCCCTTACAATGAATATCAGACCCGGCTCGGACGAGGAGCATGCGACATCCATCGACCTTGATCCACAGCCTGAAGCAGAAAACGAGGAGGTAACTGAATAATGAAACTCAGTAAGCAGGAAAGAATTGCGATACTGATCATCGCAGTTGTTATTTTACTTGGCCTTGGCATATTCCTTTTCATCGTTCCTAAGTTTGAGGCTATCGGCATATCCTCCGTTTCGCTCATCAATAAGCAGTTGGAGCTCCAGAATGATATCGACCGCGCTGCAAAAAAGGAGCAGCTCGGCGAGGACGTCATCAACGCATACAACGACGGCCGCAATATCGCGGATATGTTCTTTGAAGAAATGCAGCCCTATGAGGCAGACGAAGAGGTCCGCAATTTCATCAAGTACTGCAACGATAACGGCGTAAAAGTCGCTGTGGATTCTCTGAGCATCAACACTCCCTCCGTATCCACACTTGGCGTAAGCTTCTACACCGAACCCGAGGTAACATACGATCTCAAGACCTATGCAACACAGGGTCAGATCGATTCCGAGGAAAAGGTAGCAGAGCAGAACAGAACCGCTTTACTTCAGGCAAACCTTGCTTCTACACAGACCGTAGGCTCCATTGATGTAAGCTTTAACGTGACCGTGCTTTCTGATGAGGATATGCTCAAGTTCGTTGACATCATCAATAATTACAACAAGCAGGAAGAAAGCGGCGCCGTAAGAAAGGCGATGCGCCTTTCCAGCGGATATTCTTTCACTGACACTGAAGTCCAGGCAAAGTACGCTGAGTACATTGCTGATATCACCAAGAAGTCTGCAAGCGAAGCTTCCAAGCTTCTTGCCAAGGATACCGGAAAGAACGTCAGCGGAAGCAATGCTGCCGATACGGATACCGCAGCAGCGGATACAGCAGCAGATAACACTGATAACGCCAACAATAATGATAACAAGAACGACAAGACGACATCGTTCGAGGAAAACACCCGTCAGATGGCTGTAACTCTGACGCTTTACAGCATCGAGCGCATGGCGGATCCCACAGATCAGCTTGCAGCTCAGAATGCTCAGTGATCATATGGCCAGTAACATTTTAATGGTAAAGGGCTTATAATGAATCGTTCCCCTGCGCCGCTCAGCATGGGAATACCGGCGGCGCAGGATGGCACTGCGTGAAATGCATTGGAGGTAATCAATAATGAAACACGCATTGAGAAAATATATTTCACCGTGCGGCAGCGCACTTTTCATGGTCGTCAGCACAATGGCGGCCCTGATCGTGCTCGTTACGGCGATGTACATGTCTGTACTTTCGTCGCGCCAGGTGCAGTATGCCACTTTTGACCAGGAGCAGGCGTATGTTTCGTCCACATCTTTGGCAGACGCTGTGGTCGCAATGATCTCCAATGCCAAATCAGGTACTCCGGCGGCAACACTGGCTAAGACTCTTGGCAACGTTAATTCATTTAAAGTAGGCGACCACATTACTGCGTCGGGCAAGGACCTTGGTGCAGTGAGCGGCGGGATCATGGACGCTTATGATATCTGCATCACCAGAGTTGACGATGAGGTCGATGGCAGCGATACCTGGTTCGTTTATGACATCGCTGTAACGGCGGAGCAGAACGGCGTGAGCGAAACGACCCATACCTTTATCAGAACAAAGCCGTCTGACAAGGTAGACAAACCACCTGTAAACAGGTTTTTTACTGCAACAGGATATGTCCCGAATGATACCATGATCTCAACTGGTATGTACCAGACGGACCTGTATTATCATTCAGATTATGTTAAGTTCAGTAAGATGGTTTCTAAGGATAATCAGCCGGATAACATCAATCTCCAGAGTGGTCTTGTATGCTCCGGAACCCTTGAGCTTGACCACGACAATGTAGCGAATATCGACCTTAAAAAGCCGAATGAATGGGTCATCGGCGGGGATCTTATCTTCACCAAGTGGAGGTCTTACTTCAATCTCGGCGGCGACGTTGAGGGCGGAAGCATGATCGCAGCTACGAAGCGCGGTAAGATGGTAGTCGGCGGTGATCTTGACAGCAGCAAGTCAACAAATACCTATGTCGCCATAGGTCTGAGCGGAAAGCCTACTGACCTTTTCGTAATGGGAAATGTTTACTCCAAGGAGCAGCTTTCCGTAAACGGCAACACATATGTGGGCAAGGATTTCCACTCCGGCAGAAGCGCCGTAATGAACGGCAACGTTTATGTATGGGGCGACTGCTATCTGGATAACAACTTCCAGATGACCGGCGACCTGTATGTAAAGGGCAATATTATAGTTGCCAGCGACGCAATGTGGCTTCCCATCAAAGGCGATATTTACGTCGGCGGAAGAATTATTTCCCAGAAGGCTGAAGAAACAGGAGATATGAATGCCTACAAGCAGCTATTCTCCGGAAGAGAGCAGAAGGATGTAGACAACAACTGGGTTCCTACTACTGACACACCTGACAAGGATAACAAGGTCAACGAGCTTCTCCGCTGGAGCGAACCGACTCTCCCCGAGGGCGGCATGACGATGGAAAAGGTCGCTGAGCATATAACCATCAAAACTTCTGATGACACAAGCTATCATAAATGGTCGGTATACGGCGGTGATACAGCGGTAGCAATACCTGGTCAGGGCGAAGTACCGGCAGCGATCGATATCGCATTCTGCAGCGACAGCATCAATGTCCTCAATAGTACTGACGGGACATCTATTAAGAGCAGCTCTATCAAGAGTGCTATTTACAAGAGCCTTGGCGGCGTAGAAGAAGCGGAAAAGGCTTTTGAGCCTACTCATGTTGTCACCATTAAGGATGACTGCACTATCCATAAGATATATGACTATGGCAGAGCGGCGAATATGGGACCAATCGTCACATTGATAATAGATACCGGCGACGCTGACACTGTCCGCAAGATAAATCTTCAGGCTAACCGCGATACTGATGGCGACGGCGTTGAGGATACCTTTACCTGGAGGCCTATTTTCAGGATCCCTGACACCATCGGCGGACTTTACGAGGCTGACAGTACACCTAACAGCACGGTAAATGGTATTAAGTGGATCGAGCAAGAGGATACCTCTAACATGAACTACATTAATATCCTTACCATCGGCGATGGTCAGCTTGTTGTCAATGTCGGCGACTTCACCTACACGGAGAGCGTTGACGATGATGGCGATCCTTCCACACCGGAAGTGAATGTGACAAGGACAGAACCTATCGTTTATGAATCCAGCTACTTTGAGTTCTTTGGTCATTATGCTTGGTTCATGTTCCTGGGCGGCAGCGAAAAAACTGTCAACGGCAAGCCTGCATTCCAGAGAGGTTCATGGCCTCAGAGTGCGGCCGATGAGGTAATGAAGCACATCCATTATTCTGACGCGTGCGACGGAAAGAGCTGTAATATAGCCGGAGAAGGTCATACTACCGAGGTGTATATCAACGGTAAAAAGAAAACCGTTTACAACTGCTCAACGCATGGACCTGTATACAGTCTGATGGGCGATCCAGAACCCATAAAGGATAAGTGCTACTGTAACGGTAAGATACTCAAGGATTCATTCCCGACATACAAATATAATAATGCTACTCAGCAGCCTAACGTAAACATCTTCATCGTGTCCATGTCCGAAAGTGCAAACTTCAGGATATCAGTCAAGGACCATAATGACGAGCTTATAGAGCAGAATACATTCTTTGGATTCTTCTATGCTCCGTATATGACCTATATCGACAATAGCGGTAAGGGACGTACAGGTCTGAAGCATACCGGCGGCATGATCGTATCCGATTACATCATGTCCGGTGATAACAAGTACGTATTCGCAAGACCCGACCGCGATCTCATGATAATGGATAACGACGACGATGATGGGGACGGCAGCACGCCAGTATCGGCAGGTCTTGGCAACTGGATAGTCAATGGCGTATAAAGTTCCGGCAGAAAGGAGTTGACTGCAATGAAGAAGATTTTTCGCAAAAAGGGCTTTACCATCGTTGAGGTAATGGTCGCATTTGTGATTTTTGCCATCATGGCAGCTATGGTTTCGTCCATACTTCAGGCTGCACTTTATGCCAAGCAGGAAAATGTAGACCTTGAGGCGCAGATAACCGATCAGAAAAACGCATACTACCAGAATACGGTCGATCATAAGGACGCGTATGACAGCTCGGATAATCATAGCATGGCTATAAGTTTCAGCGGCGGTGGGTCAGGGAATGTTACCGTAAACATGGATTACTCCCTCGGCAAGGAAGACGCAGGAACGACTGAAGCTGGCAGCGCACAGCTTAACTATATCAATGCAAATCTGAACTATTCCATCAGGGATTCCTCGGACATCATTGATGACCCGGATAACGAAGACGAAGGCGGAAACGCCATAACATTAGGCGTTGACGAAAAGCTTGACACCAAATTAAAGGGGTCAAACGGCTATTCGAGCATCACAGTCTATATGAAGGCCTATCCCGATACAGAAAAGGGAGAGACCAACGAAACGACATGCAGATACCTCATGGCTGTTAAGCCTGTTGTTGACAGCTATGTCATGACATACAACAAGGCGTATTGGCCGTTCATGCAGTTCAGATTCGTTTTCCCGAAGGAGAACAAGATAAAGAGCTATTCGGAAGCTGGCTTTGAGACATCCGGCTCTAGATTTGAGTTCATAGGGACTGATAGAATAGGATATCAGCTGACCAGAATTACCGGCTCTAACGGTGATATGCTGAAGTTCAGCGGAACTATGTTCAATTCTGACGGAACAAATACCATGAGCGATTATGGGTATCTGGGTGCATGCATAACATTTGATACGCCCCTTAGCAGTGAGTATATCAACGAGAATGGTACGCTTGACCTCAATAAGCTGTTTGGTTACAGCGACGATGCTAAGACCCCCACAAAGTCTACCAATTCCGGCGAGACTGACAGATATGTGTTCACACCTTATTATGGCGTTATGTATAATGAGATCGGTAAGGTAATGAACACAGATGGCGGTGTTTATGACAAGACAAAGGGTCAGACCAAGATGGTAGGCACTCACCCGAATATATATGGCGCTTTTGTTAAGGCTTCAATGGCCGATGAGGTGTCGTGATATGAAAAAGATTTTACGAACACTGAAAAAGCGCGGCTCAAGTGGATTTACCCTTGTCGAAATGATCGTTTCGGTCGCACTGCTTGCTATACTGCTTGGCGGTATGATGCTGTTTGTTGCGCCGATAGTTCGGAGCTTCAACGATACCAAGACCAACATGAACGCAGAGAATGTTGCGACTACCATGCAGGAGTATCTGACAAGAAGCATCAGAAACGCTCATCAGGTCGCTGTTTTCAGCTATATTGGCGCCAATGACCTGGAAGATAATTCGGCTATCAAGGCAAAAATAGATCAGATGGGCGAATTCTGCAAAGCCCGCAAGAACTACATGCTCAAATGTATCAGCCTCAGGTATGAAGACGGCAAGTACGTTATGTACAACGAAAACGTTGACCTGTCAGGAACGACCGGCGTCAAGATCAAAGGCACCGGCACCAAGGTGTTCAGCGACTGCCTGAGTACAGACCTGTATTTTACCTACGACATCAGGAAAACCGTGAACCAGGAATACGGTGACAGTGCCGGAGAGCCCATGTACAGAAACGACGCGATCGAAGTTGTTATAAATGGGTATTCAGACAGCAAGTATACAAATCTCGTGTTCAGCGGTTCCGGAGTATCCGATCTCCGTCAGATAAGAGTGATGCGTACAATATACAAGGGCTCATCAGAAGTCTATAATCTGACGACGATACCCGATAATCCTGATTCTACAGGCAAGGTCCTCAGCTTCGGCGATTTCGACGACGCGCACAAGAATATTTATATATTCTATGCAGTACGCAGTCTGGGCGATGTTGTAACGTCCTGATAAAAAAAATTCCGCACCGCCTTAACTGTGCGGTGCGGAATATATTATCCAACAGCGGAGGTCATACCGGGAACATCAGCCCGACATACCAGTTGATCACTATGTTTCCGAACAGGAATGCGGACGCGATTCCTACCGCGAGGAACGGTCCAAATACCATTCTGCGGGAGTACTTCACCTTTTCGATGACGTCCTCCTTGATACGGATACGGAACGTTCCCTCTCTTTCGGTGGTTATCTGTTCGCGGACCGCGCGGCTGAGCGCTGACTTGTCAGGCAGACCTTTCCACGCTGCCTCGTCAAGAAATTCCCACTCGATATCAGTGGTTCCTCCGGAGATGCTTCCGACGATGACGTCGCTGCATCCCTCCTTGACGTATCCGACGTCCTTGTCCAGCTGCTCCTGATACCAGTCGAGAGCTATCTTGCGTATTTGTTCGGTGACTTCTGCTTCCGCTTTCTTATCGCGGAGCTTCTTGATGACGCCGTATATCGCTCCAAGCACTATTCCTACGAACAGTGCCGGGAATACGCGGTAGCCAAGAAGCAGCGAGGCTCCGAGCATGAGCTGGAGATCGCCTCCGCCCATTCCGCCGACGAGCACCAGGATGAAGAACATCACGCCGACAACTCCCAGGGAGATAAGGCGCTCATACCATGGCGCGAGCATTTCAGGACCCCACGGAATGAAGAAGGACGCGATACCGAGTACGCCGACGGTTATACTGCACCAGTACGGTATCTCGAAATGGTCGATGTCTATTCCGCTGAGCACTATCAGGATGGCGAACAGCACGCAGGCAACGGCGAACTCCCATGAGAAGCCGTAAACAAGGTAGGCTCCGAGATAGGATACCGCACATGTTGCTTCCATGATCATGTACCGCGGAGAGATCTTTGAACCGCAGAAACGGCACTTTCCACGCAGGATTATCCAACTGAAGATAGGGAACATGTCGTACCACTTCAGACGGTTTCCGCAGGAGAAACAGTGCGACGGCTCGGTGATTATCGACTGCTTGAGCGGAGTGCGGTAAATAACCACATTCAGAAAGCTTCCGATAGCGGAGCCGAGAAGGAAAACAAATACCCAGGTCACGATGTCTAATGCTGTTATTGTCATTATCATGACTCCTTTCAAAATACTGACTTAATTGTACCATAAACAAGTGCTTTTTTCAAGGTGTTTTGAAAAATAACGGCATGATGGATTCGGCGCAAAACCTTATGTGATACCTGGTGGAATTAAGCGATACCTTATAAATAAACAAATCCGCAGGGGCGGTTTTACGGCGGCGAGCCCGCTAATACCAGAAAGGAAGATCATTCATAATGGCTGGACCAATCAGAAACCTTCCCATCGGTCAGATACTGGTGGAGAATGGATTCATCAACGAAAAGCAGCTGCAAGAGGCTCTCGACAAGCAGAAACAGAGCGGCGGCAAAATGCTCGGCGATGTTATGCTGGAGATGGGGCTAGTATCAGAAACCCAGCTTGCTCAGGCGCTGTCTATACGACTGAAAGTGCCGTTCGTCGATCTCGCATCCGTGCAGATAAACAAGGACGCGGTAATGAAAATACCCGAGGCGACCGCCCGGGAAAAGACGGTAATCGCGTTCGAAATGCACAACAACCGCCTTATGGTGGCTTCCAACGACCCTATCAACTTCTACATATTCGAGGAGCTGAAGGTCCAGACCGGCATGGAGATCATCCCGCAGATATCCACCAAGACCCAGATCGAGGAGGCTATCGGCAGATTCTACTCGCAGCAGACCGTTAACAAGGTTATGAACGAGCTGGACGACGAGGCTGCCGCAGCGGCTCAGGCGAACCAGGTCGATACCCAGTCCGGCGAGCGTATCGACAACGCGCCTATCGTTCGACTGGTAAACACCATGGTCGAGACCGCGTTCAGAATAAACGCGTCGGATATCCATATCGAGCCGTTCAAGACCCGCACGCGTATCCGATTCAGAATAGACGGCGAACTTGTCGAGCAGGAAGCGATGAAAGTCTCCATCGCGCTGCACAATTCGCTCATAACCCGTATCAAGATCCTCGGCGGTATGAACATCGCAGAGAAGCGTATCCCGCTGGACGGCCGATTCGGTATGAAGATCGACGGCGTAAACCTTGACGTCCGTGTATCTACCATCCCCTGCGTTTACGGCGAGAAATGCGTTATCCGACTGCTTTCCACCGCAGACGAAAAGACCAGAAAGATCACCGACCTCGGTATGACCGAGTATAACTACGAGATGTTCAAGCAGATAATCCGCTGCCCGAACGGAGTTATGCTGGTTACAGGTCCTACAGGTTCCGGTAAATCTACAACGCTGTACGCTACGCTGGGCGAGCTTTCCAAGCCTAACGTAAACATCGTTACAGTTGAAGACCCTGTCGAGAAAAAGATCGACGGCGTAAACCAGTGCCAGATAAACGCTAAGGCGGGTATGACCTTCGCGGCGGCGCTGAGATCCATCCTCCGTCAGGACCCTGACATCATAATGGTCGGTGAGATACGAGACGGCGAGACCGCGGATATCGCGATCAGAGCCGCTATCACCGGTCACTTCGTGCTTTCTACACTGCATACGAACGACGCCGCGTCAACCATCGTCCGTCTTGTGGACATGGGCGTTGCGCCGTACATGGTAGCTTCCTCGCTGGTTGGTATCATCGCACAGCGACTTGTAAAGCTGCTCTGCAATGAGTGCAAGGAAACTATCACCCTCTCCGATCCCGCAGACCTCCGCCTTGTAAGCAAGGATAAGCCCGTGCAGATATGCCAGGCGCACAAGGGCGGCTGCAAGAAGTGCAGAGGAACTGGTTATTCCGGACGTACCGCTATCCATGAGATAATCGTTACGTCAAACGATATAAAGGAACTCATCTCCAAGGGCGCTACTGCCGAGGAGATCGGCGAAAAGGCAACCCAGAACGGCACGCTGCTGCTGCGTGACAACGTAACGCAGATGGTGCTTGCCGGAAGAACAACAATGGACGAACTGGTAAAGGCAACTTATACCGTTTGATCTGGGCGCGGGATATATCCAGCGGACCCTCCCGCTGCGGAATGCGGACAGCAGAAAGCCGCGCGCACGGGTGCAGACAGCTGCCGGAATATTTCAGACCCGACCGGAATACTAATTACAAAGGAGCGTAATCAACGTGGAAGGTATGAACACCAATATAATGGATATCAACAGGATCCTGGACGAGGCGCGCAACCTCGGCTGCTCGGACTTGCACTTCACCGCAGGTCTGCCGCCGGTGGTACGTCTGCACGGCTCTATCAGAAAGCTCTCCGGATATCCCGACTGCACTGAGCCTATCATTGTAAACATCATCAACCAGATAACCTCTATCAAGCATAAGTCCCAGATATCCAAGGGACTGGACACCGACTTCTCGTATGTATCCACCGCAGGATTCCGTCACAGAGTCAACGTATACCGCCAGAGAGGATACCATGCAGTTGCTATCCGACTGCTGCGCAACGATATCCCGACGCTTGCAGACCTATCCCTCCCGGCTACCCTGGGCGAATTCGCTATGGCGCCGCGCGGACTGGTGCTTGTAACAGGACCTACAGGTTCCGGTAAATCTACGACGCTTGCGGCGATGATAGACCACATCAACCGTTCCAAGAACTGCCACATCATCACAGTCGAGGACCCTATCGAGTATCTTCACACCCACAAGCAGTCCATGGTGAACCAGCGTGAGATCGGTCAGGATGTAGACAGCTTCGCAGGCTCGCTGAGAGCCGCACTCCGTGAAGACCCGGACGTTATCCTGGTCGGAGAGATGCGTGACTTCGAAACCATCAATGCAGCCGTAACCGCCGCAGAAACCGGTCACCTGGTATTCTCGACCCTGCATACCACCGGCGCGGCTGAGACCATCGACCGTATCATCGACGTATATCCCCCGCATTCTCAGGGTCAGATACGTTCGCAGCTTGCTAACTCCGTTGTCGGCATCATCTCCCAGACCCTCGTCCCCACCGCTGACGGCAAGGGACGCTGCGCGGCTCTCGAGATACTCGCGGCGACTGACGCTATCCGCTCCATGATACGCGAGGGCAAGATATTCCAGATCCCGACTGCTATCGCTACAGGTAAGAAGAACGGCATGTTCACCCTCGACCAGGATCTTGCAAGACTTGTCAACATGGGCAAGATCACAAATGATGTCGCACTCACAAGATGCCAGGACCCGAACGAATACAGAAGATATCTGTCTGTTGGCTGACGACATGAGTAAAAATATGAAAAGAGCGGCGTGCAACAAGGGATTCACTATCGTGGAGCTTGTTGTGGTCATCGTTATCATCGGCGTTTTGGCGGCGGTGCTCATACCTACGTTGTTGGGCTCTGTCGCTGACGCCCGTATCGCTTCCGGAAACCAGGCGGCCAAGGAGGTAAGGGACAGGGCGTCCGAATTCCTCACGCTTATGGATACCAAGCAGTGCGGTTACACCGGCGGAGAGCAGACTATCGTGATGGTCGCTGAAGAAGGCTGGTGGACCATGACCGGCGGCAGCCCCGGCGAGTGGCTGGACGGCGGTGAACACTGGACGTCTGTCGATAAGGTGCAGGCTCCGAATTTCGTGCCGAACAAGGGCACGGAGTTCCTCTCCTATATGGCGGATACGCTCCACGGAATGCTGAACGCTTACGTTGAGGTGCACATTTCCGAAAACGGCAGGGTGCTAGGCGCGGCTGTCGTTATGGACACTCCGCAGAAAGCCGATGTAATGCCCGAGCCGGAGGATTTCGTCAAGGGCGAGTACGATTTCGGCGGTGCGCAGAAAGCGGGTATCACTGCGGGGAATTTTGTCGTTGGCACGTCTCCGGTGCTGATTTTGCCTTCTGATTGATGTGTTATGTAACGCACGTTGTTTGTTACACACAGTTTTCACATAATTTGCACAAAAAGCGCATAAAGAAATAGAATATTTTAAACGAATTTGTCCTCGGACTGCAAATATTTTGAAAAAACACTTGCATTTTTTAATCCGATAGGATATAATGTGATTACAGCAAAGGAGCATAGCTCCAATGCGAAATTAACATGGATATAACTCCGCTGGGGTTATACATAAACAAATTTTTTCATTACAGGAGGTCTTTACAATGATAAAGAAGCTTCAGGCTCTCAAGGCCAAGAAGGGCTTTACACTCGTAGAGCTCGTAGTAGTAATCGCTATCATCGGCGTACTTGCTGCTATTCTCGTTCCTACCATGCTGGGTGTAGTTCAGGATTCCAGAATCACATCCTCCAACTCCACTGCACAGCAGATCAAGGACAGAACCACTGAGTTCCTTACCAAGATGGACGCTGCTAAGGCATCCTTCGTAGGCACTGAGGTAGAGGTTCCTTTCTATGCTAAGGATGGCGTATGGACCATGGGCAGAGATAATGGTGATTATTCGGATTACTCCGATGACAACTGGCTGGATGGTCAGAATCACTGGGGCGTTTCTTTCGATACCACTGATGCTGAAAACACAGACAATGCAAACAAGGATACTCAGTACATCGCTTACATCGCTGATTCCCTGTCCGACCTCAAGACCGCTGTTGCAGTTGTATACATCAAGTCCGGTAAGGTTGTAGGCGCAGCTGTAATCGAGGGTACTACCAAGAACCCCGCCGATGTTGATTTCCCGACTGCTGATGAATTTGGCAAGGGTGAGTCCGAGAAGTTCGAGGGCAAGGCTGGCGTTAAGAACAACACCATCATCGGTACCTCCCCTGTTCTTTCTTTAAAGACATCTGAATAATAGATATCTTAACTGATAAGAACAGCTTCTGATCAGGCAATAATATCACGATCCTCGGCGGCGCAAGCCGTCGGGGATTAATATTATTAATAAAGGGCATTTGTTCAGTGCCTTTTATTAATGATATTATTTGGAGGACAGATGAAAAGAAAGGCTCTTATCATCGGTTCTGCCGCCGTTATTGCTGCGGTGGCGGTGTATCTTGTTTTTACGATAAACAAATATTATCCGTTTAAAAAGCTGCTGGGTATCCATCCAAAGGCGCAGTTTTCCATGGGGGATAATGGCACGGCAGATAGGCTTGACGGAAAGACGGTCTGCGTATCGCTCTACATGTACGGAGAAAAGCAGACCTGGGCGGGATGTGACGATAAAAAGGAAAAGTACCGCGAAAACCTCGGCATGGCTGCGTCCTGGCTGGCTGACAGGGCTGGCGAGTACGGAAGAACCGCTGAATTCGTCTGGGACTGGTCGCAGTATCCGGAGCTGTGCATTGACGTGACCGAGCCCAGGCTGGACTTCGCTTCCTATTACGCCAATAATGATGGGGATAATAAGCTCTGGAAATTTATAGATGAAGAAGTCCCGTCGGCTGAGCTGGTTGAGAAATTTGGCGCGGATAATATCATTTATATCGCCTTTTTCAACACGCCGGATAAAGTGGGCACGACATCCTACGCACAGGATAGTTATTTTGACCGTGATTACTCGTATGATGTGGTATTTCTTTCCGCAGGGAACTCCGGACACGAAGCGACGGCAACGACGTTAGCCCACGAGATACTGCACCTGTACGGGGCGCCCGACCTTTATAAAACAGGCTCGCCGGGTACCTGCTCATACGGTCTCAGACCTCGGGTGCTGGATTTCATCAAGGAAAACTACCCTGATGAGATAATGCAAAATACCTATGACAGAAAAAATAAACAGCCGTATTACGGAGAAACGCACGGGGTAATATCTCCCGTGACTGCGTATTACGCCGGATTGACGGACGAGGTCCCGCAGATAATTCTTGACTGCGGCGCAGACCTGAGTTCACACGACCCCAACCGCGATGATACAAACAATTCATGAAAGGCAGGAGATCACATGATAAAATACCTTCACAGATTAAAAGGCAGAAAGGGTTTCACGCTTATCGAGCTTCTCGTTGTAATTGCGATAGCTGCTGTGCTCATGGCGGTGATACTGGTGGGCTCTCTCAACGGCAACACGGAGGATATACTGGCGGCGAACGCCAATGCGGAGTCTTTCTTCACGGCGAGCCAGCTCACGCTGACCCGCGCGCAGCTCACGGAGCGCTCCATAGTTGAATACGACAGCGGAGATACAAAGTACATCGAATACAAGAACGGCGCAAATACTCTCGGAGGGAAGTACCTTTTCATCGAAGCCAAGTATGATCCCAAGACCGGAATCGTCGGCACACATATCGCGAACTACCTTGATAAGCTCATGACCCGTGACGATACGTTTTCCGATATGACAAAGCTGGAAAAGTATATCTCGACCAACCTCGGCGAGTACATGGCGGACAGCTTCGACGGTTACTTCTATTGCGTGGCAGACCAGAATTATAAGGTGCTGGTAACGCACTTCTGCGAAAAGCGCCTGCCGGAATACAAGAGCGACGACGAAGCGTTCCGCAACTCATACATGGTAGGTACTGGAACCAAGCTTGACGGCTATCGAAGCGTTCTTGGAACATGCAGGGATGGCAACCCGATACTAACCACCGGAGATTTTGCGTTCAATTTCCCGATAAAGAACGACGCAGAGGGACTTTACAAAAATTATATGTCTAAGTCAGATTAACATGAGATGACATCCGCCCCGGAAAAACCGGGGCGGATTTTTGCTGTTTTGAGAGATTATTTTGCGAAAAATGCAAAAAATAACGCAGAAACGCTAAAGTTGTGAGCGCTTCTGCCGATAATATAAGTAGGCAAAAGAATACATGGGCGAATTATGCCCGGATAATGACAGCAAAGGAGGCAGATATTATGGAAATTAAAAGAATCAACGGGGTGCTGTCCGCATACCAGACAGTAAAGAAAAGCGCAGCTCCCAAGGCTGAAACTGCTGCCTCGGTGAGAAATACAGACAGGGTGGAATTCGGATTTGAAACTGCTTTGCAGGCTGCAAAAAACGGCATCGCGGCAGCTGTAAAGGCTGACGCCGCTCCCCAGGAGCTTGCACAGGCACAGCAGACCCTCGATAACGGCGTAGAGGCGAACGACCTCGCGTCTTACATTCTCTTCGGGTGATAACATGGATGAAAGAACCGCACAGGCAGTGATAAAGTGCCTTGAGATAGACTGCGATTTCTACCGGGAGCTGCACGTTTTCCTGATGAAAAAGCATACAAAGATACTCGACGACGACCTGGAATGGCTGACGAACTCCCTCAATACCGAGCAGGCGTACGTCATGAAGAGCCAGTCGCTGGAAAATAAGCGCCAGGCGCTGTTCAAGGGTCTGGGTATAGCCGACAGAAAGCTGTCCGAGATGATAGGCGAGGCCCCCGAGGAGTACCGCGCCAAGCTGAAACAGCTCTCGAATCAGATAGCAGACCTCGTTGACAGCATAAGAGAGATAAACGAGCAGACCAACGAGATAGTGAAGCGCAAACTCGATAACCAGACGGAATTCGTGAAACGCGCAGGGATACTCAACAAGCCCGAAACTTACAACAAGAACGCTTCAAAGGTCACCGGAGGCAGCTCCGCGAAGGCTTTCAGAGAGGTTTAGGAGGAAAATATATGCGTCCTACTTTTTTAGGATTTGAAACACAGAAGCGCACCCTTCAGGTCGCACAGAAAAGCCTTGATATCGCGGGCAACAATATTTCCAACATCAACACTATAGGCTACACCCGTCAGAGAGTCGATCTCTACGCGATGTACGTCAGCGGAAACCAGAGTCTCAGATGGTGCAGCGATACAAACAATCTTTCGCTGACCGGTCAGGGCGTCAACGCTTACGGCGTCAGCCAGATGAGAGATCAGTACATCGACAAGCGCTACCGTGAGAATACCGCAGTCGAGGCTGAAACCGAGAAAAAGGTGACTATCCTTTCCGATATCGAGGATGTGCTCGATAATATCGACACCGACGGCTTGCAGTACTACACCGAGCAGTACTTCAAAGCACTCCAGGATTACGCAGGCGAGCGCCCGGACGCTGCGGAGGTCGCAACTATCGCTGTCAATTCCGCAACGAATCTCTGCCGTATCCTCAACGATTACAGCACAAAGCTCTGCGAGGTAGAGGACACATACGTCAGCGAAACTCAGAACACCGTGACCTACGTCAACAACCTCCTCAGCGAGATGAATCAGCTCAACAAGCGTATCGCAAAGGAGAAACTGAGCTACCCTGACGAGTACGGTCCTAATGAGCTTTACGACCAGCTCAACATGTACATAGATGAGCTCGCTAATTACGGCGATATTTCGATAACCAGGCACGATAACGGCACCATTTCAGTAGATATGGCAGGCGTGAACGTTCTCAATGCCGAGAAATTCAAGACGAACAGCCTTGTAATGCAGGATTACTACGCCAACGGTCAGGTCGTTCTGAATTTCGAGAGCGGCGAGGAGGTCAACCTCCATTCCGGCGTACTCAAGGCTTACATAGATACGCTCAACGGCAACGGCGTTTACGCTACCGGTCGCCAGAACGGTGAGCACGGCGTCGCTTACTATAAGTCAGCGATAGATATATTCGCAAGAACGCTTGCCGATACGTTCAATGCCGCAAACGGCGCGGACGACGATCCCGCGCGTCAGATGTTCGTAGGCTACCCTTCCGGCGGAAAGGACCCTACGGCAGATGAAAACAAGGACGGCGTTCTTGACGTAGGTTATTCTCAGGTGCTGATAACCGCCGGAAATATCCATGTTTCCACTGTGTGGAAGGAAAATCCGACCATGATCGGTATGGTCAAGTCGATCGACCCTGCTACCGGCAAGCAGCGCTACGGCTACGATGAACAGCTGGATTCCGAGGGCAACGTCAATCTTCAGAATACCAACGTTCTGTTCCTGCTGTCGAAGTTCGAAAAGGGCGTGAAGTTCGGCAATGAGAACGACTTCAAGGGTGATATTTATCAGTATATTTCGTTCATCAGCGACAGACTCGCCGAAACGATAAGCTACGAGACCAGCCGCAATGAAACTGCAAAATCTACGGTGGATACGCTGCTTGACGCCCGGGACGAGGTATCCGGCGTCCAGATGGACGAGGAGGGTATCAACATGCTGAACTACCAGAAGTGGTACAGCGCTTCCTCGCGTATGCTGACGACCCTGGACGACGCACTGGATAAGCTGATAAACGGCACCGGCCGCGTAGGTCTGTAAGGAGGATATAAATGAGAATAACTAATTCAACGCTCCTGAGAAATTATGACAGGAACCTCAAGCGCATTTCCACACAGAAGTACGCTTCCGAGAACAGAATATACTCCGGCAGACAGTACACCCGCGCCAGCCAGTCACCGCTGAATGCCGCGAAGGCGCTCACAGTCAGAAAGCAGCTCTGGCACACCGAACAGTACAAAGAGAATCTCGACGTTGCAGATAAGTTCTACACCGAGGCGGAAACCTCTCTGCTGCAAATATCGGACTCACTTGCTAACGTGCGTGAGACTATAATCTACGCCTGCAACTCCACCAAGGACGAGAGCATCGACCTCAATATCCTCGCGGAGCAGCTCGAAACTAAGGCTAAGGAAATGGTGTCGGTATTCAACACAGACAGCGCGGAGCGTGCGATTTTTGGCGGCGAGAGCAATAGCCCGGAGCCGTTCACGCTTCAGTACGACGAGAACGGACGCGCTACCACGGTGCTGTATCATGGCGTTCCTGTCAACGCGATGTCAGATACCAGCGGATTCCCGTATTCAAAGGATGTGTATATCGACATCGGTATCGGAATGGTCATGAACGACGATCAGGAGATAGACCCGCAGTCGGCTCTCAAGATATCGTTCAATGGCGCACAGGTCACAGGATGCGGATTCGAGGGATATGACAAGGATCTTTCCAAGCTGAATCTGAAGAGCCTTAACCAGGGCGAGGACGCGGATAACACCATCCGTATCACGGCAAGCGGAAAGACAGTCACCGTTAATTTCAAGGGCAATAAGACCGCAGATATTCAGACGGCTATAGACGATGCATTCGCGAATGCTGGCGTTGCCGGACCGAAGATAGATACCGAAGGAACGCTCACCATGGCTGACGGCTCAAAGGCGGAGATATCCGAAACTCCGTTCATCGATCTGGAAAAGCTTGACGCCGGAAAGACCTATTCGTTCGATATATACGCAAACGGCAAAAAGAAGAGCATTACATTCGCTGCCGGGGCGACAGCCGCTGACAGCATGAAGAATATACAGGATAAGCTCAACGATGAGTTCTTGCGTGAAAAGAATACCCCGCAGATCGCCGCAGACGGCTCTATAACTGTCAAGAACAATGCCGGCGAGGATTCCCAGATATATCTTGCCAAGAGTGACGCTGGTGGAGAGGCGCCTACGTTCAAGAACGGTGATACATATTCCAATAACTATATCCAGGTAACGCTTGATGCAGCGGCAGCGCTCCGAAGAGGGGATCTTGACTACGCTAACGCCTGCATCGACAGGATAGTGAATTCCTCGGAGAATCTGCTGGTAGAGATCGCTGATCTCGGTAACTCTGAGGAGTATATCGAGTTCAATACGAATCGCTTTGACACAAGAGAGCTGAACCTCAAGGACCGCCAGAAAACGCTTGAGGCAACGGATTTGGAGTCTGAGATAACGCTGATGAAAACCTACGAGGCTATCTACAATGCGTGCTTACAGATGTCCAGCTCGATAATCCCGAACAGCATATTCAATTATATTTCATAAGAATGGTAGATTGGTCATAATGCGCAGCAGCGTCTTAAAAGGCGCGGTAAAGGCACGGAAGCCGACGCATTGGTTTATATGGTGAGCACAGGACAACTCAGGAGGTGTTGGAAGTGAACAGCAATTTGTTACAGATAACCACTATCCCGATATCCATCGAGATAAAGGTCACAAATGCAAAGTATCAATACCCGGAGGGGAAAGACAGGCAGCCCAAGGTAAATATCACAAATACCCAGGGCGGCTACGTTATGAAAGCTGACCCCATCAAGGTGAATATCGATACATATCAGGCAAGAAAGAGTCTCGGTTATGGAAATATGACTGACGCTGATATGTTGAGCCAGAAAGCGCAGGATGGTTTTTCGGTCGCATTCCAGGGCACGGCAAAAGTCGCGTCCGAGGGAAATATGCTCGCAAGGGGAATGTCAGCCTCGGAAATAGCTATACAGAACGCCAGAGCTGGCGCAACCGTTGAGACTATTATGGAGTTCCTGCCAAAAGAGGGCGCAGATATCACCTTTGACGGCGGAACGCTCAGCATTGATTACCAGATGGGAGAGCAGGACATAGACTGGGATACCATGAACCAGCTGCCTATGGAGTTCGTACCCGGCAGCGTAGAGCTCATCGTAAGGGACAGGCCCCGCGTTGAGATAGAGTATCTCGGCGAGCCTATCTACTTCCCCGCCAGCGCAAACCCCAACTACAAGTCTCCCGTGCTTGATGTCAAGGGTTGATGATGCCTGAAAGGAGCGGCGTTTCACGCCGGTTTTGCCTATGAAGATAATTACAAGAGATTTTGGAGAGCAGGAGATCGAAAACGATAAGATCATCACATTCCCTGATGGTATCATCGGATTTGAGGACGTCAAGAAGTACGCGCTGCTGAGCCCGCTCGGCGACGGTGTATTTCCGATGTGGCTCCAGGCGGTGGATTCAAAAGAGCCCTGCTTCGTGGTTTATGACCCTATGGAGATCTACAGCGATTACTGCTTTGAGATATCCGACGAGATGCAGCAGGCGCTCAATATCGACGAAAATTCGCCGTACAGGTGCCTTGCGGTGGCGATAGTGCCGGACGATTACAAAAAGACTACCATCAATCTGCGGTGTCCTATCGTGGTAAACACGAACGAGCGTATCGCGGTGCAGGTCATCCTGACGGAGCATTATGAATTCAAGGCTCCGGTATACGAGGAGGTCTGACCATGCTCGTAGTTACAAGGAAGCCGGACGAGAGCCTGATAATTGCCGACAATATCGAAATAACAGTACTCGAGATAGGCAAGGATAAGGTCAAGATAGGCATCAACGCTCCAAAAGAGGTAAAGGTCATCAGAAGCGAACTCAAGGACGCGCGCCAGACGAACGAGCAGTCTGCTCACATTTCCGGCAGCGCGATAGCAGGACTTCTGAATCAGCATAAACAGGAGGAAAAGTAACATGGCAGTAAATAATATCAGACTTGGCGGTCTGTCATCGGGATTTGATACCGAAGCGATGGTCAAGCAGCTGATGACATCATATCAGACCAAGATTGACAACCAGAACAAGAAGCTGACCAAGCTTTTCTGGCAGCAGACTGCTTACCAGGATATCACCAAGAAGATAACCGATTTCAAGAACACCTATTTCGATATCCTCAAGCGTGATACATATCTCATGAGCCCGTCCTCGTTCAACAAGTTCAAGGCGGACATCAACGGTTCTGGCGACGCTTCTTCCGCCGGACTGAGCGTCAGCACGACATCTAATTCAGTTGCGGGGGGCTACAAGATAAAGCTCAACCAGATCGCTAAGGCAGCTTCCGCAAAGGGTAATTCAATAACCTCCGGCAATTTCCAGCTGGACCTTGACAAGGCGATAAGCTCCGCGTCAGGAGAGGTCAACACCGCTGACGACGGCAGCCGGACCAAGACATTCAGTTTCGCGCTGGATATACAGGTAGGCAGCGTCAAGAAAACCGTAGAGTTCAGTGCAGGCGCTGCGCTTGATGCGGACGGTAATGTAGCTGACGCAGACGCGCTCAAGTCGAATATCGTTGACGCACTGAACACAAAGCTCCAGGAGAGCTTCGGCTATTCCGGCAGGACTGACGGCGCAACAGGCGCAGTGGATTCAAACGGCAAGGAGTGGTTCCTCCAGGCGAAACTTGGCTCTGATGGAAAAGTTTCGTTCCAGGTAGGCGGTAATTCTTCCGTCTCTGTCACCGAAAAGACCGGAAACTTCGGCATGGCTAAGGCAAGGGAGAAAGTAGCTATTTCTACCGGCAGCGTTGTGACCGGAAATAACGTCTTTGATGTAGAGATCGGCGGAAAGACTACGCAGGTATCTTTCTATGGCGTTTCTTCCACATATTACGACAGCATGAATGCTACCGGCAATGAGGATATCAAGAAAGAATACAATGCTCTGAAAGCTGTTGCTTATCGCAAGTCCTACAATCTTGACAGCAATGCGATAATTACTGACGAGCAGCTCGAGAAGTTCACATATTCTACACAGCAGGCGGCAAAGGACAGAAACGCGCTTGCGATACAGGAAGCGCTCAAGGATGTGAGCGGTTACACGTTCACACTTGATGGTTCTTACCTTACAGCAACGGACAGCAGCGGCAATGCGGCGGAATTTTCGCTTACGGCTGTTGAGGGCGGTACGCTTGGATTTGCAAAGGGCACAGCTTCTAACAAGTTCTCTGCGGGAACTTACCTGTCTGATATGGGCTTCAAGGCAGACGCTGACGGAAATTATTCCATCAACATCAACGGCACGGATATAACTGTTGGCAAGGACGCTACCATCTCTACGCTGATGAGCGCAGTGAATAAGTCAGACGCTGGCGTTACAATGACATATTCTTCTCTGACCAACAGCTTCACCGTCGAGGCTAAGGAAAAGGGCACTGCAGGCAAGGTTGATATCGCGGATGGAGATCTTGCAAGGGGTCTTGGTCTGGTCGATGATAATGGCATCGTTGGCTTAGAAGAAGGTCAGAACTCCATTTTTGAAATAAACGGTCAGGAAGTATATCTTAACGATAATACCTACACGCTGGACGACACTACATTCACATTTGACGACAGCATGAAAGTCGGAGAAACATACAATGTCAGTGTAACTAATGATTCTACCAGCGTTAAGGAAGCGCTGAAGAAGTTTGTCGAGTCCTACAATCAGCTTATCGACGATGTTTATTCTTATATCGGCACCGCTCCCGCAACGGACAGCAACGGCGACAAATATGAGCCGCTGACCGATGACGAGAAGGAAGAAATGAGCGAGGACGAGATAACCAAGTGGGAAGAAAAGGCAAAGCAGGGCGTTCTGTATAACGATTCTACCGTTTCTTCGATCATGAGCCAGATGCGTACTGCGCTTTACAACAGCGTTACTCTTGATGACGGCAGCAAGTTCGGCCTGTACAGCCTCGGCATAAAGACTTCCAGCGAGTATAGCAAGCATGGTAAGCTTGAAATAGACGAGGACGCATTCGATAAGGCGTTTGAGAATAATCAGGACGCTATCGTAAAGCTGTTCACGGATTCCGAAAACGGCATGATGGCAAAGCTCGACAAGGTAATGGATAACGCCGTAAAGAGCACCGGCAAGGCAGAATCCAGAGGTACTCTCGTAAAGAAAGCGGGCAAGGCAGACAGCTCCGTCACTACTGACAGCTACATCTACAAAGAGATGAAGCGTATGCAGACCCGTCTCACAGAGCTCCAGAACAGGTATGACGACAAGGAAGAATACTGGTGGAAGGTATTCACCAATATGGAAACTGCAATGTCTGACCTTAACAGCCAGACCAGCTATATTTCCTCCTACCTTGGCACGGGCAGCTACCAGTAAATAAAAAGAACAGAGGGCAGATATCATGTCAAATCCCTATTCTGCTTATAAGAAGCAGTCAGTTTCCACGATGACCCCGGTCGAGGTGGTTATAAAGCTTTACAGCGAAACGGAACGTCAGCTTGCTATCGGCGTCAATGCCATTGAGGAAAAGAACATCAAAAAGGCTCACACCTCCCTCATGAAAGCTCAGGAGCTGCTTGGGGCGCTGAGAGGCTCGCTGGATATGGATATTGGGGTCTCAAAGAACCTTGATCAGCTTTATGACTTCTTCCAGCGCACCGCGGCTAACGCCAACATGAACAAGGACGCAGAGCATGCGGAGGAACTGAAGAAGATAATTCCAATGGTGGCGGATCTCCGTGACGCATTTACGCAGATAAGCCAGATGACCAAGGAAGAAATAGAGGCGCAGGACAAGGCAAACCACAAAAAATAAATCAGGGGGTGTTGTAATGGCAGAACTTATGGGCTGTGAGGGAGTTCTCGCTCTGTTAAAGGAGATATACGAAACTCTCCAGGAATATGAACAGCAGACCGACGCCATGATCAATGCCGAGCTTGAAGTGCTCCAGCAGTCGCTTCTTGCAAGAAATGATCTGATAACGAAGCTGGAGGCTCTGAAACAGGAGCTTGACAGCATAGTTGAGTTGGAGATGCCAGAGGAAAGGCAGTTGCTGCAAACGCTGATACACGGCAGCTATGTGAATGCTCCGCTGGACGAACAGCACAAGGAGATACAGCTCATGCAGCGGAACATCACCGTTATCAAGCAGCGTATCGTCGACAAGGATAAGGTCATCTCTGGTCAGTTCAAGAATCAGCATATCGATTCCCGAAAGGAACTGGAGCAGCTTAAAATGACGCGTCAGAAGATCGGCTATTACAGCAGCGCGGTCGTTAATCGCGCAACAGGTCAATCGCTTAATAAGAACCTATAAGCATAGGGGCTGCCGGAAACGGCAGCCCCTTTTGCGTGTGATGCTCTTCCAAATATTACTGTTAAACATTGTGCAAAATCGCTAAATTGCTTAATTCTATTTATCAATGCTTGCAAAATTCACAAAAATACTGTATAATTGTACTAGGTATATTGCGATTTCACACAGAAGGGTGATCACAGATGAATGTATACATGGCACGTCAACCGATATTTGATACCGAGAACCACGTTTTCGGCTACGAGCTGCTGTACCGCAGCAACGGCAATCAGAATCAGTACAACGGAATCGACGGCGACGCTTCCACTGCGGATGTTATCACGAATGCTTTTTTTGGTCTTGATATAAGGGATATCATCGGAAACGGCAAGGCATTCATCAATTTCACTGCGAATCTGCTCAAACGCGGAGTTCCGAAGATGATCTCCCCGGATCTTGTTGTAGTCGAGGTCCTGGAGAATCTGATGATGGATGAGAAACTGCTCGGCGCCTGTCAGGAACTCAAGGAGCGCGGATATACCCTTGCGCTGGATGATTTTGAGTATGACAACAGCTACAGCGACCTTTTCGAGCTGGGCGACATCGTAAAGATAGATTTCCGCACGCCGCAGAAGTCGATCGAGGAAACTGCGTACATCTGCCGCTATTCCAACAAAGTCATGCTGGCGGAGAAGATAGAGACCCGCGAGGAGTTCGAATGGGCGAAAAAGCTGGGATGCAGCTTCATGCAGGGCTATTTCTTCGCAAAACCCACGATCATGTCGAAGAACAGCCTTACGCCGCTGCCGGTGAACTTCATGCGCGTAATGCAGCTCATTTCTCAGCCAGATCCGGAGTTCAGCGACATCGTTGACGTTATTTCCTGCGACACCGCAATGTGCCAGCGGCTGCTGCGGCTTATCAATTCCGTGTACTTCGGGGTCAGGAACCGCGTCAGCTCCATCGGGCAGGCGCTTGTTATCCTGGGTCTGGATTACCTGCGCGAATGGATATACCTTATGGGAATGCAGCGCATAACCCGCAGCGATAACGTTGAGATAATGCGTATTTCCTGCCTGCTGGCGAAGTTCTGCAAGGAGCTTGCGCTGATGATACCGGAGGCGAAGAACGATTCCGATTCGTTCTATCTGATGGGACTGCTGTCGATGGTGACGTACGGCGGCGAAAGAGCGCTGGCTCAGGCTTTGGATGAGTTCCCGCTCACCCAGGAGATAAAGGACGGACTCATGGGCAGGGGCGGCGTTTACAGCGATGTTTTCGACCTTGCATACAGCTATGAAAAGGGCGACTGGGCGACAGTCGATAAATATGTTGAAAAATATCATCTGGACAGCTCCAGGGTTTCAGAGGCGTTCGTTAAGTGCGTCAAGGAATCTGAGCGTATCAGAATGATGTGATCCGGGGGATCAGAATGAGTTTTTTTCTTGATGAGATAGACGGCTGCCTATGGGACTACCTGCGGCAGACTGAAAAAAAGATCGTGCTTTACGGCATGGGCGACGGCGCGGAGAAGATAAAATCCGTGCTGGACGAGATAGGCGCGCCGGTTGCGGATATCATGGCGAGCGATGAGTTCGTAAGGGGACACAGTTTCCTGGGATACCGTGTTAAGAAGCTCTCCGAGATAGAGGAGCTTTATGGCGATGATTTTCTGATACTGGTGTGCTTTGGGAGCCAGTTGCCGGAGGTCATGGAGCATATCTACAGCATTGCTGAGAAACACGAGCTGTATGCTCCTAACGTGCCAGTCACCGGCGACGGATTATTCACGCTGGATTACGCCCGGGAGCACCGCGCGGAGCTCGAGAAGGTATACGGAATGCTTGCCGACGAGCAGTCCAAGCGGGTGTTCGAGAATGTGATACGCTACAAGCTGAGCGGCCGGATAGACCTGCTCCGGGAGTGTGAATCCCCGGAGGAAGAGATGTACGACCTGCTGCGGATAGGCGCGGAGGAAACCTACGTTGACCTGGGCGCATATAACGGTGACACCATCGTGAAGTTCCTGAACGAAACCGGAATGCACTTCCGCAAGATATACGCCATGGAGCCTGACCATCGCAATTATGTCAAGCTGAAACGGCGGCTGTATATGATAGGTTCCGGACTGCTGGAGGCGTACAACTGCGGCGCGTGGGACACAGAAACTACGATGATGTTCAGCCTGCGCGCGGGGAGAAGCTCCCATGTAGACGCTGCCGACCCCCAAAAGCTTTCGAATCCGGCGAGATTCCGGGAGGTCAGCATGATGAGCGTTGATCACATGTTACAGGGTGATGAAGCAACGTTTATAAAGTACGACGTAGAGGGCAGCGAGAAACAGGCGCTGGACGGCGCGAAGAAAACTATCGCGGCTCACCGTCCGAAGCTTTCCGTGGCGCTGTATCACCGCAACGAGGATATGTTTGCGATACCGCTTCAGATAGCGGAGCTGAACCGCAAATATAAGTTCTACATGAGACATCACCCGTATATCCCGGACTGGGACACGAATTTATACTGCATTTGAGGGTAGACAATGAAGATAGTTATTGGAATAGTGCTGATATCGCTGGTGATACTCGGGCTCATCGCGTACATGATACTTATGCTGAACGCCCGGGAGATGATATTTTGCGGCGACCTCAAGAATGAAACAGGCACCGGCGCGCAGATAACCAGGGTCTACACTACCGACCTTAACGCAAACGAGACCCTTTCCGAGATAATCGTGAAGATGAACGAATCGGACACTGAGTCAGTTCAGAAATCCGATATCACAGAGGTACTGGCGCAGTATCAGAACATAATCTACGCCCCGGTGTTCACGATAAACGTGACCCAGACGGATACCTCGACCTACATCATTGACGGGCGTGTACTTAACGGACTTGACGAGAACGGCGACCCGGCTGTCCCGGATTACCGTCATGATAAAATGCAGCTCAACGCCGTAGTCACAAACGGCAGGATAATCGCCGCACAGAACGTGTACGATAACGGCACTGCCGAGGCGCAGGATATCCAGGACGTTGTGTTCACAGAGCGTCAGAAGGTCATCGACCCGATAGTTACCGGTGCGGATTCCGAAGCGGCGTTCGCGTTCCAGGACTGCGATAGTTTCCGCGTTATCGTCAATAGTACGGAATTCACGCAAATGCCGTCGGTAACGTTCGTGTATGTTTACAACGTTGACGCTGTTAACCCGCTGGATTTCACGTCTATTTCCAACGATTCGCTCGCGGTTAAGATGGATCTTTCCTATGATAATAATGGGGATCTTGCGGCGTCTTACGAGCTGTTAAAGACTGTTACGGCGGATACGCAGCAGTAAGTATCTGCTTGAATTAAATAATGCGTCCGGAGGGCTCTGCTCTCCGGATTTTTCAGGGGTGATAGGATGATTTGCAGGCTGTGTCCGAGGGAGTGCAGCGTTGACCGCAGCGTTTCCCGGGGATTCTGCGGAATGGGGGAGGTCCCCCGGCTTGCCAGGGCGGCGCTCCACCAGTGGGAGGAGCCCTGCATAAGCGGCGACCCGGACGATTCCGGGCAGACCGGGAGCGGGACTGTGTTTTTTTCCGGGTGCGTCATGAGGTGCGTGTTCTGCCAGAATCACGAGGTCAGCGCGGACGGATTCGGTAAGGACGTCACGGTGGAGCGGCTCGCCGGGATATTCCTGGAGCTCCAGGAGCGCGGCGCGTATAACGTCAACCTGGTAAGCCCAACGCCGTTCGTTCCGCAGATAATACGTGCGCTGGACATAGCAAAGCCCCGGCTTAACATCCCGGTGGTGTACAACACGGGCGGCTATGAGCGGGTGGAAACGCTCCGGGCGCTGGAGGGCTATGTTGATATCTACCTGCCGGATGTAAAGTACTATTCCGATGAGCTCGCCATGGAGCTGTCGCAGGCTCCGCATTATTTTGAAACCGCTATGAGCGCGGTCGAGGAAATGGTAAGGCAGACAGGCAGACCGCAGTTTGTCGGGGATATGCTGAAAAAGGGCGTGGTCGTCCGGCATCTGGTGCTTCCGTATCACTACCGGGATTCTGTTGAGATCATACAGAGAGTAGGGGAGCGGTTCGGGAAGGATGTGCTGTTCAGCCTGATGAGCCAGTATACCCCATTCTGGAAAGCTAAGGATATTCCCAGACTTAACCGCAGGATAACCACATTCGAGTACAGAAAGGCTCTGGACGCCGTTTATGCGGCGGGGCTTGAGGGGTTCATGCAAGAGCGGAGTTCTGCAAAGGAAGAATATACGCCGGATTTTGACCTTACTGGTATATAAATTTGAAATTTTTATGAAATTTTGCTTTACAAATACCTATTTTTGTGGTAAAGTAGTATTATGAAAATTATTACATACAGGAGAATAAAGGAATGACTGATTTTTCCAAGATGAATTTGGGAATAGACGGCGACAGTATTACCGCCGGAGAGCAGTGGAGCTACCACGTTTACAAGAACCTTGGCATGAAGTCGCACAGCAATGTTGCGGTCGGGAGCTCCGTGTGGTACAAGCGTACATTCGAGGTCGCGGGAAAGAACGTCACAACGCAGGATTACAGCGCGGCTGATTTCGCTGGAATAAGCGACGGTTGGGAGCCTACTGACGACCCGGTGGAGATGCAGAAGCGTGCAAACAACTGCGCAGTTGTGCATATACAGCGTTTCCTTGCGGAGGTAAAGAACGGGAACTTCCCTAAGCCTGACATTTTTGCATTTGCGATGGGAACAAACGACCTGACTGAATTCATCGGCGACGCTGAAAAGGCGCTGGCCGGCAAGGAGCTTTCCGGCAACGATAACATCGACCTGTTCACCGAGGCTGGCGCGGCAAGATGGTGCATCCAGACTATCCAGGAAAACTTCCCGGAGGCGAGAGTGTTCGTTATGACGCCTATCCAGACCGCAACTCCCGAGCACAACAAGAAGATAGAAAAGACTATCGAATGCCTGACAAAGATATGCAGAGGGCTTTCTGTTCAGATGATGGACGCGTACAGCAACTGCGGTATCTGCGAGAAGTTCGAGGTCATCGGCGGCAGAGGTAAGTACCTCAAGGACGGCCTGCACCCGGACGTTGAGGGTCAGACCCTCGAGGGCGCGTTTGCGACCAAGGAAATACGCAACAACTATTTTTAAAGAGGATACATATGGAATTTCCGGCAGAGCTGCGCGGCGAGGTCGAGCGGCTGCTATCTGAAGAAAATACCGATAAGCTTGCTAAGTCTGCGGAGGGAATATCTGAGCGCTACCGCGAGAATAACGGCAGCGGAAAGCGGTTGGTAAGCTCCCGGAGGGATATCCTGGCGTATTCCGCTGTGAGGATGCCCGCGACATTCGGGGCGGTCAGCCGTTCACTGGAGCTGGCGCTGGAGTGTTTCCCTGACGATGGGTTCAGTACCGTGCTGGATATCGGCGCGGGTACTGGAGCGGCTACGCATGCGGCGGCGCTTGCCGCTGACTGCGGGGAGTTCACCTGCATTGAGCGCGAACCTGAGATGATTTCCGTCGGGAAGCAACTCACGGAATTCTGCGGCATCCCCGCCGTGTGGAAGCAGGGGGATATTACTTCCGGCTTTGATGAAAAAGCCGAGCTGGTGATGTGCTCCTACTGCCTTAACGAATTGACCGAATCGGCAAGGAAAAAAGCTGTCGAGCGGCTCTGGAACAGCACGCAGCGGCTTCTGCTCATTGTTGAGCCGGGCACCCCGGAGGGTTACTCCCGGATACTTTCGGCGCGGGAACAGCTCATTGGGCTGGGAGGGCGCATCGCAGCGCCCTGTCCGCAGGAGAACGGCTGTCCGCTGGAAAAGGGGGACTGGTGTCATTTTACCGTACGGGTCGCAAGGAGCAGGCTACATAAGCAGCTAAAGGGCGGAGATGTTCCGTATGAGGACGAAAAGTTCTGTTTCCTGGCGGTTTCCCGGGAGGAGGTCGCTCCGTGTGGGGCGCGTGTGCTCCGTCATCCTAGGATAGACAGCGGGCGGATAACGCTCAGGCTGTGTACTCCGAACGGCGTTGAGGAGAGAATGGTCACGAAGAAAAGCCCTCAGTTCAAGGCGGCGAGGAAATCCGACGCAGGTGACAGTTTTAATACATAAAGGGAATAGGGATATTAAGGCGCAGTGCCTGAATATATTATGAACAAATAATACTGTATGGAGGTAATTAAGATGTTCAAGAAAACTACAGCGGCAATTTTACTCAGCGCGGTTATCATGGCTGGTTCTTCCGTATCTGCTTTTGCAGAGGTACCTATGCAGACAGTTGTCGTAGAGCGGGAATGTGCTGCTTCTGCGGCTAAGACGTGGGACGGTAAAGCGGCTCTCCAGGCGGGTCAGAAGTATGTTATCAAGAAGAACACCGCTGTTTCCGGCAAGGTAACTCTCCCCAAGGGCACTACCTTGACTGTTAACAAGGGCGCAAAGCTCACTATCGGCTCAAAGGGCGCGCTGACCGTTAAGGGAACGCTGTCCATAAAGTCCGGCGCGACCCTCGCAGTTAGTGGCACACTGACCACTGCAAAGGGCAGCAAGGTGACAGACGCAGGCACCATCAAGCTCGGCAAGGCTGCCAAGGTAACTCTCGGCGGCAAGCTGACTGTTTCCAAGACTGGTAAGGTAACAGGCACTCCCAAGAGCATCAAGCTCGCAAAGACTGGCACGGTCGCCATGAAGGGCACCAACTCCTGCAAGAAGCTGGCTGCGCTCCTCAATACCACCGCAGATACGACCGCGCAGGACAAGAAGGATATTGAAACTCTGCTGAACAATGTCGCAAATAAGGTACTCAAGGACGGCGACCTGTACGGTGCTGTGAAGATGGCTGTACCGGCTGACTACATCAAGCAGGCAGAGGAAGAGTTCGCAGCCTACACCAAGGAGCTTGACCCCGCTGACGAGGCTTACGGCATGACGTTCGAGCAGTTCATCAACGCTATGTTTACCGCGCTTGTCGGCGACATGTCAGCTACAGTTGATTCCGCAAAGGTAACAGTGACCGACCTGACCGACTGCAAGAGCAAGCTCACCGACGAGCAGAAGCAGATGTACGCAAATGCTGGTGATATCACCAAGGCGTATGTTGCCAAGGTAAAGAGCGCTATTACATTTAAGCCGGGCGTTGATACAAGCAAATTCAATACTGATGAAATTGGCGAGCTGACCATGGTATACGCAGGCGGCAACTGGTACATCGCAGGCTGATGGAAGTCGTAACGGTGCTGACCGGCGGAGCGGCGTTTGAGGACGCGGCGGAGTATCTGCCGTATGTTTCGGCGCTCCGGCGGGACCGTATCGCAAGGAAGCGCAGCAGCCAGGATAAGCTGCTGTCGCTGACGGCGGGGCTGCTGGTTTCGCATGAGGTCAGCCGCCGCACCGGGATACCCAGGGAGAAGATACGCTACATTCACGGAACGTTCGGGAAACCGTACCTGGAGGGAAACGCGCTGCAATTCTCGCTGTCGCATACCGATGGCGCGGTATGCGCGGCGTTTTCCGACGAGGAGGTCGGCGTTGACATCGAACGGCGCGACCGCCGTGTGAGTTCACGAATAATGGAGCGCGTACTAAGTGAAAATGAGAAACCGCTGGTAAGTTCAACTGTGGAGCTAATACGGCTTTGGGTGCAGAAAGAGGCGTTCCTGAAGCGCCTGGGGACCGGTATCGCGGATGACCTGCGCGGAGCCGACACCACACTAATGCAGGACACGGCGGCGCTCGACTGCGGGGATTATCTATTGGGAGTTTCCGGGCATGGAGCGAACAGCGTTGCTGTGCGCGTCCTAAGTCTGGAGGAATTCCTGCGGGAATTCAGTGCGGGACTTCACTAATGCATAATTAAGGGGCTGCGAAAACAGCCCCTTTCAGCTTGTCGAAAAAATCGAATTTGCCCGCGAAGCGGGCTTTTGAAATCCGTTTTTTGCTCCGGGTTTCCCGG
>CAKSEO010000015.1 GCA_934446565.1 uncultured Oscillospiraceae bacterium | reverse complement strand
TTTCATATTCCTCGCTGCTTAATATTCAAAAAGCCCTCTTTCTTTTTTCTACGAAAGATGGCTTTTTCGACAAGCTGGAGGGCGGCAGAAGCCGCCCTTATCGCCGCAAAATAAATTTTTCTGCAATTGTTTACATAAACGCCTTGATTTATCTAAAAAATCTGATATAATGGTATTAGTACTTTTTTGCTTACATGGGGACATGGGGAAAAACAGGATTACAGATAAAGAGAGGTCATTGTGATGGATAAGGTACTTCTGATAGGCGAACCGATGGAGCTGCTGCTTGCGGAGGAAGACGGCGCGCTCTCTGACGTGACTCACTTCCGGGCGAGCGTTTCCGGAGCGGAGATCAACGTTGCGGTCGGGCTTGCAAGGCTCGGACTGTGCCCGCGGTTTCTGACGCGTCTCGGCAGCGACCCCAGGGCGTCCAGGATACGCAGGTTCATGACCGAGAACGGCATTTCCGACGACCTCATCATCACCGACCCGCTGCACGTCACCGGTGCAATGATGAAGAACAAGGCAGAGCCCGGAAAGCATGAGTTTTACTACTTCCGGCAGGATTCCGCCGCGTCTTTTCTCTGCGAAAGCGACGTGGACGATATCGACCTTTCGGATATCCGCGCCGTGCATTTCACCGGGATATTCCCGTCAATTTCCAGTTCCGCAGCCAACGCCGCAAGGCAACTGATAAAGCGTGCCCGCGAAAACGAAGTCACCGTGGTTTTCGACCCCAATCTGCGTTCCCAGCTCTGGGATGATTCCCCGGAAAAGCTTGAGCTGCTGAACGAATTTGCGGTCTCATCCGACGTTTTCCTGCCCAGCCTTAAAGAAGCGGAAACTCTCTGCGGTCTTTCCGACCCGGAGGAGATCGCCGACTACTACATCTCCCGCGGGACAAAGAAAGTCGTTGTTAAACTGAGCAAGCAGGGCGCGTTCTATAAGAGCGCGTTTGAATGCGGTACAGCGCCTACGTTTGCCGCAGATACCATCGTTGACACGGCAGGCGCCGGAGACGGATTCGCGGCGGGGCTCATCAGCGGTATCTGCGAGGAAGTCCCCCTCGGCGAGGCTGTTGTCCGCGCAAACGCTGTCGGCAGCATGCAGATACAGAACGCGAGCGACAACGCCGGTCTTCCTACCCTCGCCGAACTGCGGGAATACATGCTTGACCACAGATTCGTGGACATCAAAGACTGATAACCGGGAGATACAGAATGACCCTTTACGCCACCGACCTTGACGGCACCCTACTCCGCCCGGACAAGACCATTTCGGACGACGCCGCCCGGATGATCAACGAAATTGTTTCGAGCGGAGTGCTTTTTACTTACGCAACGGCGCGTTCCTATTCCAGCGCATCGCCGCTGCTGACGAAGCTCCACCTCAACTGCCCCGCTGTAACGTTCAACGGGGTTTTCGTCATTGACCCCAGGGACGGGCGGCATATCGTGGAAAATGTTTTTTCCCCGGCGGCGGTGGATATTGCAGTCAGCTATTTCAACAGCATGGATCTTGCGCCGCTGGTCTACTCCTACATTGACGGGAGGGAGCGCGTCAGCTACCTCGAAAGCCGTCTCGACGACGTTTACGGTTACGTCAGCACCCGCAGCACCGACAAGCGCCTGCGCCCCGTAAAGTCCCGGGATGAGCTCTTTCAGGGCAGGATATTCTATTTCACCCTGCTCGACCCGGCTATCGACAGAGCGGAGCTGGACAGCGTTTTCAGCCGCGAGAACGGATTCGCGGTAAATATGATGCCGGACACCTACAACAAGGACGAGATCTGGTACGAAATATTCAACAAGAACGCAAGCAAGGCGAGCGCTATCCTACAGGTCATGGAGCTTACCCGAGCAGACCGCCTGGTTTGCTTCGGAGACAACACGAACGATCTCTCCATGATACGCGCCGCAGATGTCGGAGTCGCAGTTTCCAACGCCTGCGACGAATTGAAAGACAGCGCGGATAAAATTATCGGCAGCTGCTCCGACGGCGCCGTTGCGCGGTTCGTCGCGGAAGACTGCGGATTTTCTGCGCCGCCTGTCCCGGCGGAGCTGCCGCCCCTCGAAACCGACCGCGACAGATTCTCCATGGCGCTTAACGTGGCAATGTCCCGCGAGCGCGGGCTTCACGGCTCGGTCGGCACTCAAAACGAGCAGCTCATCCACGCGGTGCTGAAAAACTACTACGTCCCCGATCAGGAATCCCAGGAGATACGCATCGGGAAGTACTTCGCGGACGCGGTCTCCGACCGGGGTATCTTCGAGATACAGACCCGGAAGCTGTATGCCCTGCGGGAAAAGCTGACGGAATTCACAAGGGCGGCTCACGTCAACGTCGTCCACCCGGTCGAGGCGTCCACCCGGACAGTATACATAAACGGCGACACCGGAGAGGTCATCGAGGAATCGAGATTCCGGGCGGTAAACCAGCGGCTGAGGCTATACGAGGAGCTTTATTCGATGAGGGATCACCTCTCCAACGACCGCGTGACGGTGATCATCGCGAAACTTCAGACAGAAAAACGCGTGATCTGCCCCGGCGGAAAAAAGCCGGATATCCACAGCCGCCGCTCCCGGAAAAAGTGCACCATACTCAAAGTCCCGCTGGAATTAAAGGAAGAAATAACAATCGCGCTTCCGGAGGGACTGAAGATATGGATCCCGGACGGACTTCCGGAAAGGTTCACCAAAAAGGATTTCTGCGCGGCGGCAAAGGAACCCTACTCTTCGCTGCGGCTGGAGGTTATCCGGGCTGCGGGGCTCATCGAAAAGGTTGACATGCAGGGGCGGTACTATGTATACTCCCTATGCGGTGGAAAGGACGCGAAATGACAGAGATGCTCACCGGAACTGCTTGTTCCGACGTCACCGGAAAGCTGTACGACAGGATTTGCGACACAGTTTCAGCCGGCGAAAACGCCACTATCATCGTTCCGGACCAGTTCGTGTTCGAGACTGAAAAGGCGCTGTTCCGCAGGTGCTCGGAACGCGGCAGGACGGAACTTTTCCAGAACATCCGCGTGCTCACAATAGCCAAGCTCTCGGACGACATCGTAATGAAATACGCGTCAGAAAAGCCGCCTGCGGACGACATCACCAAGGCGGTCATAATGTACAACGCCGTCCGCAACCGCGGCGTTGAACTGAAATCCCTCGGCAGGATCGCCCGCAAGCCGGGATTCGCTTCAAAAATGGTAAAGACGGTTTCGCTGTTCAAAACTGCGGGTATCGACTGCGCAAAGCTCGGCGATTCGCTTGACGGTGAGGAATTCACGCTTTCCAGCCCGGCTCTGCTCGACAAGGTGCGGGATATCTACGCGCTCTACCTCGAGTACGACCAGATGCTTTCGCAGAACTACACAGACAAGCTTGACATCACTATGCGCGCGGCGGTTCTGGCTTCGCAGAATCCCTATTTCGACGGAATGAACATCTTCGTTGACGGATTCAACACTTTCTCCGGAAGTCAGCGCATGCTGCTCAAAGCCGCAGCCGACCGCGCGAAAATATGCTGTTTCGCTTTCATATGCGACAAGGACGACAAGCGCGATATTTTCCGGACAGTGCTCGCTGATATCGACGCGCTCAACAACTGCGAGGGCATTCCAGAGCCAGACCGCGGCAACTCCCGCAGAATGGCAGCGGGGATAAGGCGCGCGTCCGAGCTTATCTACAGCAACTCCCCCGACCCGGAAGCGGACATGAGCAGCGTACGTATCGTCCGCGCGGACGACATCTACTGCGAGATGGATTTTATTGCCGCGGAAATAAAGCGCCTTACCACCGAGGAAAAGCTGCGATACAACGAAATCGCAGTGCTCTGCTCCGACCCGTCGGAGTACCGCTCCCCGGCTGAAAGCGCGTTTTCGCGATACGAAATACCCATGTTCTGCGATATACCGGAGGTCATCCTCAACGCGCCGCTCACCAATCTTGTGCTTTCCCTGCTCCGGGCGCTGGACGAGCCGTCTGCGGAAAATCTGCTCAGCTACGTCCGCAGCAGCTTCCTCCGCGTAAAGGACGGCGACGGATTCCGCGCGCTTTCCTTTGAGGACATCGACAGCTTTGACGGATACATCTTCAAATGGCAGCTCCGTGGCAGCCAGCTGGAGCACGAATTCGTCACCGACAAAATGAACCAGACGGATTCCGCGCAGGCTCTCCAGGCGGAGCAGGTCCGGAAAAGCTCCGTCGTTCCATTGCTGGAGCTACGAAAGTCCGTCATGGAAAAGAAAAAGCAGCATGAGTGCACCGGCGCATGGCTGTCTGAAACGATATGCTCCTACCTGTTCGCGGAAGCTGGTATTGAAAACTCCGTGCTCTCCGGCGGCGACAACTGCCGCACCCTTTGGGATATCCTGGTCGGGATATTTGAAGCGATGCACTCCGCGCTCGCCGATACTGAAATTTCCCCTGCGGAATACTACGCGCTGTTCCGGGATATCTGCGCCGAAACTACCCTGGCTGTACCGCCGCAGCTCGCGGACAGCGTTATACTTGGCGACACCGGACGTACCCGTGCGGACGGCATAAAGGCGGTGTTCATCGCCGGGGCGAATTACGGGCGCTTCCCGGACGACAGCTCGAGCTACGGGCTTTTCTCCGACTATGAAGCGGAGCTGCTCGGCGACAGCGGACTGAAAATCGCGCTGAAACAGGACGAGCTCTACCACAGCAGCCGCTACCAGGCTTACCGGGCGCTTACCCTTGCAGCTGAGCGGCTTTACGTCACCTATCCGGTGCTGAATACAGCTTGCTCCGCGCTCGCGCCCTCCGAGGTGGTGAACGAGCTGCTGGGGCTCTTTCCGCAGCTTTCGGAGGAGTACGCCGGGGACGAGGAACGTTTCGGAGACAGCTTCTACTGCCGCTCCAGGAACGCTCTGCGTGGGCGCTACGCTTCGTTGTTCGGCTCATCCGAAAACGACCGCCGCTCTACGCTGAAAAAAGCTCTGGAGCTTTCCGGCGACGGCGATTACGCCGACAAGCTCGACCGCCTTGTTACCGAACGCCCGAATATTTACCGGCACCGGCTCTCCCCGGACACTTCTGAAAAGCTGTTCCGCTCGGCGAGGGTTTCCGCGACAAAGCTTGAAAAGCTCAACAAATGCAGGTTCGAATACTTCTGCCAGTACGGACTGAAAATCAGGGAGCGCCGCACTCTCAACACCGGAAATTCCGACGTCGGCAGCGCCGTTCACTACGTCCTCGAGAAGGCGCTCTCGGAATACTGCACTAAAATGGAGGATTACTTCAGGCTTTCCCGCGGTGAGCTCACCGAAATCGCGAAGAAATACCTCCAGGAATACGCAGATGAGAACCTCGGCGGCAGCGACTACCGCACCAATGCATTTAAATATATGTACGGCGAGCTGTCCAACAGCTGCGCGGACATGCTGGTACTGCTGCAGAACGAATTCAAGAGCCGCCGTTACCGCCCGGTGCTGTTCGAGCTGGAATTCCGCGACGGAAACCGTGCCAAGCTGCCGGATATAGCGGGCGGCGGGGAATCTCAGCAACTCACCCTTGACGACATCCAGCCAGCCGCTGACGGCGATCCCGACCCGGAGCCGGAGAAACTCACCGTGCTCCCGCTGCAAACCGGGGAGCTGTCGATACCTCCGCTCAAAATCAGGCTCAGCGACCGTCTGACCGTTGCGATAACCGGTATCGTTGACCGCGCGGATATGTTCCGCAGCGAGGGCGGCAACGAATACATCCGTATCGTGGACTACAAGACGGGCGGGCACTCGTTCAAGCTTTCCAACGCGCTATACGGCGTTAACACGCAGATGCTGGTGTACCTGATAGCGCTCTGCGACGCCAATCCCAACGTCTACCCCGGCGGCGTCAGCTACCTGACTGCCAAGACCACCGAGGCGGTCTCCAAGGAATCCGGGCTGCTGACGCTGCTCGCAAACGGGCACCTCCCAAGCGACATGTGCGTACTTGACGACGACACCCGCAGCGAAATGGAGCAGTTCGCAGAAAGGTATGCCCGCGCCGTTACCACCTATTCCGGGTCGGTCAGCGAGAGAAAACTCCTCCCGAAAGACGACGCAATGCCGGACCCGGCGCAATTCGAAAAGCTCCGGAAGGAGATACTTTCCCAGACCGAAAAGGTGCTGAAAAACCTTTACAGCGGCAATATCCAGGCAATCCCGACCATCTACACCGAGGAGGGCAAGACGGGTCAGCAGAAATCCTGCATGTACTGCCGCTACAAGGCGGTATGCGGAAATCAGGACCTCCACGGCGTTATCGTCGATGACGAGATCACCGAAAAGAAACTCGGCATATCAAAAAAGAGGTCCGATAAAGCAAAAGATGATCCCGCCGAAAGCGCTTCGGAAACTCCCAAGCCCGCAAGAAAAAGCAAATCGAAGAAAGCCGCCGAACCGGATGACAACGGATTCATCGGCGAAATAAAGTGAGGTGAAGTCGTTTATGCCAAATCCAATGAAATGGACGGACGAGCAGGAATCCGCGATAAACTTCCCCGCAGACAGCGCCGCATGCGTTTCGGCTGCGGCGGGAAGCGGCAAGACCGCTCTGCTGGTAGAGCGCGTGGTAAGGCTCATCCGGGGCGACGCCGAAAACGGCATTCCGCCGGTCAGCGCCGACAAATTCGCTATAATGACGTTCACCCGAAACGCCGCCGACGAATTCCGCACACGAATGACCCGCGCCATTGACGAGGCTTCGCGCAGCTCCGGCGAAAACGCCATCCCAAGGGAACAGCTCATTAAATTCCGCAGCTCTGCCGTCAACACGATAAATTCGTTCTGCCTGTCCGTTTTGAGGGACAACGCGGAGCTGTTCGGGCTGCCCGTAAATTTCTCCATCGTCGAGGAAAGCAAGGGCAAAATAATGCAGCAGTCCGCGCTGGATTCCGCTATGGAATTCCTGTACTCCGCCGAGTTTGAGGAACAATTCCCGGAATACTTCAAATCCCACGGCGGCGGCGCAGAGGACGATATGCTCCCCACGCTCGGGAAAATGGCGCGGGAACAGCTCCTGAAATCGTTCTCCTACAGCCGCGACGACGCACTGCGCGAAGCTGTCAACGACGTCTACATGAAAACCACCTCGCTTGCGGACTGCTCCGGCTGGCTGGACGGCTGCGTAAGGGCTTTCGGCAGCGTTCAGTCGCTTGAGGAAAGATTCCTGCCGGATATCGTGGGCGTGCTGCGCAGAAAATGCGTCGTATTCAACGCGATGATGTCGCGTTACTCTACGATAATTGCTGGCGCCGACGAAGAATACGCCTGGAAATTTGACGAGGTCTTTGAGAAAGACAACGAGCTCGTGAATGCCGTCATCGACGCGTTCAACGCCGCTTTCCCGGAGGATGTGCAGCCGCGTATCGCGGATTTCGAAAAGTTCCGCAGGTCAGTCCCGGAATTTTCGTTCGCCGCGTTCAGCCGGAAAGGCACTCCAAAAAACGACCCGTTCTACGCCGAACTGAAAGCCTCCGTCGATGTAGTCCGCAAAAAGCTGAAAAGCGACCTCCCCGGCTTTATGTCAAGCTGCGATTACAGCGAGGACAGCATAAACGCGATACGTCTGGAGCAGCAGACTGCGGTCTGCGCCCTCGTCATGACCGTCGAACGCATGACATCGGAATACTCCGGGTTGAAGCGCAAGGCGGGCGTCGTGGATTTTTCGGACTGCGAGCGGTTCCTTTACGAAAAGCTCCGGGACGAAAACTGCACGCTCCGGCAGACGCTCTCCGACCGCTGGCAGTGCATAATTATAGATGAATTCCAGGACACAAACGACCTGCAATTCGAGATATTCCGGCTCATTTCCCGAGATGAAAAGAACCTGTTCTTCGTCGGCGACGTCAAGCAGGCTATCTACGCTTTCCGGGGCGGCAATCCGGAGATAATGGCGAACTGCTGCGCGGACGGCAGCGGATATGAGACCCTGCCGCTCAACCGCAATTTCCGCAGCCGCAAAAGCGTTATCACTGCGGTCAACGCGATGTTCGACGGGCTGATGACCCGCAAGTACGGCGAGGTGGATTATTCCGACGGAAACCAGCTTGCAGCCGGCGCAAAATACCCGGAAAACTCCGCAAACGCCGACTACTCCGCCGAGATATACCTGCTGGACCTCCCCAAGCGCGAAAAGCCATCCGCGGACGACGGCGATGATAATTCCGATGAAATCACACTGGAGGCTACGAATCCCGTTGCGGAGGCGCGTTTCACCGCCGCGCTCATACGGAAAATGGCTGTGGAACAGTTCCCGGTGCGGAAAGACGCGGATTCCGTCCGGCCGTGCAGCTGGGGAGATTTCGCGATACTCCTGCGCAACAAGACGCACATCGCGGACTACAAATCCGAACTGGAAAAGCTCGGCATTCCCGTTTCCTCCGACGGCGGCAATTACCTTTCGGCTGACGAGATAAACCTCATTCTGAGCTTCCTGAAAGTAATCGACAACCCACAGCTCGACGAGGAACTGCTCACTGTGCTCATGTCGCCGCTTTACGGCTTGACCGCCGAGGAATTATCCCTCGCGCGGCTGGGCATACTTGGTTACGATATTGAAAAGCTGGACGGCTCCGGAATTCCGCTGGGAGCGCTTTACGACAGCTTTACCGGGCAGTCGCTGTTCTGCTGCGCCGCCTGCGCTGGAGGGAGCGAGCTTGCTCAGCCTGTGCTGTCCGTCAGGGCAGCCGCTGTGGTCGGGAAGCTCACAGAGCTTGGTATCACGCGAACTCCGGACGTAAAATGCCGCAAATTCACTGACGACCTCGCGGATTTCCGCAGCTTCGCCGCCAACAATTCCATCGAGCGGCTGATACGCAGGATCTACGACTGCACCGACTTCTTCTCGGTCATCTCCACCTACGAGCGCGGCGACCGAAAGCTTGCAAACATCCGTCTGCTGTTAAAATACACCGCCGACTTCGAATCCGCGGGCGGCGGCACTCTCAACGACTTCCTGCGCTACACGGACGCCGTGCGGGAAAACTCCGGCAGGCTGGAAGAAGCCGTTGTTCCCCAGGAAGCGGTTGACGCAGTGAAAATAATGACTTTCCACGCGTCAAAGGGTCTTGAGATGCCGGTCGTTGTCATGGCGGGGCTTGGCTCGTCCATTCATGAGGAAAAGAGCTCCATCGTCATCGACCGCAGGACCGGAATAGGTTTGAAACACACCGACATCGAAAAGCGGCTGCGTACTCCGAACATCAGCTTCAACGGAGCGAACGCTTCGCTTAGCTGCACGCAGTACGGCGAAGAGCTCCGCCTGCTGTACGTTGCGATGACACGCGCACGGGAAAAGCTCGTCATGATAGGTCAGTGCACCGAAAAGGAAGCTGCGGAATGCCGCACCGACGCATTCACGCCGGAATTTGCGCTTTCGCAGAAGTCCTACATCCGAATGATACTCAGTTCCATGATGAGGTACGGCAGCGGAGAGCCAACGGCTGCAAACCCCGTCTGCTACGATGATGCAGACATCCGCATAGCCGTCAGCAACGAGCGTCTCCCCGAGCCGGAGGAGCTGGCTGCGGAGCTCCCCGAGGAGGGCTCCGCCGACCTTGAAACTGCGGAGCTGATAAGCCGGAATCTTGCGGAAAAATACCCGTTCGAATACGAAACCACGCTGCACAGCCGATTCAGCATAACCGAGCTTGCCCACCTCGGCGAAGTCAAGCTCGAGGACGCCGAAACTCAGCTCACCAAGCCGGTGTTCCTCACCCCGGACAAAGCCGGCGGAGTACGCGTGAACGGTCTGCTGGTCGGCAACACGTTCCACCATATAATGGAACTGTTTCCGCTGGAAACGCTGCGCCCGGACTACGCCGAGCCAGACATGTACGCCACCGTTGAAAATGCGATAGAGTGCCTTATCGACGAACGCAGGCTCAAGCCCGAGGAATGTTACCTGCTGGAAAACGGAAAGCTCCCGGATATCGCGCAGAAGATAACGGCGTTCTTCTGCGGCGGGCTGGGTCAGGACATGCTGACCGCCGACCGCGTCGAGCGCGAGTACGAGCTGTTCGCCGAGATACCAGCGCGGGAGGTATTCCCGGATGCTTCCGGCAGCACTATGATACAAGGTCGTGTGGATATGCTGTTCGTCAAGGATAACAGCGTGGTTGTAGTTGACTATAAGACCGACAGTGCCGGTAACCTTGAAAAGGAGCTGCCGTTCTACGAAAAACAGCTCGTCCTTTACAAAAAAATACTGCCCATGCTGATGACCGAATGCAGAAACGGCGAAGTCCGGCTTGCGCTCTACTCGTTCAGCAGGCAGAAAGCAATATACTTATGAGGTGATCTTACGAAAATACAGATGATATCAGCTGCGGCTGCAGTTACGCTTGCGCTGACGGGAATCTCCGCCTGCGCCCAGAGCAGCGGCTTCAACGATGAGAGAGGGCACATCAGCGCCGCCCCCACTCCCCACGACAACAAGTACACGCAGATACAGTGGGGCGGCGACGTCACCCGCGAGAACTGCGGAGTACCCGTCCCGATGGGGGATAAAGTACTGCTGCCAGCCGGAAACAAACTGCTCGCGATAAACGAAGCAGACGGCGCGGAATCCGGCTCTGCTGAACTTCCGGGGAAATGCTCCGCATTGTACAGCGGCGCGCTTTCGGATAAGAAACTGTTGCAGCCCACCGAGCATGGAGTTTCTCTCGTTGACGCTGAAAGCATGACAGTGCTGCGCTCACGGGAATTTGACGGCAATATCGCGGCGGACTGCTCGCTGCTCGACAACTACGGTTATTTTGCGGTGGAGCTTGACGGCGGTTTTGAGTTCGTTTGCGTGGATATCGGCTCGGACGGGATAGATACGGTATGGTCGGTGGAGCTTCCGGAGCAGCCTACAGCGGCAGCGCTCCAGGGCGATTTCGTCATCTGGGGCTGCGGGGATAGGCTGTATGTCCACCACTACAAGGAGGACGGCGGAAACGTTATCGAACTGGGGAAAAAGCTCTCCGGAGCGCCTTTCACCACGGAATACGCCGTTTTCTTCTCTACTCAGGACGGCAGCGCCGGAAAGCTGCGGCTGAACTCCGACGGCACCATGGAGGAGGACACCCTGACCTGGTGCGAAGTGGGAAGCTCTCCCGCCTCACCAGTTTCCTGGAACGGCAGGCTGTACGTTCCGACGGCTGACGGATTCTATATTCTGGACAACCTCAATATGGAGATATCGTTCATCGTGACCGACATCAAAGGCGGCTGCGCTCCGCAGGTGCACTATGGAAACGGTCCGTATATCTACACCGTCGCCCCCCGCGAGGGAAAATGGGCTGTCTACTGCGTTCAGGACATGGAGGAGAAATCCGAGCCGACCGTGTCTATCCTGGCGCAGATGGAGGACTACTCCAATGGCGCGTTCTGCGCGTCGGACAAGGGTACGCTGTACTTCCGCGACGCCATCGGCAGGCTGTACGCGCTGACCGTCGCGCCGTTCGATATTTTCTCGCTTGTGCTGCGGCTGGTTGTTCTGCTTGCGCTGCTTGTCCTGGTGTTCTTCTGGCTCAAGAAAGTCGCCAAGCGCAGGGCGGATATCCATCCGAAATATTAATTTGAAGAAAAATCATAAAATGTATTGATTTTTTCGGCAATGTGTTGTATAATGTAGCTATAAGTAATTGAGAAGGAGAGTAAGCAATGGAAAGCAATATACTCTTAGAAAGCGGCACCAACGAACTTGAAGTGCTGGAATTCATGGTCGGAGAGCAGAGCTTTGGCATTAACATCGCAAAGGTAACGGAGATCATGAACTATCAGAAGATGGTTCCCGTGCCTGATTCCAACCCTGCCTTTGAGGGCGTTTTCACCCCCAGGGATAAGGTGATTTCGGTCATCAATCTCCACACTATCCTGCATAAAGAGAGCCCCGACCCGGAGCATGACCTGCTGATAATCTGCCACTTCAACTCCAAGGACGTTGGATTCCACGTTTCTTCCGTCAAGGGCATTCAGCGTATCTCCTGGGAGGATATTGAGAAGCCGCCGGCAATGTCTGCCGACAGTCAGCACAATATCGCGACCGGTATCGCTAAGTTCAAGGATCGCATAGTGCTCATCCTTGATTTTGAGAAGATCGTTTCCGATATGGATCCCACTTCTGCATTCGACACCTCCGGCGTTACTGCAACTGCCAGCGACAAGACTGCGAAGCACATCGTCATCGCAGAGGACTCCCCGTTCCTGAACACCCTTATCGTCAACACCCTGCACGACGCGGGTTATAAGAACGTTGTTCATTTTGACAATGGCAAGGATGCATGGGATTATGTGAACGGTCACAAGGATCTCGGCGGAAACATACTCGACCAGATCTCGTGTGTCATCAGCGATATCGAAATGCCCAAGATGGACGGACATCACCTCACCAAGATGATAAAGGACGACCCGATCCTCAAGGCTATTCCGGTTTACCTGTTCTCCTCCCTCATCAACGAGCAGATGAGAAAAAAGGGCGAGAGCGTCGGCGCGGACGGTCAGTTCTCCAAGCCGCAGATAGGTCAGCTTATCCAGTATCTTAATGAGCACATCTGATACATATTAATGCGACAGCCGCCTATTAAGGGCGGCTGTTTTGATATGAAAAACCTCCCGGTTTCTAAAACCGGGAGGTCTGCTTTATACTTTCGCCTTGTGCTCGACTGCAGTGATAGCGTATGTGAACGCTTTCTCCGCTCCAGGCTTCAATATCTCGATACCGCGCTTCTCCGCAAATACTCCGGAGCAGTCGTCGAAATCCGCCGAGCCGCACCACGGCTCAATACACAGGAACGGCGCGTCCTTAGCCTGCCATATTCCCAGGCTGGTGAAATCCGGGAAATCAACGCGGACTCCTACATTCTCGCTGTTCAACAGCTCCACCTGACGGCTGCTCACCTTATCGAAGTAGCACACGTCCTCATAGAACATCTCGTGCGAAAGCTGGAGGTCAGTGGAATCGTTCATCAGCTCGCGGCGGTTGTGCTCCTCATGCAGCCCGGTCTTTAGGTTGTAATTCGGGACAGCGGCGGTTTCTTTCCGCAGGAATTGCAGGCGGTATCCCGTCATGTCGCCGGGTGTTGCAAACGCAGGGTGAGCGCCTATGCAGAACGGCATGTCGGTATCGCTGTCGTTACGGACGCGGTAGGTCACCGTTATCCCGTCTGCCTTGAGAGTGTAGCGGACGGTGAACTTGAAATCAAACGGATACATCACCTTTGTGTAGTCGCTCTGAGTCAGGGAGAACATCGCACTGTTTCCGTTGAAATCCTCCGGCGTGAACTCCAGGTCGCGGGCGAATCCGTGCTTGGTTATCTTGTATTCCTCGCCGTTGATGACGGTCTTGCCGTCCCTGAGCGTGCCTATCATCGGGAAAAGCAGCGGGGAGGTCTTGCCCCAGAATGCAGGGTCGGCACTCCACATCAGCTCCCGCTTACCCACTACAAGCGATTTCAGCTCAGCTCCCTTTGAAATTATCTTCGCGGAGACTTCCCCGTTCTTTAATGTGATATCCATTTTATTGCTCCTTACTTATGGTATTTTCCGTTGTTCAGTATGGAATACGCGCGGTACACCTGCTCCATCAGCATTACCCGCGCGAGGGAATGCGGAAAGGTCATCGGCGACATCGAAAGCCGCAGGTCAGCCTGCTTTTTCAGCTCCTCGTCAAGCCCGAACGAACTCCCGACCAGGAAATTTACCGTGCTGAACCCCTGCCCCGCTGCGGTTTCGAGTTTCTGCGCCAGCTGCTCGCTGGAAATGGTCTTGCCCTCGATGCACATCGCTACCGTGAAACTGCCGGGCTTTATCTGCTCGCGTATCTTCGCAGCCTCCTGCCGGAGCGCGGCGTCTATCTGCGCCTGGGAGGGTTTCTGCGGGAGGTCTACAGGGCTCGGCTCGGTCACTTTCGGCGTGACGTACGCGCCCAGCCTTTTCAGGTATTCGGCGCAGGCTTCGCGGTACCAGGATTCCTTGAGCTTGCCCATCGCTATGAAATTAATGTTCATCGTTACTTCCTCTTCTTCGGGGAGTTCATGTTTATCCTGCGGCGGCGGTTCATCGCCTCCACCTTTCTGCGGAACGACTGCTTCATATAGTGCGTTACGATAAGCAGCACAACTTCCACGCCGATAAGCACGCAGAGCCACTTGAACAGCGGATTCGCGACTACCTGACCTATCTTCTCCATGTAGAACGAATTCGTGTCAAGCTCCAGATCAGATTCGGTGATGAGTTTGACCGTCGCGAGGGTCTCATCGTTCAGCTTCAGCTCCAGCTCGCCGACCTCGTAGCCCTTGTTCTGCGGAGCCATTATCGGAACGCGCTCAGGGTAAAGCTTGACGTTCTGGGAGACCGTGGTCTTGTTCAGGCTCTTTTCAAGCAGGGTGTAGTAATCCTCCGCCGCACAGATGCCCACCTTGTCGGTGTCCTTGCCGTGCTTTACGTCTACCTGCGTTACCTGCTCGTTCATCTTGACGATGTTCGTGTAGACGAACTCGCTGAACGCCCAATCGTAGAGCGCATAGTGATCCTTGAAGGAATAGTTCGACTTGTCGCCGTTTTCATCGTAGAAAGGCGCTCCCAGCGTTACTATCATGTAGCGGTAGCCGCGTCCGTCGCTTCCCTTTTTCTTGCAGGTCGTGACAAGCGCCATCGAGCCTTCTTTCGGGTTGGCGGTGTCCCACGCACCGTCCTTGTATTCGTAGTACTCGTTGATACTGCCGGTCTTGACGCCCTCTACGCCCTCGTAATAGTAGCTGCCGTCCACCATCAGCTTGTTGGTCGTGTGGATAGTGTAGCCATCGGGGTTCGCGGAATTCGCCGGCATCGTGTAATCCGTGGTGCTGCATATCGTCATGAATCCCGGGTAATTATCCATCGCGTAGCGCGTTATGAGGTACAGGTCACGCGCCGTGGTGTAATTGTCCTCGGCGTACAGTCCGTGGGTGTTCGCAAAATGGGTATTCGTGCAGCCTATTTCAGCGGCTTTTGCGTTCATCATCGCAACAAAGTCAGGAATGCTTCCCGCAATGTTCACCGCAAGGATATTTCCCGCCTCGCACGCGGAACATACCATCAGCGCGTATAGGCAGTCCCAGTAGGTCACGTTGTCCTGTCCGGCGCGGATATCCGCAGTGGACGGTCCCTCGTAATTCGGGTTGCCGCTCCAGAATTCGTCTGTTGCCGTGGAGTTGACAACGACTGTCGCGTCGAAATCCTTGATGTTTTCCAATGCAACAAGCGCGGTCATTATTTTTGTCGTGGACGCCGGAGTCAGCTTCTTGTCCGCATTCTTCGACACGATGACGATGTCCGTATCGAGATTCACCATGTACACGCCCTCGCTGTGCAGCGCAAATTTAGGCGTAAACGCCGCAGATACGCTGACAGACGGCAACAATGTGCCACATAGTAAAATTATTGACATAAATACCGAAAAAATTTTTACTTTTCGCATATAGACAAATCTCCTGTAATGAGTTATTATATATAAGGCGGTTTTTTTACTTTACAAATATCATTGCAAACTGGAAATTACCTGCCTGCTCTGCATAAGCTACTTATTATTATACAAAATCTCGGGCTGCTTGTAAAGGGCTTTTTGCAAATTGTAACCGAATTTTAATTATTCGGCTGCGTGGGGGGATCATATGATTTACATAACCGGAGATATCCACGGCGATTTCTCTAGATTCAAATCACCGCTGCTCCGGAAGCTGAAAAAGAACGACGCGCTGATAGTCTGCGGGGATTTCGGATTCATCTGGGACGGCAGTGCCGCTGAACAGAAGATACTGAAAAAAATCGGAAAACTGCCCTACAACGTTCTTTTCGTGGAGGGCTCGCACGACAACTACGACCTGCTGGAGTCCTACCCCGTTGAGGAATGGTGCGGAGGAAAGACCCGTCCCATCTCCGGCAGACTTCGACAGCTGATGCGCGGTCAGGTGTTCGACATCGCCGAAAAGACCATATTCACATTCGGCGGCGGGCAGAGCGACGACACTGTTGACCTCATCGAGGGCGAAAACTGGTGGAAACGCGAGATACCGTCCGAGCACGAGCTGGAGGAGGGTCTGCGCAATCTTGCAGCAGCGGAAAACAAGGTGGATTTCGTAGTCACATATGAGCCGCCGTCGAAGCTGCACGATTTCCTCGACCACAGCAGCGGCGACCGTAACCACATCAACACCTATCTTAACGATGTTTACGAGAAGATAAGCTTTGAGCGCTGGTTTTTCGGGAAACTGCACCTCAACAAGCTTATACCGCCGAAATACTACGCAGTCTACGACCATATCGTAATAGCCGACGAGACCAAGATCAAGAAAAAAAGGGAGCCGAAGCGCCCGAAAAAAACTGAAGATACTGACAAGGAGAACTGACATGGCTGAAATCACATTTGAGATCACAAAGGAACTCGGAGTAATCTCCGAAAACGCAAAGGGCTGGACCCGTGAGCTGAACCTCGTAAGCTGGAACGAGCGCGAGCCGAAGTACGATATCCGCGACTGGAACGCAGATCATACCCGCATGAGCAAGGGCATTTCCATGACCGAGGAGGAAATGCAGAAGCTGGTCGAGCTGTTCAACGCAAGGGATGAGGAAGATTCCTTCGAGTGATCTGCAACTGCAATAATAGAAAAGCCGGGGTTCACAGCCCGGCTTTTGATTTATGAAATACGATATTCAGGGCTGTTGAGAAAGGTGCAGATGCCACTGACGACGCAGATGCGCCTTTATCAGCAGCCCGTTTTTTTATTTGAATTTCTGCGTTATATTGATGATAAATCCGACGCCGACTGCCAGCACCGCGCTCAGCAGCAGCGGAAACCACACGTTCGCCAGCGGAAGACCGTTCGCGGCTTCGTTAAGATTCATGCCGTAGAAGCTGAACACTATCGTAGGTACTGCGATGATTATCGTCAGCGTCGTCATGCGCTTCATGACTATGTTCAGGTTATTCGAGATTATGCTTGCGAATGTATCCATCGTGGTGCTCAGAATGTTCGAATAGATGTTCGTCATCTCTATCGCCTGGCGCACCTCTATCAGCACATCGTCGAGCAGGTCCTGGTCCTCCTCGTACAGCTTGATGTACCTGCCGCGCATGAGCTTTTCAAGTACCGCCTCGTTCGCCTTGAGAGATGTCGAAAAGAATACCAGCGACTTCTCCAGCCCGAGCAGCTGTATCAGTCCCTTGTTGTGCATGGATTTGTGGAGCGTCCCCTCAACGTAGTTCTGTATCTTGTCGATCTGCTTGAGGTATTGCAGGTATCTCGCGGCTATCCGCAGAAGTATCGTGAACACGAAACGCGTCTTGAGGTTGGTCTGTATACCCTTTACTACGCCCTTGGAGATGTCCTCCACCACGGAATTTTCCTTTGCGCTTACCGTCACGACGTTCTTGTCCGTGATGATTATAGACATTGGCGTCGTGGAGTACAGCAGCGTCCGGTCGGGGTTGTTGTCCGTTTCGGCTACCGGGTAGTCTACGACTATCAGGGTAACACCGTCGTCCGATTCGATACGGGACGGCTCCTCCTCGTCGAGGGCGGCGCGGACGTAATCTCTGTCGATACCGAGGTCGTCCTCAAGGTCGGAGATCTCTGTTTCAGTAGGGTTTATTACGGATATCCAGCACCCCGCCTCGGGTTTCTCTATCTCACAAAGGTGGGTTTCGATGTTTCTGAAATATTTGACCAAGTCAGGCACTTCCTTTGCTCCGCGCAGCTGCGCGTTTTTTCAGCGCGGAAGCTTTTCCATGAGTCCGCCCCGGCGCTGTTTATTGTACGGTCTGTTTCCGTTTTTCAGGTACGTTTGGCACGCCCCCGGGTCTGCGCTCATGGTTTCACCACCTTTTCAATGATATCATACTTATTTGTATTTTATCACATTCCGGCGATAATTACAAGGGTTTTTGAGCATTTTTATGAAAAAAGACGAATATCCCCCTATTTGACAAGAAAAACGTAATTTATTTTTTATATAAAGTTTGCTTGACAAAAAGAGTGAAAAATGATACAATATTTTTGGATAGTGTTCTACCAGCGAACAGCAGGTATATAAGGAGGCGGTTTTGCTTGCAGAACTATACGCTTACGGAACTCATAAAGCCAAATATACTCCAGCAAATTCAGGACGCATTCTCGGAGTATACCGGCATGGCGTCTGTCACGACCGACGCGGAAGGAGTTCCTGTAACTTCCGGCAGCAATTTCACCCATTTTTGTCACGATATAATACGCAATTCAGAGATAGGGTGTCAGAAATGCCGCCACTGCGACAGAGATGGCGCTGCTGCAGCGTTAAAAACCGGCGCTCCTACCGTTTACCGCTGCCACGCGGGTCTTGCAGATTTTGCTGCACCTATAATGCTTAACGGCGAACTTGTGGGCTGCTTTGTCGGAGGTCAGGTCAAGACGGATGAGCTGGACGACGCCGAATGCGAAGAAAAAGCAAAGGAATACGGCATCGACCGCGATGAGTACATTTCCGCGATCCGCAACGTAAAACATATGGACCGCGCGGAGATAGAACGTTCCGCAAAGCTGCTTTTCAACATCACAAAAGCGTTGTCCTCGATGGCGCTGCACAGCTGCTCCGATATCGAAAACAGCAAAAGCATGGAGATCGCGGCGCGCTCGCAGTCCGACTACATAATGAGCCTTACCTCCGACATGACCAGCATCACGCTGGATTATATGGACACGGCAAGGGAGGCGCTGGATTCCGGCGACCCCGAGCGGATGAAAGACGCTCTGGAGATCATCACGAACCGCGGCGCAGGAGCTTCCGAAATGATACGCGATTCCATCGCATATCTGCAAATGATAGGAAGGCGCTTCCGCATGAGCGAGGAAGAATACGACCCGCGAAAGGTGTTCCCTGCTATCATCGGGACCATGGGTCACAAAAAGGACTCCGCAAAGCTGTCGCTCAATATAACGCCGGAAGTCCCTGGCAGACTGCTGGGCGACGCGGGAGGTATCTGCCAGCTCATCGAAAAATTCATCACGCTTTTCAGAGAAAACGGCGGCACTGCCGTCACCGTAAAAATATCGTCTTTCCGGCACGGATACGCAGAATGCCTGATAGTTACCCTCGGCTGCCGGGACGCCAAATTCTCCGATGAAACTATCGCGAAGATAAACGAAATAATCACATCAGACGAAGAATACTACGCCGAGACCATGTCCGAGCTGAGTCTCTCCATCGTGAGGAACCAGCTGCGCACTATGTCGGGAAAATTTGAGATGAACTGCGGCAACGGCGAGGTCGCTATAGACCTCATCATTCCACAGCTGAAACTTGAGGGAGGTGTTTCCTGATGATATTCGATTACGAAGCATATTCCAGGCTGCTTAATGATTTCATCATCCAGGGGGAAAAGATAAAACAATTCCACGACCCCGCTTTCAATGACCTGCTGGTACCCCTGTGCGATTTCCTCAGGGTCGGCAAACTTTCCGCCGGCTTTTACGATTCGACCTGCAACGCCGAAAGATCAAACAGCGCCCCTTATGTTTACTACGACAGCGGCAAATCTGACGAGAACAGATACGTCATTTACAGTGAGACGGTTTCCCCCGCCGGAAAGGCTACCTACCGGTTCACGCAGAGAACCGACAGCCAGGACTGGTCTGACGAGGAACTTCAGCAATTACAGTCCCTGGAAAAGCTGCTGTTCGTACTTAACGACCGCTGCTACTCCGCTACCCTCGCCGACGACCTCTCGATGATGGACAGCGACCTGGACGTTTACCCGCTTACCTATTACCTTGCGACCGTAAAAAATATTATCCGCCAGGGGCATATCGGCGAATTCGGAAGCGCGTATTTCAATCTCCGGCACTTCTCCTCGATAAACGACAAACTCGGCAGAGAAAGCGCCACTGCGGTCATGCGACAGTTCATCAACGGTATCCGCGAAAAGCTTCTTTACGATGAATGCGTCTGCCGGGTGGGCGGCGACAACTTTGTTGTCCTGTTCAGGAAGGACAATCTTGACGATATCAAGAGCTATCTCTCCGGCATGCCGGTAACATACGGCAGCGGCGATGATACCGTGACTGTGACTACCACCACGGGTTACTACATGATTCCCGACGGCACTGAATCCGCGACCGACGTCATGGACAGGATAAGCACAGCGTACCAACTCGCCAAGAGCGTTTACAAGAAGCATTACCTTTTCTACGACGAGGAAATCTGCAGGTACCAGACCCGTGTAAGGGAAATCGAAACTATGTTCCCCAGCGCTATTTCCAACGAGGAATTCAAGGTTTTCTATCAGCCCAAGACGCAGCTCAACAATTACCAGCTCGCGGGCGCGGAGGCTCTCTGCCGCTGGTTCAGAAACGGAAAGATCGTTTCCCCCGGGGAGTTCATTCCCGTCCTCGAGAGCAGCAAAGCGATATGCACACTGGATTTCTATATGCTCGACCATGTCTGCCGCGATATCCGCAGGTGGCTTGACGAGGGGCGCGAGGCTGTCAAGGTCTCCGTTAACCTGTCCAGGCTGCACCTCGGCGACCAGGATCTGCTGGAGTCTATCCTACAGATAATCGACAAGTACAACGTTCCGCACCACTACATCGAGATAGAGCTCACCGAAACCACTACCGACGTCGATTTCAAGGAGCTCAAGAAGATCGTAAACGGACTGCGGGAGCAGGATATCAGCACCTCCGTAGATGACTTCGGAGTTGGTTATTCCTCGCTGAATCTCATCCGCGAGCTGCCGTGGAACGTCCTCAAGATAGACAAGAGCTTCCTCCCTACGCACGAGGAAGAAAACCGCGACCCCACTAAGGTGAAAATGCTTCGGCATATCATCACGATGTCGCAGGACCTGGGGCTGGAGTGCATCGTCGAGGGCGTCGAAACCGCCGAGCAGGTCAAGCTGCTGAAGGAATGCAAGTGCTTCCTGGCGCAGGGATTCTACTTCGACAGACCACTTCCCGTAACGGAATTCGAGCAGAAGCTTGAAAACAGCATTGCCGGGTAATACTAAGCTATATAAAATAAGGCGGCTTGATGAATTGATCAAGCCGCCTTGTTAATTTGCTGTTTTAATACAGATTTGCGAACAGCGCCGCTCCCGCTACAGTGATTATACCGGAAACCGCTATCGAAAGGCTGCTCATCGCGCCCTCCGCCTCGCCTATCTCCATCGCTTTCGACGTTCCTATCGCATGCGCCGACGTTCCCAGCGCTATCCCCTTTGCGACCGGCTCCTTGATACGGAACAGCTTCAGAACCAGCTCGCCCAGGATGTTGCCGAACACTCCGGTGATGATTATTACGCCTGCCGTGATGGATACGATACCTCCGAGCTCCTCGGAAACGCCCATTCCTATCGCCGTCGTGATGGACTTCGGCAGGAACGTTATGTACTCCTCGTGGCTGAACCCGAACAGCGCCGCAAGTCCCAGCACCGAGCCCAGGCTGGAGAGCACTCCCGCCACTATTCCCGCGATGACCGCAGCGGCATTGTGCTTCAGCAGGTCGAACTGCTCATACAACGGCACCGCAAGCGCGACCGTCGCCGGAGTCAGCAGCCAGGAAAGGTACTTCGCGCCCTCGTAATAGGTGGAATAATCAATGTGCAGCACTAACAGCGCCGGAATAGTGAGTATTATCGAAATAAGCAGCGGATTTATCAGCGCCGACTTGAAGCGCTTTTTAAGGATAGCCCCCAGCCAGTAGCTGACCAGGCTTATCAGCACTCCGAAATACGCAGAATTTGAAAGAAACTCGCTCATTTTCCCGCCGCCTTTCTGTTACGCAGCTTTATGACTGCCTGGGTCACAAGTCCCGACACCGCCATCACGACAACTGTCGTGATTAATGTCACGATAAGGAACTGTAACCAGGACGGCGACAGCACCTCCCACGTGTCAATAAGCCCTACCGCCGCCGGTATGAACATCAGCGGCATTATCTGTATCAGGAATTTCGACGCGTCCTTCACATCCGCAAGCGGCACCAGCCCGGTCTTGAGCCCGGTGAAAAGCAGCACTATCCCGTAGATACCCGCAGGTACGGGTATCGGGATGAGTTCGTGCATTATCTCGCCGATGAACGTTATCAGCAGGATTATCCCGAATTGTTTTATGTACTTCATTTTATTTCTCCTGTGTTCTTTTGTTCTTTATATTTATATTGCTCAGAGCCAGCCAAGTCCCTCAGCAAGTATTTTCAGTCCCAGCAGCACCAGGGTGACTCCCCCGGCGAGCTCCGCCTTTGATTTGTATTTCGCGCCCCAGACGCTCCCGAGCTTTACCCCGGCGGCGGAAACTGTGAATGTCACTACTCCTATCACTGCCGCGGATATCCCCACCGGCGTGTCAAGAAATGCGAACGTAACTCCAACCGCGAGTGCGTCGATGCTGGTCGCCAGCGCCGGCAGGAACATGCTGCGCGGGTCCAGCGCAGGCGGCGGCAGCTCCTCGTCGTCGCGGTCCAGTGCCTCGCGTATCATGTTGCCGCCGATCAGTACCAGCAGCCCGCAGGCTATCCAGTGGTCGATGTCCTGCACGAAACCGGAAAGCGTGCTTCCCAGCAGGTACCCGATAAGCGGCATCACCGCCTGAAATACCCCGAACCATGCGCCTACAATGAACATCTGGCTGATTTTTATTTTCCCCAGCGATAGTCCCTTGCATACCGACACCGCGAATGCGTCCATCGACAACCCCGCCGCAAGAAATACCACTCCAGCTGCTCCCATATTATTACCCCCTGTCCGTAAAGTTGTATTCATATTGATTATACATTTTCTGGAACAAAGGGTCAAGGGGAACGCTGTCGGAGTTTGTCCTCTGCTGATTGACTTTACCGACAAATTGTGATAAACTATATGGGTAAATCTATTTTAGGAGCACTTTCAATGAATTTAAAGCCACTCGCTGCACTTCCGCTCGTTTTTCTCTGCTCGTGCAGCATGAACAATGAAATATCCGGGTCAGTTCCGGCGACCTCCGAGGAAGCTCTCGCGGAAACCGAGGAATCCGCAAGCGCCGAGCTGCCGTTCAACGGAACGATGGAATCCATGCCGGGCGAACAGGAGCTCTCCCCTGCCGACCCGCTTGCCGCACTCGATATCCAGCCCTCGGACTATTTCAGAGCAGGGGTCTATACCTCGGATTACACCGACGACACCGGCAACTTCTACATATTCAGCAGCGACGGCATGCACGGTCGGCTCATTCCCATGGCGGACGCCGACGGAGTGGACTTCACCTACACCATCGACGGCGATGACATGACGCTGTTCGTCGGCGAAGAGCTCACACCCTATCAGGCCACGCTTGAACGAACCGACGAGGGTTCGATCATAATCCACATGACGTTCCTCGGGACTCAGGACGAACTGAAATACCTCTCGAATATCTCCGCGGAGGATTTCAAATTCTACCCGGCGCGACGGCTGGCGCAGCTCTCAAGGAAGTACTACGAGGATAAAACCGGCGTAAAGCTGGAGGGCGTCGATTTCAAGATAATTTCAGACGACATGGTCGTGATCAACATGTGGGTCAACGATGAAAACGGCTGGCGCAGCGACGTTGACAGCTTCACGATAAGCATGTTCACCGCAAGGGGCTGGTCCAGCATAACCTACGACGAAATAGACCTCAGCACCGTCGAACTGGAAAACGACGAGCCCCAATTCACCAACGACGCCGATATTCCCGACGCCACCGACGAGACTCACGCTCCCTCAGCAACGCATTAATTGTACTACTTTTATTGCCGCATGTCAATTTCAAATTTGGCTCCGGAATGCTTTTATCAGTAAATTTCGGCGGGTTGGACATTGTACCTATATATAATTTTATGCTTTTGTTTAATTTAACATATCAAATTCATATAAAAAACATACACTTAATTTTGAAAACGATTTTATCGGGAGCGTGTTATTTTAAACAAAAAGATGTTAAGACTTTGCTAAAAAGTTGTTGATTTTTTTAAAAATGTGTGGTATAATGTATTCATAGTATAAGGCAGACCACCGTAATTTCACATTCTGCCGATAACCTGGAGGGAATATTATGAAACCAAAAACCCTGAAAATGCCTAAGGCTCCCAAAACTCCTAAGGCACCAAAGCAACCGAAGGTTCCTAAAATAAAGGCTGCTAAGACCACTGCCCCGAAAGTAAAGCTGCCGAAGGAAAAGAAGCCCCGTACCACCAAAATCAAATACCGCATTCTGCGGCTTGCAATTATAAGCGTTTCCGTCTGCATTGTCGTCGTGATGACTGCAATGAGCATATTCATCAGCTCTGCGTACACCACAAGCTACAACAGTCAGACTAAGGCGCTCGCGCAGTCCTACGGCGAGGTCATCTCCAACACCATTAACTCTCTTTCGCTTGAGCTCCAGTCCGCCGGCGGAAACCAGGAAGTCCTCAACCAGATGATACCCCTCGTTGAACGCAAGAAGAACCTCGCAACTCTCGCAGAAACGGCTCTGTTCAAGGATTACTCCATCGCTTACCACGACGGCACTACATACAACGACACCGATATCTCCGACCGCGAGTATTTCCAGAAAGCTTACAACGAAAATCAGGTCGCTATATCCCCTCCGGTCATCCGCAAGACTGATGGCACCGTCACCACCATGATGGCGGCTCCCACCACCTATAGCGGTATGAAGTACGTTATTTACGGCGGTATCGACTCCACCATGTTCTCCAACGGTCTTGACAGAATAGACATGGGCGAGGGCAGCAACATAATCGTCCTCGACCGGAACGGTCAGGTCATCGCGGCCTCCGACACCTCTCTTGTCATGAATATGGTCAACTTCCTGGAAAGCGATATTCCCGGCGACAAGGCTCTCGCAGAGGCTATGCTCTCCGACGAGGAGGGTTCCATCACCTACTCCAACGGCAACAACACTATGCTTGCTTACTACATGCCCATCAGCGGCACCGATGGCTGGACCATCGCCGTCAGCGGAAACTACGACCAGATAATCGCAAGCGTGTTACTTGATATCGGTATCGGACTGGCAATAAGCCTGGCGCTTATCGCACTTGGTATCGTTATCTCCACCAAGGTCGCAAAGAATATCTCCGACCCCATCGTCAAGTCCACCGAACGGTTAAGGCTCCTTGCAGAGGGTGACGTTAGCACACCTTTCACTGTGGATGCTCCCGCAGATGAGACCCTTATCCTTGAGCAGTCGCTCCACAGCACAGTCGAGACTCTCCGCACCTACATCCACGATATCCGCGATGTACTGGAGCCCCTCGCAGACGGCGACCTCACAGTTTCCTCCGACATCAATTACAAGGGCGATTTTGTTACCATCGGCACCTCTCTGAACACTATTTCCTCCGCGCTCAATTCCGCTATGTCCGCAGTCAAGAGCAGCGTAAGCAATATCCAGTCCGGCTCAGGACAGGTAGCGGAGGGCTCTGCCAGCCTTTCCGAAACTGCCGTCAAGGTCGCAGAGGCTGTTGACAAGATATCTGCTACTATCTCCTCCATCCATGAAAAGGCGGACAACACTGCCAGCGCCTCCGCTAACGTTGCGGCTCTCTCCCAGGAGGCTAACAGCAGCGCTCAGGAGGGCGGTGAGCTTATGCAGCAGCTTCTTGAGGCTGTCGAGAACATCAAGGAGAAATCATCTTCCATCAAGAATATCATCAAGACTATCGAAGATATAGCATTCCAGACGAATATTCTTGCCCTGAACGCGTCTATCGAGGCGGCAAGAGCCGGCGAAGCGGGCAAGGGATTTGCAGTTGTTGCGGACGAGGTAGGAAACCTCGCTGCAAAGAGCGCCGAAGCGGCTCAGAATACCACCAGTCTTATCAACGCTTCACTCACAGCAGTTGATAAGGGCACACAGCTTGCCGACAGCGCGCACACCGCAATGACCAGCATTGTTAATGGCATCAGCAAGATCTCTGAGGAGATGCAGGCGATAACAGAAGCTGCGGCTGAACAGCAGTCTGCCGTCAATGATATCACTGAGGGTATCTCGCATATCGAAGCGGGAATGCATACTACGACTGCTACAGCGGAAGAAAGTGCAGCGTCCAGTGAGGAGCTTTCCGCGCTTGCGAAGATGCTTTCCAGTGAGGTCGATAAGTTCGTTACAGAATGACGGGAGTAACCGTAAGGTATTCTTGGGTATAACGTTAAACCGGTCCATATGTATGTGGACCGGTCATTCTGTTTAAACTATAATTTAACGTTGCAGGAACTTTACGGTTTACTGCAACCCCCAACCGGGAGAGTCAAGAGGGGGACTAGTCCCCCTCTTGCAGGTCGAGGGCAGAGCCCTCGTCGCCGTAGGCGAAACCTCCGCGCGGAGCGCGGATACTCTGCGTGCTGGCGCGCAGTAACTCCGTGCGAAGCACGGAATAACGAAAAAAAGCGCTAAAGGGGCGCGGGGGGAAAACAAGAGTTTTCCCCCGCTGGCTTAGAACGCGATATCCTCCCAAACAGTCCAGTGGACTGTTTGGGAATCAGTGTTTATCAATTTGGAAAGGCGCTCATGTAACATGCAGTTTGGCTATTCTGCACGTCAGGTAATTTATAGAGACTGTGGGGGAAAACTCTTGTTTTCCCCCACACCCCTTTAGCGCCTTTGAATCGTTTAACTGCGCGCCAGCGCGCAGAGTATCCGTGCTTCGCACGGAGTAACCGCGCTTCCGCGCGGAGATTTCGCCTACGGCGACGAGGGCGCTGCCCTCGACCTGCAAGGGGGGCGCGCCCCCCTTGACTCCCAATTGGGGGCGCTTGCTAATTTAACACTACCCGCATAAATTATAGTTTATCTCTCAATCCGAGCTTCCGACCCATGCTCTCCCCAGCACAAAACTCCTGAACCTCTGCGCCGCGGGCGGCAGAAACACCGAATCATCCTGCACCATGAAGAAATCCCTGCGATACGGCGGCGATGTTATCTTCAAAACCGAAATATCCAGCTTATTCAGCATATCCATGTACGGCACGACAGCTATCCCAAATCCTGCCGCGACAAGCCCCGCGATGACCTCGTCCTCCTCGGTTTCTATAATCGCCGCAGGTTTTCCACCGACCTGCTCGTACATCCTGTCGATGACCCTGCGCAGACCGGAACCCTCCGCAAAACATATCGCCGGATATTTCAGCGTGTCCGCAAGGTCGATGCTTTCAACTCCAGATAGCTCATGCCCCTTCGGAACTATCATCACAAGCTCCTGTGAAGTGACCGGGACCGCCGCCAGTCCCAGCGACGGGTCAGGTTCTGAGCAAAACACCAGGTCGAATTTCTTTTGCAGCAGTCCGTCGATAAGCCCGCCGGACAGCCCGGAATGGAACGTGAACTGAATACCGCAGTCCGGGTCAGCGGCAAGGAAATCCGCAGTAAGCCTCGGAATATAGTCAACGCCCAGAGTGCGCAGGAACCCCAGCCTTACAACGCCCTCTCCCCGCGCGGAGCGCTGCAAAGAACCTACCCCCACATCCAACGTTTCCAACGAACGCTGCGCGCATTCCAAAAATTCCTCGCCGAAGCGCGTGAGCGTAGTGTTGCGTCCGGAGCGCTCGAAAAGCGGCACGCCGAGCTCCGCTTCAAGCTGGTTTATCGCGTGGCTAAGACTGGGCTGCGAAATGCAGAGCTGCTCTGCGGCGCGGGTGTAGTGGCGCACCTCGGCAAGCTTAACGAAATATCTTAGATGGTCAAGATTCATGTTCATTCCTCCATGATATAATTATATCACATCTAATCGAAAAAATCTATGTAATTATAAAAAATATTCATTTGAAACGTGGAACTGATAGTGCTAAAATAATGATTGAAATATAAGAGGAGGCACATATCATGTCAAAAGAAAAAATCCTTTTTCGCGGCGAACTTGCACTTCCGCTGGCGGTCACGATAAACAGCTTCGGAGTGGTGCTCATGCTGTATTCCGCGGCGGGAATCTCCGCGATATCCAGCGTTCCGTATGCGTTTTCGGAGGTGTTCCCGACGCTGTCCCTCGGCACCTGGACTTACATTTTCCAGGGTCTGCTTGTGCTGTCGCTGATGATAATGCGGAAGAAATTCGTTCCGTCCTACCTGTTCAGCTTCGTTGTGGGATTCGTTTTCGGCGTAATGCTAGATCTTCACAAGATGTGGATAAACATCCTGCCGGACAGCCTGCCCTGGCGTATATTGTGGTTCGTGCTGAGCTACGTTATCCTGAGTATCGGTATTGCGCTGTCAAACCGCTGCGGTCTGCCGATAGTCCCGACCGACCTGTTCCCCCGGGAGCTTTCCGAAATCACCGGAGTTGGTTATCCTAAGATAAAGATCGGCTTTGATGTTGCCTGCCTGGCGGTGACTGCCGCGCTGACTTTCTTCGGGCTGGGGCACGTCGAGGGACTTGGTATCGGCACTGTCCTTGCGGCATTTACGATGGGAAAGGCTGTCGGGCTGTGCGGGAATCTAATTGACAAGAAATTCCGGTTTGAGAGCTTCCTGACGCGGAAGAAAGCTACCGCTCAGCAATAAGCTCAACGACGGTTTCCGCGACGTAACGCGGCTTTATATCAGCAAGGCGCTTCATGTGGGGCTGTTCCAGATGGAGCGCCTGTAATTCTGCGCTCGCCCATTCCTCGACCAGCAGAATGCGATCCGCCGCGCCGTCCGCTGGCAGGAAGTATTCGTAGCGCCTGCAACCGTTTTCTTTCCGGACGACCTCCGGAATACCCAGCGCGGAAAGCTCCCGGAGAAATCCGGACGGGTCATTGTTTGACAATTTGTAAGTTACCAGCAGTTTCATAGTACCTCCAGAAAAAAAGCGCCGACTAATCAGCCGGCGCTTTTGTTGTAATTATCAGCCGTTCTTTTCCTGCATTTTAGCAACGAGCTTCTTTGCAACGAATACGAGCACGATAGCGGCAGCCGCGAGTACCGCAGAGCCGATGTAGCCCATAACGTAGGAGTTTGTGCTGTCGTAGAAGCTTGCACTTATTTTAGGACCGACGAACGCGCCGATACCGTAACCAATGAATATCAGACCGTAGTTTCTGTTATAGAACTTGCTGCCGAATACATTCTTGACGATAGGCGCGAATACGACCAGCAGACCGCCGAACGAGAAACCGACGAGGCAGATGCACACGATGAAGTACGGGAGATTGTTCGCAAAAGTGAGCATTATCATCGAGATTCCATTGATTAGCAGTACCAGTATAAGCGAGTTCCAGCCCTTGAGCTTGTCGTAGATGAAACCGAAGCCGATACGTCCGAACATGTTCGCGAGGGTCATGATACTTACGCAGAGAGCCGCAGTCATAGCGTCCTGACCTATCTGGTTCTGTGCAATAGGAGAAGTTGCGCTGACCATCATGGTGCCTGCGGCGTTCGCGAAGATGAACATGATGACCATTACCCAGAATACCGGGGTCTTTACCATACCGGGGATGTTGTAGTTCTTGGTGTTGAGCACCTTAGCCTGCTCTGCTGAGGGCTTCCAGCCCTCGGGGAGCCATCCCTCGGGACAGGGCACGATCATCCATGCGACCGCGCCGATACCGATGAGGAATACGACTGCGAGGATACGGCAGGTCATCTGAGCGCCGTAGTTGTCGATGAGTATCTGCGCGATAGGCGACATAATGAACGGGCCGCAGGAAGCTCCCGCCTGTACAAGACCGGAAATGGAACCGCTCTTGTCGGGGAACCACTTGAGCGCGGTAGGCAGGCACGCGGGGTAAATAGTACCAGCGCCTGCGCCGGCAAGGATACCGTAGAAGATATAAAGCTGCGGGATAGTTTCAGCGAAGCCGGTAAGGAACCAGCCTGCTGCGAAAAATGCAAGACCTATGTAGATAGCTACCATCGGCTTCAGCTTCTCAGCCAGGATACCGCCGACGAATCCCATCAGGCAGTAAACGAACATGTAGATCGTGTAAGCCATGCTGAAATCAGACTGGCTCCAGCCGAACTGACCGGTAAGCGGAAGCGCGAACAGGCTGAAATAAGCAGTCGCGGAGGTGAAAAGGCTCTGTATCCACACGCCGGCGAATACGCGCCATCTTGTTCCTTTTGTTATTCTCATTTCTGTGACCTCCGATATTACTGCTGGAGAGTTCCGAGGTCAAGACCGAGGTCGCGGCCGCTGAACTTCCCTGCTGCGCGGCTGGTTCCGAGCCAGAATACCATATCAGAAATATCCTCAACATCCAGGAACGGAACGGAGTCGTACATCTCCTGCCAGTCCTTGAAGTGCTTTCCGGTGAGGTCGTTGATGAAGTCAACGTAGCTCTGGGTCTCGCACATCGGAGTCTTTACCTTTGTCGGGCAAACGGTGTTTACAACGATACCGGTGCCCTTGAGCTCCTGAGCGAGGGTCTTTGTCAGACCGCGCACGCCCCACTTAGCCATGCAGTAGGTGGCGAGCTGGGGAGTACCGTACATGCCGGAGGTAGAGGAAATGTTGATGATACGTCCGAAGCCCTGCTTTCTCATGTAGAGAGCGGCGTACTTGTCGGTGCGCCATGTGCCGATGAGATCGATGTCGATGACTTTCTGCACCTGCGCGTCGGTGAGCTCCCAGGTGTAGCCGAAGTTGATAACGCCTGCGTTTGCAACTACGACGTCAAGTCTGCCGAAAGTGTCCCACGCCTTTTCGAACATCGCCTTCATGTCGTCGTCCGAAGTTACGTTGCACTTCACTGCGAGCGCCTTTGCGCCGAGCTTTTCGATCTCCTGTACGGTAGCCTTGAAAACCTCGCCGTCGGGATCCTGCATGTCTGCAAGAACCACGTTGAAACCGTTTTCAGCGAACTTGAGAGCGTGAGCCTTACCCTGACCCATTGCGCCGCCTGTGATGAGTACTACTTTTCTTTCCATGGTGAAATCCTCCATAAAAAAAATTAATTAAATGACCGCATACGATAGTCATTTGTCATATGCTGTCTGAATTATAGCACATCATTATTAAAAAATCAATAGAGAAATCGAAATATTATTGATTTTATCTATATACTCTGATAAAAAATAGACAAATAATATAAATTATCTGCCTAGATTATGTATAAAAGGGTTTTACTGGGTGACTAAAATCTCATATATAGGTAAGGAATGAAGCGGGAGGCGATGTTTTTTAGGTAAAAGTAAAATACCGGTCCACTTATATTTGGATCGGTCTGTTTGTCGTATTTAAATTGCAGGTTACAAAATATCCCCGGAGAACTCTCCGGGGATATCGCTATAAAACTCTCAATCAACGTCTGCGGCTATGTCAATGTTCTCGCCGATCAATCCAACATAAGCACCGTCGCCAGCTTCACTTGCATCCTTATGCGCAAGCAGCCACTTATTACATGCCCTCAGCCACTTATCCTCTTCATTCTTCGCAATAATATTGGGCATAGCTCCATTTGTCCCCTTAGGAAGAACGATCACTACCTTGAATCCGCGATCCTTCTTTGCACTGCACGGTGCGTAATGAAGCGTAGTCTCATAAACCTCGACTACCTGTCCCGCACTCGCCCTGAACGCCTTTACCTTGGATGTGTCAAGCTTGCCGTCAACTATGTCGTCAGCCTTTGCGACCAGCAGAATAAAATCATACAGACCAATGTTGAGCTCGCTGTCGCGATGATACTCCAGGCAGTTGAGCTTTGTATTGTGGCCGTTGCACCAGCCTATCTGTATCGGCATCCCGCCATACGCATTGTTCTGGAGCTGACCAAATATATCGGTGCACTCCAGCGAGGCTTCGCTCATAACGTACTCTACTCCGGCGGGAAGCGGTGTAGTTGTCTCAAGCGCTTTCATCAGTCCGGTAGTATCATAGCCGCCGAGCACCTTTCCGTAAGGCGCAAATTCCTTATCAAGAACAGAATAGATCTTCATTAAAATAACTTCCTTTCATGTGTGGTATACTGTATAAATAATACCACATATCACCGGGTTTGTCAATCAGTTTTATTATATTTTCATCAACGCCCTGGTGATGGCGTCTGAATTTATGGGTTTGGATATAAATCCGCTCATCCCGGCGTCTCTCGTGCTCAAATTCCTTGGTATACAGTGCGCGAGATTATCCCGTCGGATTCCAACTGGCGCAGGCTGTCTGTAAGCACCTTCTGGCTCACTCCACCAAGGGATTTTCGCAGCTCGTTGAATCTCCAGGGGCGTTCGAGCAGGTTACGCATTATCAGCAGCTTACATTTGTTGCCGATTATCTGCACGGTGGTCGCAACGTCGCATTCGGGCATGTCCTCACGTTTTAACATATGTATCACTCCATAAGTTCATAATATAGTGTTACATATATTATAGCATACTGGTTCCACATAATCAACTGGGTATTTTGAATAACTCGTTATACCCGGGTCTCCATTGACAAATCTATCCTTTTGTGATACAATGAACAAGGTAGTTATGACTAACCTTATATTGCCGGAGGGTCGTCACATGATGGAGTACACGAACAAATACTGGAAAATGCTAAAACGCGCGGACGACATCGGAAAGGATAACCCGAACATCCTTTTGCAGGTCGCGGCGAAATGCGACGGCGAGTCGAATCCGGCACGCATTGCGGCTTCCGTTATGCTGCCGTATTTCCGGTAGTTCACGTAGCCCTTGCGAATTTTCTCCCAGGCAAGGTACCTGTGAAGCGATATCCCGACGCTCTCCTTGAAAAGGTGCGACAGACGGCTCTGCGACAGGCACGCCGGGTCGAACAGGTATACCAGCATTCCGCCGCTGCTTGTATATGCCGTATGTGTGACGTCGGCGGCGATGAAAATTCCCGGCGCTTCGATGTGTTCGCCGGAAACATCGCAGGTCACATCACTATCAAGTCCCAGTATCAGATGGACTGCAAGGTGGCTGTGCGGGTCCGGAGTGCGGTACTCCGCACGCATAAGTATATGGTCGTATTCAAATAGCGTATCTGTCGTCATGATTTTTTCACGTTCTTTCAGGTATCCGATATGTTCATTTATATTATAGAACACTAACTCCTTATTTGTCAAGAGCTGATATTCGGGGCTCAGAAAATGGCAGAAAAATCGTGCAGGCTCTTCCAGTTCGGGGTGAATTTTTCTAAATCAATTGACATTTTTCCAGGCAGATGTTATAATAAAATTGGAATGATAACAATGCTGTTGGTTGAAATATATGAATTATATGAGGTGACATTCTATGCCAGTACTACTTTGCCGCTGCTGCGGCGCTCGACTTGAAATAAAGCCTGAAACGTCAGTGGTCAAATGCGGCTACTGCGGAGTTCAACAGACCGTCCCGATACTCGGCTTCGACGAGGAAGCCCTGCTCTGGGAGCGCGCAGAGGATCTGCGCCGCAGCGGCGAATACGACCGCGCTATGTCTCTTTACGAGCAGATAGCCGGGATGTGTCCCGACGAGCCGGACGTTTACTGGTCGAAAGTGCTCTGCCGCTTCGGCGTTGAGTATGTCGAGGAGCCGGTCTCCCACCGCCGTATCCCAACCATCAACAGGATACAGTACACCTCGGTCATCGACGATGAGGACTACCGCAGAGCCGTCAAGCTGACGGAAAACGGCGACCAGCGCCGCATCTACATCCTTGAAGCGCAGGCGCTCGACAAGCTCCGCGGGGAGATACTGTCCGTTTCGCTCAGCGAACAGCCCTACGACATCTTCATCTGCTACAAGGAAAGCGACAAGTACGGCAGGCGCACAGAGGATTCCGCCCTCGCCGCCGGTCTTTACAGGGCGCTCTGCGCCGAGGGCTGGAGGGTGTTCTTCTCACGCGTCACGCTGGAAAACAAAGCTGGCACGGAATACGAGCCGTACATTTTTGCAGCGCTCAACTCCGCGAAGCTCATGCTGGTAGTGGGCACTTCTCCCGAGAACATGAACGCGGTCTGGGTGAAAAACGAATGGAGCAGGTACCTGGCGCGGATCTCCGAAAGCGGCGAGGGAATGCTCGTCCCGCTGTATAAGGGCATGCTCAGGGAGCACCTCCCTGCGGAATTCGTACATCTGAATGCCATGGATATGTCGGAACCCGGATTCGAGGACGAGCTGATACGCGGCATACGCAAGGTCATTTCCGAATCCCCCGCGCCGAAGCCGGAGACGCAGCAGAAGCCGGATGAACCTACGGATACCGCCGGAATGCTCCGCAGAGCCGAGCTGTTCCTTGAGGATATGGATTTCCAGCGCGCCGACGAGCTTTGCGAAAAGGTGCTCGACTGCGAGCCGGAAAACGCCCGCGCTTACCTGCTGAAGCTCCTAGTGGAATACCACATCACCAACGCGGACCTGCTTCGCGAATGCAACAATGTCGATTTCTCCGTGTCCGGCAACTACGCAAAGGCAATGCGCTTCGGCGACGACAACCTGAGAGAATGGCTCACCTACGAACACGACGCCGCAATGGAGATGTACGTTAAAAATCTCGCGGAACAGCAGAACGCGCAAAACGAGCGCGACTACGAGCATGCCAAGAAGCTTCTCGAAACTTCGGTCAGCAAGTCCGAACTGTTCGAAGCGAGGTCGCTGCTGGGCAATATGACGGACTTCCGCGACTGCGCCGACCTTTACAAGCAGTGCAACGCGATGATAAACGCCTATGAGGAACAGGAAGAAAACGAAAAATACCAGAACTACTTAAACGCCCAGAAGTCCCGCAGTTCCAAGCGGAACAAAACGGCGGTCATATCCGTATTGACCAGCGCGCTCATGGTCGCGGCGGGATTCGGGATACGCTATGCCAAGAACCACGCCAGAATAGAGCGATTCGTGAACGCGAACACCCTGACGGGCTTTCAGGACTACGCAGGCAATACATACACGGCGGATGACTCCCTGCTGAAAAAACGCTACGACTATGCGATGGAGCAGTACGAGCGCGGCGCATACGAGGACGCTGAAACAGAGTTCAACCGGCTGAGGTCATACAAAGACAGCAGCAGCTACGCGATACTGTCTGCATACAACCTGGCTAGGGATTATGAGGATCACGGAATGTACTCCGCAGCCGCGCATAAATACTCTGAGCTCGGCAACTTCTCCGACAGCAGTGAAAGAGCCCTGAACTGTCTCTACCGTGTAGCTAAGTACAATTACGACAACAAAAATTACAAAACGGCAATGGAAACTGCCAGCGAGCTCGGCGACTACAAGGATTCGGAGGAGCTGTACAAGAAAGCGAAGTACAATTACGCGATATGGCTCAGGGAATCAGGCAATTACAACGACGCGATAACCATATTTAACGAGCTCGGCGACTACTCCGACTCGGAATCCCAGATAGTCGAGACACTCAATATGAAGCGCGGCAACACTGAAAATCAGTCAAATTAAGCAAAGGAGCAGGTGCGAACAATGGCTGCATTTATCTGTAGATTCTGCGGTGCTCCGCTGGAGCTCGGGAGCTCCTCCGTTTGCGAATGCCGGAGCTGTAACCGGCTCCAGAGCGTGCCGCTCATAGACAGCGCTGAAAAGCGCGAGCTGCTGACAAGAGCTGAACAGCTCCGCGGAGAGCAGAGATACGACAAAGCTATCCAGCTCTACGAAAAAATGATAACTCTCTCCCCCGCCGACGCCGACCTTTACTGGGCGCTGGCGCTGTGCAGATACGGCGTGCTGTTTTTCGCGGACGGCGGCCTCGCGCTCCTGAGGACGCAGGCGCACTCCTTCACTTCCGACAGCGACTACCAGCAGGCTGTCAAGTTCGCGGGCGACAAGCAGCGCGGTCTGATGGAGGATATCGCCGCGCTCATCTCCGAAAAGCAGCGCGAAATATCCGGGCTGGCGGTGGGGATAGGGTACGATGTGCTGCTATGCTGCGGAAGCTCCCCGGAAGCCGTCAAGCGCTCCACGGAGTTATACAGCAGGCTGATCTCCGATGGTATCAACGTGTTTTTCCCGGAGGTCACGCTGGACGGCAGGGCTAAGAGCGAGTGGGAGCCGTATCTGTTCGCGGCGGTGAATTCGGCAAAGGCACTGCTGGTCGCAGTGTCCGGAGCCGACACCTTCGACGATGTTACGGTGATGAACATCTGCGGACGCTTTCTGACCGGGGACATGCGCGGAAAGGCGGTAATTCCGATACTCTACGGAGTATTGCCGGATGTGCTCCCGCCGGAGCTGTCGCGTTTCCAGGCGGTGAACGCGTCTAATCTCGGATTCGAGCAGGATCTTGCCGCAAGCGTCAGGGCGCTGCTTTACGGAGGGATCTCAGATCAGCCTGTACAGGGCAAACCGCCGATAGTGCGCCGGGCGTACATCATGCTTTCCGACCGCGAGTTCCGCGAAGCCGCAGAAATATGCGGAAGAATAGAGCCGCAGTTCCCGGGCGAAGCGGCGCTGATCCGGCTTTTGTGCGAGTACAGGCTGACCAGCGGGGAGGAGCTCGGGAATATTCCGGTGGACGTTACCCAGTCGGAAAACTACCGTCTCGCCATGCAGTACGGCAGCGAGGCAATGCGGCTAAAGCTGAAAAAATACGCGCTCTCTGCCCAGGAAAACCTGCGCGCGAAAGAGCTTGCGGAAAAAGAGCGCGCTTCCTCAGCCGCCGAGCCTGACAGCTCAAGCGCGGTCTACTCCGCAAATATCACGCCTATCAAAAAGCGCCCGGGATTTGCTTTAACAGCTGCCGGGATAGTCGCAGCCGGGGCGATAGCCGCTGTTGCGATAGCGTTTATCCCGGACTTCCAAGCCAAGACGGAGGTAATAGAATCTGCGGTTTCGGAAGTCGAATCTCTCTATGAACGCGGCAAATCCCTGTACGGAAAAGCGCAGTTCCCCGAAGCGGAGGCTATTTTCATTTCCCTCGGGAACTACAGCGACAGCGAGGACTGGGCGAAAAAGTGCCGCTACATGAAAGCGGACGAGCTTCACGAAAACAACGATCTCGAAGGCGCGCTCAGCATTTACCTGCGGCTCGGCGACTATCTGAATTCCGCAGAAAGGGCGCTGCAATGCAGCTACATTCTGGCGGAAAACATCGAAGCAAGCGGCGACCTCCCAGCGGCTGCTGAAGCGTTCGAAAAGCTGGGCTCGTACTACGATTCTACCGAGAGGAAAAACAGGTGCCTGTACAATTTCGGACTAGATTGCCTCAGCAACGGCGACCTCGACCAGGCCGAGGAGATATTCAAAAAGATAAAGTCCTACTCCGACAGCGCTGAACAGCTCAAAAAGATAAAGTACCTCCGTGCTGAACAGAAGTACGACCAGGCGGAGTACCAGGATGCATATAAAATGTTCGGCGAGCTTTCCGGCTGGTCAGACAGCGGCGAGCGTGCCGTGGATTCGCTGTATCAATACGCCAAAATACTGTACAACGACAAGCAGTACTACAATGCGATAACCCAGCTTTCAAAACTGGGCGGTTATCTTGACAGCCGGGAAATGTACTGCTCCTCATGGCTCGCGATAGCGCTTGAAAATTTAGAAGCACACGACAAACGTGACGCATACGACATCCTGTCTTTCAAGACGCGGGGCTACGAACCTGCAAAGCCCTATCTTGCACAGCTTCGCAGCGAAATACTGAACGGCACGGATTGGAGCATGACTCTGTATCTCGGGGAATACTACATCTCCGACGAAAGCATAAAGACCTCGATTTGCTGGAAGGTGCTGAAAAAAGAAAACGGCTACGCTCTGGTGGTTTCAGAAGAAGCGCTGGAATACCTGCCGTTCGACGATGGCGGAAATTCCTCGTGGGAGTACAGCTCGCTGCGCACCTGGCTAAACGGCGAGTTTTACGACACCGCTTTCAACGAGGACGAAAAAGCGCTTATCAGCGGAAGCGACAAGGTATTCCTGCTGAACTACAGCGAAGCTTCGTCCTTATATAACAGGGTCATATCTCCCGACAAGTATGTTGCTTCTATCTGCACAATGTTCAAGCTCCCGAAAGACGCTGAGAGCTTTTGCTGGGGGCGCGACGGTGCGCTTGCCGATTCCGGAGTTTCCCCTACTGAGCCGGGGCTCGTCGTCCCTGCGATGTGGGTCAGGATAGAATGACTAAACAGCACAAAAGCAAGGGAACATTGGTCTTGCAGTGACCTACTCCGTTAAGCCCTACCAGCAGGTTGAACAGCGTCGCGCGGTCGCGTACTTTTATCGTCATGCTGCGGTTCACGCGGCTCATTATCTCCTCGGAAAAATAGCGATCTGAAAGGCGAAATTACCTTATAAACAAGCTGCTGGCAGAACAGGCACAGTACAGCGATATTGCTCTCCCCCGGTCGGAAGCGGAACAGAAAAAACTGCTCCGTGCGCTGAAATAATGGAGAAACAGAGGCACGAAGAACCGACAGGACAGGCGAAAATCACCCGGCGTACAAGCTGCCATGCAGCTATGTTATCCACACGGTATGTCCCATCGTACAGGGGAAACTGACTGCGAAACATTGCAGGCTGCTGAAAAGCTGTTATACTTCCTGCCTTGATATTGCCGTTCATAATGACATTGGCAGCATTGCGTTCTGCTGTATTTCAACCGGAGTTTTCGGATTCCCGAAGCTGGAAGCGGCCGGAATCGCAGTCCGGACGGTACGGGATTTTCTGAAATCCCACAAGATAAAGGTGATTTTTGATGTATTCGGAAGCGAGGATCATGACATATACAGAGAAATATTTGGCTAATGGACGTTGACAACGGCACTTACAAACGACTGTTCGAGCTTGTCAGGGACAAGGACTATTTCGTGCCGACCACCAACGTAGACCACCAGTCCCAGAAAGCGGGATTTGACAAGAAACGGCTGTTTTACACGCAGGGAGATTACGGGCTGTTCCAATGTTCCAAGCCATGCTGCAAGGAAACATGGGACAACCATGACAGCGTAACTGCGATGATGGATTCCCAGAAAGACATGAAGATCCCCACCGAACTTATCCCGAGATGTCCGCGCTGCGGGAAGCCGCTGACGATGAACCTGCGCGCAGACGACAAATTTGTCGAGGACAGCGGTTGGCACGATGCGGCACGGCGGTACGAAAAATTCCTGCGCGCTAACGACGGGCAGCGCGTACTTTTCCTCGAACTCGGCGTGGGAATGAACACCCCGGGGATAATCAAATTCCCGTTCTGGAGAATGACTTTCCAGAATCCGAATGCATTTTACGCCTGCCTTAATTTCGGCGAATCCTACGCGCCCAAGGAAATCAAGGACAGGTCCGTCTGCATGGACGCGGATATTGCGGAATTATTCGCAAAGATGTGAGGCTGTCGTCATCAACACCGGAAGTGACCTAATATAACTTCCGGTGTTTCAGACCGTCGAAAAAGTCCCGTTGGGACTTTTCCGCCGAACATCTGCCCCACGCGCACAGCGTAAGGCGTAGCCGTCGCCAGCGTAGCCTAGACACTTGTGCGGATAGAAGTGTTTTTTGCCTCGGCAGAGCTGAGGCAAAAAAAGGATTTCAAAAGCCCACTTCGCGGGCAGATTCGTTTTTTCGACAAGCTGATCCGTGCCTGAGCACGGATAAACTCTATGGCGCACTCAAATAGAGGAAAATGCGCTGAACGGGGATTCTTACAATATAAGAAAAACCGCCCAACCTTAACGGTTAAGCGGTTTTCTGTTGGCACGCCAGGAGGGATTCGAACCCCCGACCCTCTGGTTCGTAGCCAGATACTCTATCCAGCTGAGCTACTGGCGCTTACGCTCTCTTGAGCACTCATATATTATAGCATCTTTATTTCATTTTGTCAAGGGGTTTTAAAAAAAATTCTAAATTTTTTTCAAAAAAGTGACGAACCGCATAGCTTAGCCATCTGGCGGGCTTTCAATAACGAATCAGGACAACGCTCATGTCGTCCTCCGAACCGTTTTCCAGCGCTTTTCCAGCTATTCTGCGGCAGATCTCCAGGTCGGCACCGCCGGGCAGCAACCCCTCTATTTCATCCGCGGTCAGGTGGTCGTGGATACCGTCCGATGTCAGCAGCAGCATCCCCCGCAGCGCTACGCTGTATACCTCCGGAGAATAGAACGCGTCCCTGCCGCCGCCAAAGCACGCCGTGATCTCGCTGCGCCGGCATTGCTCCGCTTCCTCTGTACGTCCCAGCGACATCAGATAGTTATAGGTAGTCATATCCCTTGTCAGCTGCTTCAGGTATCCGCCCTGAACTGCACAGACCCGGGTATTCCCTACATGCAGCAGCTCCCCTCCCGGAAATATCCCGGAAAATGTCGAAGCCATGCTCCCCATTCCCGGAACAGTTCCCGCATACTCCAGAAGCTCGGCATTTATCCCCGCCGCGCACTCCGGAGTGAAACTGCTGACCGCAGCCAGCCTGCTGCATACGAACTCCGCCGCGATATCCCCGCCGGCATTCCCGCCGACGCCGTCCGCTATGCCCACCGCACAGGGCTCTCCGAACTCTCCGCTGAACTCCTCATCGCATAGCACCCGCCTGCCGATAAGAACACGGTCCTGGCTGGATACGCTATCCTTTCCCCTGCACGTCACTGCGCTTACCCGCATGCTGCCTCCTTTCCATCTCGGGACTTCACCGCCTGCGACACTCAAGGCTCGGCAGCGTCTGTTCCGCATTTATCCCGGTTATCTCAAGGTCTGAATCACTAAATATCCCATTATCGAACAGGTATCTCGACAACGGGTCGATAAGCAGCGAGCCTACAATATTCCCTATGCCCCTGCCGCCGTTTTCAAGATTACCCAGCGCATGCTCCAGAAGCACGGAATACGCCTGCTCCGATATCGTTACATTGATACGGCGCTCCGCAGAAAGCTCCCGGAGTACCCTGTCTACCTGCGAGCGCAGTATCTCCCGCGCCGCGTCCGGTCTTATGAAATCGAACACCACTATGTTTTCGCCGATACGGTTCAGTATCTCGGGTCTGCCAAGCTCCAGCTTGAAATGCTCCTCGATAGCGCTGCGCACCCGCTGCTGTACCTGCTGGTACGGCATATCCGGCGTTACGTTCTGCACTCTGCCGCCGTCCGGGGTGCGCGTGTATATTCCAAGGTTGCTCGTAAATATTATCACGCATTCCGAAAAATAGACCGTGTTGCCCTGCCCATCCGTCATTCTGCCGTCCTCAAGTATTTGCAGGAATTTATCCATGACCGAGGGGTGCGCCTTTTCTATCTCATCGAAAAGCAGGATAGAAAACGGCTTGTTCCTCACCGCATTCGTGAGCTGACCTCCAGCTTCGTAGCCGACGTATCCCGGAGGCGCGCCCAGCAGCTTCTGGTCGCTGTGGGACTGGCTGTATTCGCTCATGTCGAACCGTATGCAGCAGCTGTCGTCCCCGAAAAGCTGCGCCGCTAACGTCTTTGCAGTTTCCGTTTTACCTGTTCCGGTCGGTCCGGCGAAAAACAGCACGCCTTTCGGGCGGGTGTGGGAGCTCCCCTGCAAGCCGGAAAGCCCGGTCACTGCACGCTTCACTACGTCCAGCGTGCGTATCACCGCGCCGTCCTGACCCTTGACGCGGCTGCGGAAATACTCCTCCGCTCCGTGCAGCTTTTCGATGTCGAGATTTCGCCAGGGATTCTCACGCACGCCGTATTTGTACAGGTCTATCACCCCGCACATGTCCTTTATCGCGAATCCCTCGTTCTTGCAGAGCTTGCGCAGACCGTTCAGCTCAGTGAAGCTGAATCCCTCGGTAAGCGCCGCAAACCGCTCCTGCACTGCTCTCAGCTCGTCCGGGCGGGAGCCGTACCACTCCATTCCGCTGCGGTACTGCTCAGCTGTGAAGAACGCCGGGAAATTCCCGCCGCTGACGAATTCCAGCCGCTCCCCGCGGGTCGGAGTACCTATCGTTATCGTCTTTTCGTTGGGATTGTCGAGGTAGAACCACGCCGGGATATCGTTGGATTTGTTCACCGCAAGTATAAGCAGATTCCGCAGCTTCCCGCCGTCGGCGCGCACCTCGGCGGAATCCATCGTCGCCTGGAGAAGCGCCGTGAAACTGTCCACCTCAGGCTGCTGCATGCGCTCCGGAGAAGCAATGCAGCGGGACGCGAAATTCATCACCACAACGCAGGGCGTGCGGTTCTGGGAAAGCGCCCGCTGTATAAGCCGCGCAGCCTCTCCGGAACGGAATCCCGCCTCGACAAAGCCGCCGCTGACTTCCGCGTTGACAAGCTCCGCGAACCGCTCTGTATAGCCGCTCTCGCAGGAATTGCAGAATCCACGCCTGCTGTCGTAGAACGCTATGCAGCCGTAGCCCATGTCCTTGTAAAAATAGTGCAGGTAATCCGTAAGGCGCAGTATGCTGCCCTTTGGGACGCTCCCCTCGTGTGGGAACTGGTAGCTGTCCAGGATGTTCCCCTCCAGCATTATGAGCGGCTTTATGCGGCTGAATATCTCAAGTTCGCGGTGCCATTTCGGGGTGATTTCAGGCATGTGGTTCCTCCTTTTCACGCCGGGAATTCGGACAGGTGTCTGCACGGAACGCCGTTATCAAGGCAGTATTTCTGTGCGCTGCTGTCCGGCAGGCAGTACACGATGAGATTCTGTACCGCCGTTTTTCCGCCGAACATCCCGCCGGAAAGCAGTGTTATCCCGCAGAGGTCAACTAGCTGGGTGTTCATTCCGACCACGGCTATCGAGCGGCGCTCCCCGCCGGTAAAGCTGCTGAACGGGCTCACAACATTCAGTGTGTTCTCGGGGATTATCAGCTTCAGCAGCGAACGGCACTCCGCAAACGCATTGTTTTCAATGGATATCAGTCCCTCCGGGGGGGTCAGGCTTTTCAGCTCGATGCACCAGCCGAAGCACTTCTCCGGAATGACCGTAACGCCGGTGTTTTCAAGGTGCAGCGTCCTGAACGCGCAGCTCGCGAACGCTCCCGCGCCGATGGACATGAGCGAATCCGGGAATACCGCCGACGAAAGCTGCTCGCAGCCGCTGAATGCGTCCTTTCCGATGGCGTACAATCCCTCTGGGAAGCGCACGCTCTGTATCCCCAGCCCCCGGAACGCCCGGTCGCCTATCCTCATGACCGGGATGCCGTTTATCTCGGCGGGGATCTCCAGCACCTCCGGAATTATCGCCTGTCCGTCGAAATCCCGGCGGGGATTCATTCCGGTTATCGTCAGTCCGCCCGCCTCGCTGCGGTAGGTCAGCAGCTTCGCTGCCTGCTCGTCCGCCGTAGCCGACTGACCGCTCTGCCAGTTACCGACTGCTTTGGCTATGCGGCTGTCGGAAGTGTGGATACTCTGCTCCTGCGAGCGCTGGAGCGCAGCCGTAATATTCGCGTCAAGCTCCGCTTTGCGCAGTCCCGCCTGCTCGGCGCTCTGCCGCTGAAGCTGCGGGTCTATCTGCTCGCCGTCCGATACGGAATTCAGGAACTCCGCCGCCTTTATCAGCCTGACCTGGCTGTTGATGTAGCTCCCCAGCCGGTCGGAGGTCTGTATCTCGTTCAGCATGGACAGCGTTTCCGTCAGCAGCGCTATCTGCTTTTCCGCCGCGGACAGCCTTCCGCGCAGTTCCTCTATCTCAAGACGTTGTTTCAGTTCGTCCAGCTCGGTCATTTATGTTCTCCTCTGTTTCCTCATGGTCATCGTACCTTACGAGCGCTTTCTCCGCAAGGCGGCGCTCAAGCTCCCCCGGGTAATCCGGGCGGTGTATCCCTACCGATATAGTGCCGTCTGCCGCCGGGAAATTCTGCACCGCGCTTCCCTGGCGCAGATAATCCTCGTATCGCTGGCGCACTGCGCCGTCAAGGTAAATTATCCGCTGGTTATCCGAGCCGCGCAGCGGCAGCCCGTAATTCCGCTCCTGCACATACTCCCCGTCGATGAGCACCGAAATGCTCCGCAGCGCGCTTTCCACCGCCGGGGAACCCATCGCGTGGAGCTCCTCCAGCGTGTATCCGGTGTAGACCAGGATATCGCCGCTTATCCGGCGCAGCTCCGGAAGCAGCAGCGCGAGTTCCTCAGCCTGCTCCATCGGGTCGCCGCCGGTCAGCGTAAAGCCGTCCACCGGGCTGCTGTCCGCTATGGACTGCACTAATTTCATCAGCCGCTCCCGGGAGATACGGAACCGCTCCTCCCGCCGCCACAGCTCGGGATTGCTGCACCCCGGGCAGCCGTGGGAGCAGCCGCAGAGCCATATCCCCACCCTGTCCCCCGGGCCGAGGGTCCTTACCGGGTAGAGTATCCTCGCCGCGTACATCATCGGCAGATACGCACCGTGAAGTACGCCGCGCCGCTCTGCGATTCGTCGTCAGGACTGCTGCCGCCGAGCCCCACAACATCGCCGTCCGCGAGCTCCCGTGGGGTGACGGATACAGCTTCGCCGTTGACGTAGGTGCGGTTGGTCGCGCCCAGGTCCTCTATGTACACTCTGCCGCCATTCGTGGTGAGTTTCGCGTGAACTCGGCTGACGAACGGCTTTGCGGCGAGGTGCTCGCTGAGCCCGCGCTCACGTCCGAGTATCAGCTCCGGCTTATCCAGCGCGTATGCCCAAAGTCCGTCGCAGGAGGTCAGCGTACAGAGTACTTCCCCGGCGATGGTGGGAACTATATCCGAAATGTCCTCTCCGCAGGACGCGCACACCCGCGCCGCAGCGGGGTTTTCCGCTCCGCAGGCGCATATCCTCACCGGACGCGGTTTCGTCGCAGCGGGCTTAACTTCCGGCTCGGGAGCCGTTCCGGGCTCGCTGTCGTCCGTGAGCGGGACGGCGGTGAGGTCCGCCTCGCAATTTTCGCACTCTATCCTCCCCGGGGGATTCGCTCTGCCGCAGTCCGGGCATATCCTGAATTTACTCATCGTTCGTCATTTCCTCCGGCTGCGCGGTTTCGGCTTCCTGCGTGCCGGATTCCCCGGTCAGTTCGTAGCCTGTGATGTCTATTACCTGCGCGTATTCCGGCTCGGGCGGGAGCAGAGAGATGTGCTCCGCTTCAACGCCCTTTTCCAGCAGCCGCCGTCCGAATTCCCGGAAGCTTCCGCAGAAGTTTTTCATGTCGTCTGTCAGGCGCTGCGCTTCGTATTCGCTCGGAAGTCTGTCGGTGGAATCCACCGCGCCAAGCTCCATCGTGATATTCCCGCCGGAATAGGTCACGCTGACCGCCGTCCCCTCGCTGAATGTGTACAGCTCGCTGCGGAATCGCGCTCCGCTGCGCTTCACTACGCTGCGCTCTCCGATAAGGCGGTAGCCCATGTCCTCCATCACCTCGTCGATGCAGCGGTCGATGTACGCCTGCTCCTCGGAGCTCAGTATCTCCGCTTCCAGCGCTGCGGACAGCCTTTCCAGCCGCTCGACTGCTCCGCGCTCAAACGCGACCGCCTCCGGCTGGCGGTTCATTTCCCTGCAGAGCGCGTGGTAATGCGCCGTCAGCCGGTCGTACTCTCCGCCTATCTCCCGGCGAAGCTGTGCGTACTCCCGGCAGCGCTTCTCCAGCGGTGCAACAGTCAGCGCGCCGAAATTTGACAGCTCGTCGGCGCAGCTTAGCTTCGTCAGACGCTCACGGGCCTCCATTATATCCAGCTTCAGCGCTTCGGAAAGCTCTGCGGCGGGCAGCACGTCCACCCTCGCGAAAAGCACTTCCCGCAGCTCTGCGGCACGGCGCTCCTCCTCGGATACCAGCCCGGCAAAATCCGCGCTGAACGCCCTGTCAACGCCGTCGCGGACGTCCCTGCGGAGCTTCGCGGCGACCTCGCAGGATATCCCGTCCAGCTCTCCGCGCAGGGTCAGCAGCTTTTCGTACTCCTGCTTCGCCTGCTCAAGCGTCCGCTCAAGGAGCGCGGGGTCATCGCTGCCCTTTACGCCGTCTATAACCTCGATGACATCCTGCACGCGTTTACAGAGCTCCTCCTGCTTATCGTCGTAGGTACGCTCCCCGGTGCGCTCCCGGAGCAGTTCTGCATTGCGCAGGTCGTCCGCCGGGAACTGCTTCAGCCTGGACAGCTTCGCGAGCAGCGCTGAAAGGAACGCCGAAGCCTCGCCGCACCTGCGCTGCCGCTCCCGCTGGGCGATGAGCATTCTGCGCTGCGCCGGGGTCAGTTTATAATGTGAAGTCTTGGGACCGCTCATGTCACACCTCCTGCATTGAATGCCAACTGTCTATCTGACTGCGTTTTCCGAGGGAAAGCAGCCACGCCTCGAACTGCGGGGCGAGGGTGCCGTCAACGCGGACGAGCCGCGTGATGAGCCGCTCGAACATCAGCGCGTCCGTTTTCAGCAGCGAATTCAGCCGCGCATTTATCTCCTCCGGGGAGGAAAATTCAAGGTCGTCTATCCGCAGTTTCCTTTCGTCCGAGAGCGCGAATCCCGCTGCGTACCTCGTCAGAAGCTCCCTGCGGGTGTCGCCGCAGTCGAGCTCCGCGCCGTCCTCGACCGAACGAGCGGCGGTCAGCAGACGTTCGTCCGCGCCAGTGCATTTCAGGTACTCCGAAACGAGCCGCCGCGACAGAATTTCCCGGACGAACTCCCCGGACGTACCGTGCGCGCGGGTGTCGTTCAGGATGAACCTCCCGAGCGCCGAAAGGCTCGCGAAACGTCTGTCTTTCCAGAAAAACGCGCGGGTCCTAGGATCAAGACGGTACAGCAGCCGGAAGAAAGCCAGGTCAGCGTCGCCGCCGCGGGAAACCTCCTCCTCGGCGTCCAGGGCGTAGCCTGCAAGCTGAGGGTCGTAGGGCTTCAGGAATGCCGACAGCAGCCCGCGGAACACCTGTTTCTTGCCGTCCTCCCAGTTTTCCGCAAAGGCGCTGACCAGGCTGTGTAGGTCAGTGTAGCTGATGTTGAGGAAGTTGTACGCCGGGAATCCGCGCTGCGCCGGAGCAGATTCCCCGGGGATAGGCTGCGGTATCCCCCTCAGCCAGTTATCGACCTCGGTGTAGGTCCAGCGGCGATTCGGGCTGGAGCGCTTCCGGCGGTTGGTAAGGTCGCAGTAGGTCAGCGCGGTTATCAGCCCCTGGAGCTCCTGCGGCATGCCGTCCGGGAGGGGTATGCGCTGTATCGCGGTGTACTGCGCTATCTCCTCGGCGGTCATCTCCGCATAGGGAGTGTGCCCGCAGAACAGCTCGTAGAGCGTTATCCCGAACGAATAATAGTCCGACTCCTCCAGGAACAGCCGCCGGAACGTTTCCGGTGCGGAATACTCCGGGGTCATTCCGGTGCTGGTGACGACTATCGTGCTGCCGTCGGACTGCACCGAGCTTATTCCGAAGTCGATAATGGCGATGTCCCCGCTGTCGGTCTGCATTATGTTTGACGGTTTGAGGTCCTTATGGATTATACCCGCGTCGTGGAGCGCCCCGAGCGCCTCGTTTATCTCCGGGATGACGCGGCTTTTCAGCTCGTCCAGGCTGAATTTTTTCCCGCGCAGCGAACCGCGGCGGTAGTATGGCAGCACCTCGAAGTGCCTGCCGGACCAGCTCCCGGAATAATACAGCGGCGCAATGTACGGGCAGTCAACACCGCTCAGCGCTTCCAGCACCTCGCTTTTCACCGCGATGGGGCGGCGGTAGAGCTTCGCAACGAACTCCTCCCCGCCTTTCGTGCACAGGAAAAGGTCAGCTTCCCCGGCGGGCACGTCCAGACGGCGCTGTATCACGTAATCCCCCGGGAGCGCAGTCCCGGCGGGAATGTCCTTCGTCAGACCCGCCGCCGGGTTTATCACCGTCTGGTCACTGCGCCGGGGCGCCTGCAAAGCCGGATTCAGTTTCGTTTCGCCGCTCATTCGCCGCCTCCTTACCTCCCTGAGGAACAGATTTTTATATAATTATACCATACTCTGGCAGGAATTACAAGCACATTTATGTAAGACTTCACAAATTTTTGCCGCCGAGCCGCTCAAACAGCCTGGTCTGGAATCCCAGTCTAGCGTACCAGTCGTACACCGCCGTGTAATGAATGAAGATATCATCGCAGCAGCGCTGCAAAAGCAGCTTCGAAGCCTCCGCCACCATCTCCAGCCCTATCCCGCGCCGCCGGAATCCCGGTACTGTCCCGACGCAGCCTACGCTGCCCATCCGGGTCTTTCCGTCAGAGAGCAGGCACTGCTCGTTGTCGCCGAGAATGCAGAACGACGCTATCTCCCCGCCGACCATGGCGCAGAACACCTCCGCATCGCCGAAGTACTGCGTCCAGTCCGTATCGACCTTTGCAACGGCGGATCTCAGCTTTTCGCGGTCGCCGCTGTAAACGCCGAATTCCGCGCCGGACTGCGGTTTTTCCGGGAGCTCCAGCTTCCCGGCGGACATCTCCGCGACCTTCTCGCCGAACGTACAGCCCAGCTTCTCAAAGAACCCGCAGCTGTCCTCCGGCGCGCCAATGAACAGCTCGGAATCCGGGCTGCCTATCTCCATGCGGGTGCAGCCCTGTGCGCGGATAAATTCCTCAGCGGCTCTGAACAGGCGCGTACCTGCGCCCTTACCGCGTTCCTGCGGAAGTACGCACAGCAGCCGCAGCGAGTTTCCGCGCACCAGCGCGAATCCCTCCGGGAGGTCAATCGATTTGCAATGTTCCTCGTCCGCGAGTCTTTTGTACAGGTCGGAAGTCAGCTTCAGCCCGGGAAAGCACTCCCGGAATATCTCGTAATGCGACATTTCTGCACCTCCAAATTACACAAAAGGGAGCCGGAAACAGCTCCCTTTTATTACTCAAATTTATTTCAGGAATCCCTCGATTATCTTTTCCTCCGCTTCCTCGCGGGTAAGCCCCAGGGAGCAGAGCTTCATAATCTGGTCGCCTGCTATTTTTCCTATCGCGGCTTCGTGGATAAGCGCGGCGTCAACGTTTGCGGCATTGAGCGCAGGCTGCGCGTCTACCCTGCCGTTGTCGGCAAGGATAGCGTCGCAGGCTGAATGTCCCGTGCAGCGCGCGTTACCCTCGATAACGGAATAGAAAGCCTGGTGGGAATTTCCCCGCGCGACCGAACGCGAAACGACGTCCGCGCCGCAGTCCTCGCCGTTCAGCTCCACCTTGAATTTAGTCACCGCGTCCTCGTCGCCGTCGGTCATGATACGCTCCCGCACGACTATCTTCGCGCCCTTTTCCAGCACTGCGGAGGTGCTGCGCGTGGTGCGGTCAACGCCCCGGAGCTGCACCGTGTCCATCTCGAGGTAGGAATCTTCCTTTAGGTACGCGTCAGTTACCGGGTCTATCTTCCGCAGACCGGTGCCCTTGCCGGTGCCGATGTGCTTTTCCTTATAGAGCACCCTTGCGCCCTTTTCAAGGAAGAATCTGTGTATTCCGTTGTGGCGCGCGGTCTCCGAGCCGTCGCTGTGTACGCCGCAGCCTGCAACTATCGTCACGTCCGCGCCCTCGCCGATGAAGAAATCATTGTAGACCAGGTCGTCAACATCGGAGTGGGTCACGCACGCGGGGATGTACACCGTTTCGCCCTTTGTGCCGGGCTTTACGGTGATGTTTATTCCAGGCTTGTCGGTCTTGGAATCTATAGTGATATTGGCGGAATTCTTCCTGCCGGCGCAGGTGCTGTCCTGGCGGATATTGTACGCGCCCTGGAATCCCGTCACGCTGTCGTAATCGGAGATGACCTTCAGCATTTCGGCGGTAACTTCATTGAAATTATCCTTCATCTCAGCCATTGCAATCACCAGCCTTTCCAACCTTTCCGTGTACGTCGTATGCCGCGGGACATCTCGCGGTGAATTCGCCCTTCAGCAGGCGCGGGAGTATCTCCTCCCGGGGTCCCGCAGTGCGTACCTTTCCGCCCGCCACTACAACTATTTCGTCCGCGATGGAGAGGATGCGCTCCTGATGGGAGATTATCACCAGAGAGCCGTTGGAGTTGCTGCGGATATCCTCGAATGTTTCCACCAGCCTTGCGAAGCTCCAGAGGTCGATACCTGCCTCCGGCTCGTCGAATACGGAGAGCTTCGCTCCCCGCGCCAGCACCGTTGCTATCTCGATCCGCTTAGCCTCGCCGCCGGAGAGCGCAGCGCTCATCTCGCGGTCGATGTATTCCTCGGCGCACAATCCCACTTTCGCGAGAAGTCCGCACAGCTCCTCCGCAGAGAGCTTTTTCCCTGCGGCAAGCTCCAGCAGGTCGCGGACGGTCAGCCCTTTGAACCTCACCGGCTGCTGAAATGCGTAGGCAACGCCCAGCTTTGCACGTCCGGTGATGTCGAGGTCGGTTATGTCCTCCCCGTCAAGCAGTATTCTGCCGCTTGTAGGGCTTTCGACTCCCGCGATGAGTTTCGCAAGGGAGGTCTTTCCGCCGCCGTTGGGTCCGGTTATTACCGTGAGGCGGCTGTTAAGCTTGCAGCTTATCCCGTTTATTATAGAACCTCCGCCCGGCAGCTCCCAGACGAGGTTTTGAAGTTCCAGCATCAATATGCCCCTTTCGTTGACCTGAGCAGGTCTTTTTCTATTTTATTATTGTATCATAACTGCACAAATATGTCAATACACCGCGAAAAAAACCGCCGCTGTCATCGAAAACAGCGGCACGGAATTATTCTGATATCGTCATAGGGGTCCTGCGTTTTTTTACAGCGCTGACTACCAGGAACACTATCGTCCCGGCGAACAGCGCTATGCTTATCAGCTGCGAGGTAGACAGCCCGAACAGGAATCCGCGGTAGTCATCGCCGCGCCAGAATTCCAGAATGAACCTCCCCACCGGGTAGACCAGCAGGTAGACCGCAAGCAGCTTCCCCTTCAGCTTTCCCCTGACGAACAGGAGCGACAGCAGCAGGAACAGCGCCAACTCGAACCCCGCTTCGTAAAGCTGCACGGGTACTCTCGGAACGCCGTTCGCGCCCTCGATGAGCGAATTCGTGAACGTTATCCCGTGTTCCCACTCGACGCCGTAGCAGCAGCCTCCCAGGAAGCAGCCTATCCGCCCGAACATGTGGAACAACGCGATAGACGGCGCTGCGCAGTCCGAAACCTCCGCCGGGTCCAGCTTCTGGTAGCGTATCGAGAGGAATCCGGCGGCAAGCCCGCCGATTAGCCCTCCGTAGAACACTGCGCCGCCGAAAATCGTCTGTGCGGCGTCCCACCACTCTCCGAGATCCGGAGCGGCGAAAAGTCTGCCCCACTGCTGAATGTTCGTTATTCCATAGAGCAGGTGCATTCCGACCATGCAGCCTATCCCGCCGAACAGGAACACGAAAATCATGCTGATGTCGTTACCGCCGCGCTTCTTGTAGCGGTATATCGCGAGCGGGCACGCGGTGAATATCCCGACAAGTGACGTGATGACATAGCTGCTTATATACTTATCGAATAGGAAAAAACCAGGGAACATGATACCTCCAGACTAACAGAAAAGCCCCGCCCAGAGCGGGCAGGGCTTCAAAGCTCTGTAATACTTGTGAATCAGCCGTTTCCAGCAGCAGCGATGATGGAAGCCGCAGCGCATATAGCACAGAGAGCGCAAGCAAACATAAGTACGGAAACAGCGGTGGATACGATACCGAGAACCAGACCTGCGGTTGCAAGACCCTTCTCGTTACCCTCGCAGTTGCCAGCCTTTACATTCTTGAGTGCGAGCGCGCCGAATACGATACCAGCGATAGCGCAGAGCGGTGCAACATAGGAAACATAGGGGATAAAGGAGCCTACGATACCAACGATACCGCAAACCAGGGATACGATAGCCATATTCTTAGTTGTCATGACCAAACCTCCTGAATAATAATATTATTTTTTCATGACCTTGTCAGGTCACTGTCACAATTATAACACAATTACCTGAATAAGTCAACCATTTTTCTGTAAAATTTGCGAAAGTTTTTGTATTTTTAAAAAAATAATGCACAATTGATTCCCGCATGAGCATCAATTGGGGGTTCGCACAACAATTAGGAAGATTTTCGCAACATTCAGGAAGATTTGATTGACACCACTTATCCGATACGCTATACTTGTAGCGTGGAAACATTAGTTCCGCTATAAGGTTTGGTTTACATAAGGAAGCCCGGTAAAGGCGGCAATGGAGGCGCAATGAACAGAGATTTCCAGTTCTACGACAGCAGGATAGTCGATTACTCCCATGTGGGTGAAACTCTGACGCTGTTCTGCGTGTACGGGATCAACGAAAAATGGCGCACCTGCTTTTACCGGGTAAAGGCGGTCGAGGGTGAGGATAACCTCGTTGGCAGGACTATTTCGTTCCTGGGCTACGAAACACCGCGGGTCGGATACACGCTCTACTTCCGGGATTCGCCCAACACAGCCAGCGTGATCACTCCCGAACACTGGCAGCGGCTCCCAGGCTGGTATATATGTCAAGGTTAAAGCGCACGGTCATCTATCGTGCGCTTCAGCTTGTCGAAAAAATCGAATTTGCCCGCGAAGCGGGCTTTTGAAATCCGTTTTTTGCTCCGGGTTTCCCGG
>CAKSEO010000014.1 GCA_934446565.1 uncultured Oscillospiraceae bacterium | reverse complement strand
TTTATCACCCTTTTTTATTATACCATATTTACGTAAAAAAGCCCAGCTTTCGCTGGACTTTTTCGACAAGCTGAGACCTCCGGGTGTCCCGGAGGTCTTTTTTTATTGCTTTCTATATCGCAGAAAAATGCACAGCCAGTAAAACAGCGTCCCGATGAGCTCCTGCGGTATTACCAGCATCAGGGCGAAAGTCACGCACTCCGTACCGCCAAGTATCGCCGCAGCGGCAGCCGACAGAACAACTCCCGCGACGATCGTAATGAGAGTTCCCAGGACCTCCCGGCGGGTAAACACGCTGCCCTTCCTGACCGTGATAAACCTGAATGGAACCAGGAACAGCGCGGAAATAAACGACATCACCACAAACGAAGTACCAACTGCGAACAGCAACAGCATTCCGTTTACCGCCAAAGAGCCCAGTTCCAACAGCGGGGTAAAATCCGAGCCGTCGATGTACAGACTGCCCGGATTTGTAACGCCCACCTGCGCGGTCTGCCAGCAGCCAACAGCCAGGCTCACCGCCAGTACGCACAGCATCGCATATAAAGCCGAAAACGTGATGAATCTGGCAAGCGCGTTCTTTTTCATAGCAGCGCTCCTTTCAATATCGTTAACAGAATTGTAACATATCTGCTGTATTTTGTCAACATCATGAATAAAAATCCGAACGGGTGGGAAAATACCATCATCAACCGAAAGGAGATAAAATATGGCAGTCGTACTGATAAGAGCCTGCATTCTGTACATTATAATCACGTTTTCCCTCCGGCTCATGGGGAAGCGTCAGCTGGGCGAACTGCAGCCCTCCGAGCTGGTGGTGACGATACTGATATCCAACATCGCGGCGATACCGGTGGAGGACTCCTCCGTGCCCATGCTGATGGGGATAGTCCCGATATTCACGCTGGTCTGCCTGGACGTGATATTGTCGGCGATAATGCTGAAATTCCCGAAGTTCCGCAAGCTGATGATAGGAAGCCCACGGGTCATAATGTCCGAGGGGGTCATCATGCAGAAAGAGATGAAACGCCTGCGCTACACCGTCGACGACCTGGTGGAGGCAATGCGCGAGGAACAGATATTCGACATCACCGAAATATGGTACGCGATAGTTGAAACCACAGGAAAAATACACTTCCTGAAAAAGAAAGACTACCAGAACGCTGAAAAGGCCGATATCCAGTGCGGCGGCTCTTCGAGCGACCCGCCCGCCGTCATAATCCGCGACGGTCGCGAGGACGAGGAGCAGCTCAAGAGCATGGGACTCGGCATGGGCTGGCTCAAGGAGCAGCTCCGGGAGCGCAAGCTCTCGGTCCGGGACGTGTTCCTTATGACCGCCGACCGCAACGGTCAGCACACTATAATCGAACGGCAGAGGGGGCTTTAAATGAACCGCCTGATTGTAAGCATACTGCTCCTTGCGGCGATGGCGGCGGGGTGCTTTGCGTCAGTTTTCATCACGATAAACAAGACCAACGAGCTTTCCGACTACATCGACCAGGTGGAGCAGGCGCACTCCGACGGAGACGACGAAAGCGCCGTGAAGTTCGCAAAGGAACTTCACGACGCCTGGGATACCGTATTGCACTACAGCATTCTTGTGAACGACCTGGGTCACGCGATGGAGATAACCTCCTGTATCGCCGAGATATCCTCCTTCGCCGAGGAGGGCGACGACGAGCTGTACGCCGCCTGCGACCGCGCACAGGCGCAGCTTGAGCTGTTCCGCGAAATGCAGACCCCTACGCTCTGGAAAATACTCTGAAGAAACTTATTAAGGCTGGCGGCTTACCGTCAGCCTTAAAATTATCGGATAGCGTCCTTCATCGACTTGACGTATTCGTAAATATGCCCGGGAGCGTCGCTGCCGTACTGCGCGACGAGCCTTACGATGGCGCTTCCGACGATAACGCCGTCAGAAAGCCCCGCCATCTTCTTAGCCTGCTCCGGCTTGCTGATACCGAATCCGACGGCAGCAGGGACCTTTGCGTACTTCTTGACGGCTTCCATGATGTGCCCGATATCGGTCTTTATCTCGCTGCGCACACCGGTGACGCCCATCGACGATACGATGTAGATAAATCCCTCAGCCTCGCTGGCTATCATCTTAATGCGCTCCTCGCTGGTGGGCGCGATGAGTGAAATAACGGAAACGCCGTACTTCTGTGCAACGTCAGCAGCTTCGTGCTTTTCCTCGTAGGGCATGTCCGGGCAGATGAGACCGTCAACGCCTATCTGCTGGCAGCGCTCGAAGAACCTGTCGTAGCCGTACTTGAATACGGGATTCAGATAGGTCATGAAGCAAATCGGGATATCGGTGTTCTGGCGTACCTTTTCAGCAAGCTCGAATGCGCGGTCGGTGGTCATGCCCTTGCTGAGCGCGCGGATGTTCGCTTCCTGGATAACCGGACCCTCCGCGATGGGGTCGCTGAACGGGATACCTATCTCGATGAGGTCGGCGCCGCCCCTTACCATCGCCATAATGTTGTTGAAACTGTCCTCAAATGTCGGGTCGCCGGCGGTGAGGAAGCCGATGAATGCCTTTTTGTTCTCGAATGCGTTATGTATTTTATTCATGAAGATCGATCCCCCTGTATCTTGCTATAGCTGCTACGTCCTTGTCGCCGCGGCCGGACAGGCAGCAGATGATGATGTCGTCCCTGCTCATTGTCGGAGCGATCTTCATCAGGTGTGCGACTGCGTGCGCGCTCTCGATGGCGCAGATTATGCCCTCCGTGCGGGCAATGTACTCGAACGCGTTGACCGCTTCGTCGTCGGTGACGGGAACATATTCCGCCCTGCCTGTCTCGTGGAGGTGAGCATGCTCCGGACCGATACCGGGATAGTCAAGTCCTGCGGAAATGGAATACACCGGAGCGATCTGACCGTATTCGTTCTGGCAGAACAGGGACTTCATGCCGTGGAAGATACCCAGCGTTCCGGTGGCAATTGTAGCCGCAGTCTCTCCGGTGTCAACGCCGCGTCCCGCAGCCTCGCAGCCGATAAGGCGCACGTCCTTGTCGTTAATGAAGTTGTAGAACATTCCCATCGCATTAGAGCCGCCACCCACGCACGCCATAACTGCGGTCGGGAGCCTGCCCTCCTTTTCGAGTATCTGCTCGCGGGCTTCCCTGGATATAACGCTCTGGAAGTCGCGGACTATCATCGGGAACGGGTGCGGACCCATTACCGAGCCGAGTACATACAGCGTGTCATCGACGCGGGTCGTCCAGTCGCGCATCGCTTCGTTTACAGCGTCCTTGAGGGTCATGGTGCCGGTGGTGACAGGATTCACCTTTGCGCCGAGGAGCTCCATGCGGTAAACGTTCAGCGCCTGGCGGACGGTGTCCTCCTTGCCCATGAATATCTCGCACTCCAGTCCCAGCAGAGCCGCAGCGGTAGCCGCTGCAACGCCGTGCTGACCTGCTCCCGTTTCAGCGATGATACGGGTCTTGCCCATCTTCTTCGCGAGCAGCGCCTGACCCAGTACGTTGTTTATCTTGTGGGAACCAGTGTGGTTCAGGTCCTCGCGCTTAAAGTATATTTTCGCGCCGCCGAGGTCCTTCGTCATCTTCTCCGCGTAGTAAAGCAGGGAGGGTCTGCCGGCGTACTCGCGCAGCAGCGTGTTCAGCTCGTCGTTGAACTGCTTGTCGTTCTTGTAGAATTCGTAGGCGTCCTCCAGCTTGTGTATTTCATTCATGAGCGTTTCGGGAATATACTGTCCGCCGAAATCGCCGTAGCGTCCCTTTGCCATGTCATTTATCCTTTCATTTTATAATTCACGAATTATCCTGACCGCTTCCAGCATTTTTTCGCGGTCCTTGACCTTTTGAGTTTCAACTCCGCTGGAGAGGTCCACGCAGTAGGGGCGGACGTTCTCCGCAGCCTGCCGCAGATTCTCCGGGGTAAGTCCCCCGGCGAGGAAGAACGGCTGCTTTATCTCGGCGCCGTCCAGCAGCGAGTGGTCGAACATCTCCCCGGTGCCGGTGCCGTTGTCCAGCAGGACGTAATCCGCGCCGAGCGACTGCACCTCCCGGATATCCTCCGGAGCGCGTATCTTCGCCGCCTTGATTATCGGAACGTCCGTCAGCTCCCGCAGCCTGCGGATGAATCCCGCGTCCTCGCCGCCGTGGAGCTGTATCACGTTTATTATACCACAATTAGCGTACTCAGCACAAGTGGTTTCCGGCGAATCCACGAAAACTCCCACGGCTTTTATCTCCGGAGAGAGCCGCGAGCGCAGACGCTGCGCCGTTTCCATGTCAATATTCCGGTGGCTCTTAGGGAACCCGAGAATGAACCCGATGTAGTCCGGTCTGGATTCGTTTGCGTAGTCGATGTCGCAGTCGCGGAACATTCCGCAAAGCTTTATTTTCATAGAGCGTGACCCCGCAGCTCGTCCAGGGCGGCTTTCTTGTCGGGGCTGCGCATGAGAGTTTCGCCGATGAGCACCGCGTTGGTGCCGTTGCTGCGGAGCGCTTCGATGTCCGCGGCGGTCTTTATGCCGCTCTCCGAAACGAACAGCACCTCCGGCGGGACAAGCTTCCGCAGCCGCGCGGAGTTGCTGATATCCACCGTGAAAGTACGCAGGTCGCGGTTGTTCACGCCGATTATCCCCGCGCCGACTGAAAGCGCCGTGCGCACCTCCTCCTCGTCGTGAGCCTCCACCAGCGCCGAAAGCCCGAGGGAATGCGCTGTCTCAAGGTACTCCGAAAGCTGCTCTTTCGAAAGGATAGAGCATATCAGCAGCACCGCAGACGCGCCCAGGGTCTTAGCCTGGTATATCATGTACTCGTCAACGGTGAAGTCCTTGCGCAGCACCGGAATCTTAACAGCTTTCGAAATCTCGGTGAGATATTCGTCCTTGCCCTTGAACCAGTACGGCTCCGTAAGGCAGGAAATCGCCGAAGCCCCCGCCCTTTCGTAATCCCGCGCGATGTCGAGATAGGGGAAATCCGGCGCTATAAGCCCCTTGGAGGGCGAAGCGCGCTTGACCTCGCAGATGAAGGATATCTCATCGCCGGAGAGCGCCTTTCTGAACGGGAATCCGGTGTTCGCGTCCAGTGCGTCGGCGCGTTTTTTCATTTCGGAGAGCGGCACTGCCGCTTTTTCCTCCGCAACGCGCTCTACTGTGCGCTTTGCAATTTCCTCCAGAATCATGCCTTCACCTCGTTGGAAACCTTGATGTACTTCTCGAGAGTTTTCAGCGCAGCGCCGCTGTCGATGGTCTCTGCGGCGAGCTTTATGCCCTCCTCCATGGAAATGCCCTTTAAAATGTGGAGCGCCGCCCCGGCATTCAGCAGGACTGCGTCACGGCCTGCGCCCTGCTCTCCGGAGAGGATACGGCGCGCCGCAGCGGCGTTCTCCGCAGGAGTTCCGCCGACAAGCTCGGACTGCTCGTGGCGCTGGATCCCGAACTGCTCGGGGGTTATCTCGTACTCCTCGTAATTGCCGTCCGCGAACTCCACTACTTTAGTGGGGGCGCTGACGGAAATTTCATCGAGCTTATCGGTGCCGTAGACCGCCATGCCGCGATTTACGCCGAGCTTTGTCAGCGCCTGCGACATCGGGAGCAGCAGCTCCGGCTTGTAAACTCCGAGGAGCTGTACGTTAGCGTGAGCCGGATTTGTGAGCGGCCCGAGGATGTTGAACACGGTCGGGATACCGATCTCCTTACGGACGGGTCCGACGTACTTCATCGCGCTGTGGTACTTCTGCGCGAACAGGAAGCACATTCCCACCTCGTCGAGGAGCCTTACGCTGCCCTCCGGAGCGGTGGAGATATTCACGCCGAGAGCCTCCAGGCAGTCAGCCGTACCGCACTTGCTGGAAGCTGCGCGGTTGCCGTGCTTTGCGACCTTAGCTCCCGCAGCGGCGCAAACCAGCGCGGAGATAGTGGAAACGTTGATGGAGTTTGAACCGTCGCCGCCGGTGCCGACTATCTCAAGCACGTCCCCGGGATAGTTCACGCGGTCGGCGCAGTCACGCATGACGTAAGCGGAAGCGGATATCTCGTCGGTGGTCTCGCCCTTGATATGGAGCGCGGTCAGGTAAGCCGCAGTCTGCGCCGGAGTGGTGTTTCCGGTCATTATCTCGCGGGTGACTTCCGCAGCTTCGTCGTATGTGAGGTCTATACCCTCGGCAGCTTTCTTTATCATTTCCTTTATCATAACGTTACCTCCAGAAAGTTTTCAGCCATTTTTCTTCCGTTAGTTGTAAGAATTGATTCCGGGTGGAACTGTACCCCGAAAATGGGGTATTCGCGGTGTTCCACCGCCATTATCTCGCCGTCGTCGGTGCGCGCGGTGACTTTCAGGCACTCTGGGAAGCCCTCCTCGGAAGCCGCCAGGGAGTGGTAGCGCGCGACCTCGCACTTTTCGGGAAGTCCCCGGAACAGCCCGCTGGACGTATCCAGCGCCGTAACGGATTTCTTTCCGTGCATGAGCTTCTTTGCGTAGGTTATCTCAGCGCCGAACGTTTCGCATATCGCCTGGTGTCCGAGACACACGCCGAGTATCGGAATTTTTCCGGCGGCTGTCTTTATTACTTCCTCGCACACGCCCGCGTCGCAGGGTCTGCCGGGACCAGGGCTGACGATGATGTGCGAGGGCTTCAGAGCCATTATTTCCTCAGCGGTCAGCTCGTCGTTGCGTATTACCTTGATGTCCGGGTTTATCCCGCCGATGAGCTGATAGAGATTGTATGAAAAGCTGTCGTAGTTGTCAATCAGAAGTATCATATGTTCTCCTCCTGCGCGATGGTGAGCGCGTTCATGACCGCCTTCGCCTTGTTGATGCACTCGTTGTACTCGTTGACCGGAACGCTGTCCGCGACGATTCCCGCGCCGCTCCTTACGAACACTCTGCCGTTCTTCTTGAACGCCAGGCGTATCGCGATACAGGTATCGAGGTTTCCGCGGAAGTCGATGTAACCGACCGCGCCGCCGTAAACGCCGCGCTTGTTGTTTTCAAGCTCGTTGATTATCTCGCACGCCCTCAGCTTCGGAGCGCCGGAGAGCGTACCCGCCGGGAGCACCGCGTCAACGGCGTCCAGGGCGTCCTTGCTGTCGAGTATCTCGCCGCGTACCGTCGAGCCGATGTGCATAACGTGCGAGTAGCGCTCGATGCACATGTACTTCTCGACCTCGACGGAGCCGAACTTGCTGACCTTTCCGATGTCGTTTCGCCCGAGATCGACCAGCATGTTGTGCTCGGAGAGCTCCTTTTCGTCGCGGAGCAGCTCTGCTTCAAGGCGCTTGTCCTCCTCGTCGGTCGCGCCCCTCGGACGGGTCCCGGCGAGCGGGAACGTGTGGAGCGTTCCGTTTTCGAGCTTCACGAGTGTTTCCGGGGAGGCTCCGGCTATCTCCATATCGTCGCTGGAGAAGAAGAACATGTACGGCGACGGATTCGTTGCGCGGAGCACTCTGTAAGCGTCCAGCAGGCTTCCGTCGAAATCCGCGTCAAGCCGGTTGGAGAGCACCACCTGGAAGATATCGCCCTCGTAGATGTAGTGCTTCGCTTTCTCGACCATCTGGCAGTACTGCTCCTCGTTGAACAGCCTGCGGAAATCCGAACGCAGCTTCCCGTGCGGGATGTCGGCGGGCTTGCCGTTCCTGATGAGCTGCTCCATCTCGGCGAGCTCCTGCTCCGCCCTTGCGTAGCCTGCGTCGAGGTCGTCAGTCGGGACGTTGGTTATCAGCACTATCTTCTGATGGATATTGTCTAACGCTATGACCTTGTCGAACAGCATCAGGTCAACGTCCTTGAAGTGCTCCTCGTCCTTTGCGTCAAGATTCAGCGTGGGTTCGCTGTACTTTATATAATCGTAGGAGAAGTACCCGACCAGTCCGCCGGTGAAAGACGGGAAGCCGTCCAGCTTCGGGCTGGTGAATTTCTTCATGAGTTCCTTTATGTACGCCGCCGGGTGAGCCTGGCGGGAGGTCTCAGCCTTTCCGGTGAGCACGTCCTTGACGGTAAGCTCGCCGTTCATGCAGGTTATCTCCATTTTCGGATTGTAGCCCAGGAACGTGTAGCGTCCCCATTTTTCCTGGTTCTCAACGCTTTCGAGTATGTAAACGTGGCGGCTGACTCTGCGGAGCTTCTTCAGCACCTCTATCGGGGTCGTGAAGTCCGAGAGTATCTCGCGGCAGACCGGGATAACGCTGTATCCGGTGAGCTCCCTTGCCTGTTCAAGCGTAGGTTTCAGCATGGTCAAATTCCTTTCTCAAAACAAAAACTCCGCCCTTAAACGCAGAATTCCTCTGCTTCTAAGGACGGAGTATACACTACACCGCGGTACCACCTTAATTTGCGGCCTCTAAGCCGCACTCTCGCCGGATACTAACATATCCCTGCAATTAACGCTTGCAACACGTCGCAGAATACTCGGCCGGCTTTGGACACCGCCTTTGACTGCGCCCTCTGTGGTCCATTTGATATGCTCTGCGTTCTGCGGTATTCTCAGCAGCGACCGCTCTCTGGGAGTGCACAAGCATTTTTATCTCCACATCGTTGGTTTGTAAGGGCGTATTAAATTGTATGTCCTGCCCGGTTTGGACGCCGGGAGGTTAATTCGTTGTGATTATGATACCACAAATTTCCCCGCTTGTCAAGGACTTTTCTGAATTTTTTTCAGAGCGTTCCTGCAAATTTACTCTGCCTAAAAAATAACCCCGGATTTACCTAAAAAATCGCATATTCGCTTGAAAAATAATACCGGATATGTTATACTATGATTATCCGAGACCGGAAAATAAACACCAGAGAGGTAACGAAATGCCGATAATCTACGACGAAAAAAAGCGTGTATTCAAGCTCGACACACCGAATACCACCTACGCTTTCCATGTAACTGAATCCAAGAACCTGCTGCACCTGTACTACGGCGCATATATCCCGGAGACCGACATCACCCACATGCTGCGTATCCCGAACGACGAGCCGTTCGTACCCGCGACCCACGACGGAATGGGTCCGCACTCCTTCGACTGCGCGGCGATAGAGTTCCCGACCAGCGGAGTCGCTGACTTCCGCGAGCCCTGCATGCAGCTGATGGACAAGTACGGCATGAGTGCCTGCGAGTGCTACTACGACAGCTACGCCATCTTTAAGGGCAAGAAGAAGCTGGAGGGGCTCCCCGCGACCTACGCAAATTCCGACGACGAGGTGACAAGCCTCGAGGTATACTGCCGCGACCCGCACAACGGTCTTGAGATAACGCTCCAGTACAGCGTATTCGAGAAGCTGGACGTCATCACCCGCTCCGTCAAGGTAAAGAACGGCGGCGCCGACCCCATCGAGCTGCGCAGACTGCTCTCCACCTGCGTTGAGCTGGACAGCAAAGATTACGACATGATAACCCTCTACGGCACCTGGGCAAGAGAGCGCCACGTACAGCGCAACCCGCTGCATTTCGGCAAGCAGCTCGTTGACAGCTGCCGCGGTTCGACCAGCCACGCGCATAACAATTTCATCGCGATAGTAGACCACAAGGCTACCGAGGATTACGGCGACTGCTACGGCTTCGCGCTGTGCTACTCCGGCAGCTTCGTAGCGGGCTGCGAGGTCAACCAGTACGAAAAGACCCGCGTTTTCTCCGGAATCAATCCGTACGACTTCAGCTGGCACCTCGACCTCGGCGAGGAGTTCCAGGCTCCGGAGGTCATCATGGTGTTCTCCGCGAACGGTATCGGCAACATGAGCCGCACATTCCACGACGTAATGCGCAACAACCTCACCCGCGGCAAGTGGAAGGATATCCGCCGTCCCATCCTTATCAACAACTGGGAGGCCACCTACTTCAATTTTGACACCGACAAGCTGCTCGACATCGCGCGCGAATCCGCCAAGGCGGGTATCGAGATGCTCGTAATGGACGACGGCTGGTTCGGACACCGCAACGACGACAAGTCCTCACTGGGCGACTGGTTCGTTAACGAGGACAAGATAAAGGGCGGTCTGAAGCACCTTGTTGACGAGGTGAACAAGCTGGGTCTGAAGTTCGGTATCTGGTTCGAGCCGGAGATGATTAGCCCGGACAGCGAGCTGTACAAGGCTCACCCGGACTGGTGCATACATATCCCGGGACGTCCCCGCACGACCTGCCGTTCACAGCTCGTTATCGACTTCTCCCGCAAGGAAGTCCGCGACTACGTCTACGACCAGATGTACAAGATACTGTCCTCCGCGAACATCGAGTACGTCAAGTGGGACATGAACCGCCAGCTCTGCGAGGTCGGAAACGAGGTGCTTCCTCCCGAAAGACAGCGCGAGATATGGCACCGCTATGTCCTCGGCGTTTACGAGATCCAGGAGCGCCTGCTGACCGATTTCCCCGACCTGCTGCTTGAGAACTGCGCAGGCGGCGGCTCGCGCTTTGACGCAGGTATGCTGTACTACTCGCCGCAGATCTGGTGCTCCGACGACACGGACGCTATCGAGCGCCTCAAGATACAGTACGGTACGTCGCTCTGCTATCCCTGCTCCTGCTTCGGCGCGCATGTTTCCGACAGCCCGAACCACTGCGTAGGACGTATCACTCCGTTCGAGACAAGAGGACGCGTTGCGATGGTCGGAACATTCGGCTACGAACTGGATATCACGAAGATCTCCGACGACGACAAGTGGAACATCCGCAAGCAGATCGAGGAATTCAACAAGTACAATCCGCTGGTGCGCACCGGCGACCATTACCGCATTGGCGACCCGTTCGCGAACGACCGCTTTGACGCGTGGATGTTCATTGCAAAGGACAAGAGCGAGGCTCTGCTGGAGTACATCCAGGTGCTCAAGGAACCGAGCGTGTTCCTGCACCGCGTACGCCTTGTGGGACTTGAAAAGGGCTGCTATTACCGCCATGAGGAAACCGGAAAGGTATATAGCGCGGAAGTGCTGATGAACAGCGGATTTGACATCCCGTCGCTGTGGGGAGATTTCCAGAGCTACTTGGCTCACTTTATCAGAGTGGAAAAGTAAATCAGCTGGCAGGCACTCCCAGGAGGGGGCGCCTGCTAATTTTACACTTCATATTATAGAAAGAAAGAGGGTGTCACAATGCCGGACACCAGCCGGATATACATTCCGAAACGCGTAAGCGCAATGCTCCGCGGGATATACACCAGCCGCGTGACGATGGTGAGCGCCCCCGACGGCTGCGGGAAAACCACCCTGATACGGGAATTCATCGCGCGCACCCGCCCCTCCGGGATAGCGCTGCGGAACATCACCAGCGCGGCAAACACCGGAGAATGCTTCGCGCAGATATGCTCGATGATAGCCGGGAAGGAACTGCCCGAGCCGCTCTCCGACCAGGAGTACCTCGCGGCTTCCCGGGAATTCTCGGAAGCGCGCCCGGAAAAACCGCTGCTCATCGTAGTGGACTGCCCCTGCGCAGCGCGTACCGCGCTCGGGAACCTCCGCACCGCAAGGCTGCTGCGGGACTGCCGCTGCGCACGGTTCGTGTTCATTTCCGACTCGATGAAGCCCGCCTACCGGGAGCTTTCGCGGGAAATGGGATTCACGCTCATCGAACGCGACAGCCTTAGCATGAACATCTCCGAAGTGATGGAGTACGCGGAGCGCTGCAGCGTCAGCGTCAACGCAAGGGAAGCATACGCCGCCTGCCGCGGATCGTTCCTGGGTACCCGACTGTGCATAATGCTGGCGCAGCACGGCGAGGATATAGGCGGCATGACCACCGAGGGACTGCTCATCCGCGCCGTACTCAAGCCGCGTCCGTTAAGGCTGCACGGCGCCCTGACGGCGGTCACCGCATTCCCGGACCTGCCGGAGGAGTTCCTCGGCGACCTCGGCTCGTTCGCCGCCCTGACGGAATATTTCGGCAGCGGGCTGTTCACACGGCAGGAAATTCTCGGCGAGCTTACCGGGCTTGGCGAAGCGATACACCTGCTGGACATCGACCGCCGCACCAACACGGTGAAGCTCCACCCCATGCTGAAGCACTCCGCATACACGCTCTTCTTCAATTTTCCGCAGGCTGTCCAGCACGATATGCGCGTCTGCTTCGCGCGGCAGTACAACCGAATGGGCGACAGCTTTTCGGCGTTCCTGGAGTACTTCCTTGCGGGGGAATACGAGCTTGCCGCAGATGAGCGCGCCCGGAGACATATCACGTACTTCATGCTGATAAACTCCGCCAGGCTGCTCCAGCGCTTCGTTACGGAATGCCCGCTGTCCTGCAAGCCGGCTATTCCAAGGATAATGCGTATGAACGCGCTCCTCATGCACACCTCGCTGAAGCCGCTGCTCCTTAACAGGTTCGACGAGATAATAAGCTGGATAAGTAAATCTCCAGACCACTCCGCCGCCGAGAAACAGCGCCTGATTAGCTACGCCTACGCCCTGAAAGCCAACGAGGACCTCTATACCCTCGACAAAATGGGCGCCAACATCAAGCGCGCCTACGACCTGTTCAAGATTCGCCGGGAATACGAAGCGCCGATATTTCCCTGGACGATGTATGCTCCGTCGGTATTCTGCCTTGTCCACCGCCGGGGACATTCCATGCAGACGGAAAACGAGCAGTTCACACGTTACCAGCACATGTATACTGAAATGCTGAACCACGGCAAATACACGCAGATGATATTCACCGGAGAAATGAAGTACTACCAGGGCGACCTTACCGGCGGGCTGGAGCTGCTCTCCGCCGCTGCGTCTTACTGCTCGGTACGGGAACAGGGAGCGACGCGGCTCGCGGCGCTTTACTGCGCAGCAAAGTGCTGCCTCTACCTCGGCGACTACGAGGGATTCCACGAAAAGCTGACCGATATCCACGACACGGAGCGCGCGCACGTCAACGCCGAGGAGGGCGAATGCGCCAAGCTGTGCCTAGGTCTGCTGCGGGGACTTCGCGGCGGCGGTTACGACGACATGTGGTACGCTATCTGCTGCGAGGAAAGCGACATGCTGTGCAACCGCTACACGGCGCCGTATTTTGCGCTGGTAAAGGCGCTGTACTTCCTGCGGGCAGGAAAGAACGATCTGATGTCCGGGCATACGGAGCAGTTCATTACGGCGGCTGACAACGCCGGAAACGAAGCCTTAGGGATAGCGCTCAGACTGTGCGCGGCGCAGGCTTCGCTGGCTCTGGGAAGCTTTGACCGCGCGTCGGTGGTCATGTCAAAGGCTCTGGATATGGCTATCGAAAACCGCATTCCTGCAGCGCTCGGCGAATTCAGCGCGGCGTTTCCGGAGCTGTTCACGCAGATGGAACATATGATGCCGGAGAAGTATTACAGCATCATCCGGGAGGCGGTGAGATTCGGCGAGATATTCCGCCGCGGTCTGGAAACGGTACGCACCTACGAAATAACCTACATGACGAGCGAACGCCGGGAAAATTTCGCGGAACACTACCTGGCGCCGCTTCAGGCTTTGTTGACCTCCTGCGGAAAGCTCCGGGAAGAACTCGGACTGTCGGAAACTGCGTTCAAGTATGCGGTAATGGCGGCTTCCGGAGTGGAAAACAAGGAGATGTGCAGACTTTTCAACATGTCCGAGGACAGCGTGAAAAGCAGCCTGAAACGTACCTTCGCAGCGCTCGGAGTAAAGAATCGCCGCGGATTGATAGGAATAGTTCCGACAATAAAATAACCAAGCTTATTCAGAAACCTGTAAATTACAAGTAAATAAAAACAGGCGTCACGCATTTAGTGACGCCTGTTTTTCCTCCGGATATCACGCCAGCATACTCATGAGCTGCGCGGTAAGAAGTCCTCCGCCCGTTCCGACAACGTAACCCAGCAGCGCCATGATTATCCCCACCGGCACCAGCGCGCTGCTATAGGTCCCCGCAAGGACCGGCGCGGTCGCAGTTCCTCCGATATTAGCAAGCGACGCCACCGCACAGGTGAATATATCCAGCCGGAACAGCTTTGCTAGCAGCAGCATTATCCCGGCATGTATCGCCAGTATCAACAGCCCCGCCGCAAGCCACGCCGGAGCGTTCCCGATACCCCGCAGGTCGGCTCGCGACGCTATCAGCGCGATGACGATATACAGCAGAACATTCGACACTTCCTCCGTGCCGCGGAGTTTCCCGAACGGCGTCATCGCAAGCAGTACCCCGAGCACCGTAATTATTAGCACTGTCCAGGTAGCCTTGTCGAAAAACGGCAGCGCACCGCCGACCATTCCGCCGAGCTCCGTACATACGGCGGAAACCAGCAGCCCCGCTCCCGTCAGCAGCAGTATATTCTGCCAGGAAAGCTGCCTGGTATCCGACGCGCTCTCCTGCCCGATCGCCGCTCCCACGGCGTCTATCGCGGAAGTATCCGCGCCTGTCCACCTGTTGAACTTACCTGAGAATCCTATAGCCCACAGCAGGAACATTATATAGAGAGTCCCGCAGATGGAGTCCATCACCAGCGCGTAAGCCATCGCAGACTCGTCAATATCCAGCGCCGCCTGGATAGCCAGCATGTTTCCCCCGCCGCCCATCCAGCTTCCGCAGAGCGCCCCCAGGGACTTCCACGCTCCGTCTCCCAGCGCTCCGCGCATTATCGCGAACGACACCACGAACCCGAGACTTATCGAAACCGTAGCCGCAAGGAACCCGAGGAGCATTTTCGGACCCAGCCGCAGTATTTTCCGCAGGTCGCAGCGCAGAAGCATGATGAACAGCATAGCGTAAAGCAGCGGATTTTTCAGGCCGGAATACGCCGCAGAGGTCGCCGGAAGATCCCACGCTCCGAGGGTGCACAGCGCCATCAGCCCGAGATAGATAAGCACCACCGGCGGCGCAAAACTGAAGAATTTCTGCGCGGCGTTTCCCTTTATAAGCCGCGGCAGGCATACCAGCACAGCCGCAGCAAAAATCAGCACGGCTATGTAGGTGAAGTTGTCTGTTATCACACCTATCACTCCTTACGGCTGTATTATCTCCAGCCTGAACGGAATAATACGCGCCGGGATTCATGACAGATTTTGTTTGATAAAATCGTCGATTTTACGGTAAGCAGCCTGCCAGTCAAGCTGCGGGTCTTCCAACACGAACGACCTGACAGGGAGCTGCGGCAGCATTTCCAGCTCGCGGCGCTGGCGCTCCCGCAAAGCCGCGATGTAGCCGTCAAAGCCGGTCAGCCCGCAGGATCTTCCGTAGGCTCCGTTGCAGTGGTAGTCTATAACGGCGTTCAGCCAGTCATTTCCGCGCTCCGGAAGCGCGGCTCTTACAAGCGCCGCCGGGTCGGTGGTTTTAAGGTATATCACCACCGGGTCGAGCGGCTGTATCTCCGCGCAGATATCCCGTATGAACTCCAGCGACTGCCCGGACGGCATTCCGGATCTCATCATGGTTTCGCACATGGGATTCTGCATGAGCACGCAATTGAAAACATACGTTCCGTCGGCGCCGGAAGCAAATCTCCGCCACTTCTCCAGCATTACCGGACGCTCCGTCTGCCAGTCCAGGAAATCGTATATTTTGAACCTCAGCGCCTTGTCGAAAAGCTCGCCGGAAACCCCGCTGAGCGGTACAACGACCCCGCCCGGCTGCGGCGCCCCCTTTTCCCGCAACTCCTCAACTTCCGCAGCGGTAAACCCGCCCGCGCCGTCCGGAATGAACGCGTGGAACGTGTAGTCCGCCGGGTGCTCCGCGCAGTCCTCGTCAAAAAAACGTCCGCCGACTTTCCCGGCTATGTAACGCGCGGTAGTGCTCTTTCCGGAGCACGGAAGCCCCTCGACAATGTACAATTTCGCACTCATGACATCATCTCCTTATCATTTTCAGCATGCCTGTCCCACGGCCGCCGCGAAATCCGAGTTTCTCGTAAAACCCATCTTTTCCCGGCGCGCTCAGCAGCTCCAGCGACGCCGCCCAGCCGCATTTCAGGCTTCCGCGGACGTACTCCTCCGCGACGGATACCAGCAGTCTCCCAACGCCAATGCCCTGGGCTTCAGGCGCGACAGCAACATCCTTTAACAGGAACGTCATCGCGCCGTCTCCGGTCAGTCTTGCCATTCCAACTGTGGCGTTCCCTGCGACCGCCGTGAATACCGCAAGGCTGTTTTCCAGAGCCTGCCTTACCTGCTCCTTGCAGGGCGGAGTCCAGCCGACCGCAGTGTACAGAGCCGTGAACTCCTCCGGAGTTAATTGGTTTTCAAGTATCGTTATCTCCACGTGATCCATGCTCCTTCAGTGTTTTCATGCCCGCAATGAGCACGTCAAGCGAAAGCTCAAAGCTCTCATCGACGCTCGCGGAATGTCCGAACGCGCCGTTGTTCACCAGCAGCGCGAACCCCTCAAGAAAGCCGCGTATCGTCCGTATCAGGTGCTCGGAAGTATCCCGGGTGATACTAAGCCCCGCCATCGTGCGGTAGAAATAGGTGAACAGCTCCTCCGTCGCCGACATCGAACTGCTGTCGGAATACTTGTTGTACCACAGCATCGCGTTGAATACTCCCCGGTTTTCCACCGCGAAGCTGTAAAATTCCCGGCACATTGCGCGGAACGCCTCCCAGCCTCCTATCCCCGCCGCGGACCGGAGCATCCTCTGCTCCAGCTCCCGCCATCCGGAGAGCATGAGCTCCCGCTTTAGCTCGTCAAGGCTGCCGACATGATTATACAGCGACGGCGGCTGTATCCCCAGCTCCTCCGCGAGCAGTTTCATCGAGAGCGCGTCCAGTCCCTTTTCGTTCGCAACACGGGCGGCGGTTTTTACGACTGTTTCCATGTTAAGCCCTGCTTTTGCCATTGTGCACCTCCTGACTATGTATAATAGCATTATAGCTAATAGGATTAGTTTTGTCAAGTACTTTATATAGTTACCTGTGAGCAAAGCTAACTATATATTGACAAATCAATGACAAGGTGATATAATATGTAGCAGGCTAAGTAATTACGGCGATACCGGACATTTTGCGGTAACGTCTCAGAAAAGGGCGGTCTGAAAAAATGGCTGAAAGGCACATAGGATACCTCATCAAGCAGATAAACGAGCAGATAAAGCAGCGTGCGGACAGCGATATGGAGTGCTGCGGGGTGACTTTCGCGCAGGGGCGTATCATAGGGTACATCGCCCACTGCGGCGGAGAGGTCGCTCAAAAGCAGATAGCGCAGTACCTCGGCGTAACGCATCCGACGGTGACAGGGACCCTGTCGCGCATGGAGCAGAAAGGGCTGCTGACCAGCCGCGAGGACCCCGGCGATCGCCGCGGGAAGCTGGTGAGCCTGACCGAAAAGGCAGCGACAGCGGGCGCAAAACTGACCGGACTGATATCCGCGCAGGAACGCCGGATAGTTTCCGGGCTCTCCCCGGAGCAGGCGGATACGCTCCAGAAGCTTCTTGAAGCGGTGCTGAAAAATGTGTCGGAACAGCCGGAAAGCTGAAATGTGCTTACTCAGGGCGACCTGTAAAGCATAGAGCCTGTCTGTCAGGCAGCAAAGGAGCATAATATGAACATCACCATTGACACGAGCGCCGCTCAGAAAAGTGCAACGCTCAGCAGCGCAAAAATGACAGGGGTCAATAAGACCTCCGAAAAGACCGCAGCAAAAACCGAACAGACAGCGAAGAATTACGATACGCTGGACCTCAGCGAAAGCGCAGTTCAGTACCTCGCGAAAACAGAAAACGATAACACTGCTACCGAAAACGGCGCGAAAGACCAGACCGAAAACGCAGTAGCGCAGGCAGCCACAGAGCTCGTATCCGATAGCTCCGACAGCGAAACTATCGACTCCAGCGAACTCTACAGCTATACTGACGACCAGCTCAGCGAGCTCCTGAGAAAGGGCGAGATAACCCAGCTCGAATACAACAACGAAATGGCAAAGCGCACTACCTCAGAAGCAGAGTAAGGCATAAGCCCTGACAGACAGCAAACACCGCAGCTTTCCGCTGCGGTGTTTTATTTTTCGTCAGCTATTGACATACTATTTTTGCAGTGTTATAATTATAATGGATATAATTGGGGAATAGTGCGCGGCAGGCGCTGCGTGCTGCTACAGACAAAAATAACGGAGGGCTACATGGTCTTTTCAGACTTGTTCTTTATATATGTGTTCCTGCCTGCGGCTGCGATATGCTACGCGCTGGGGCGGTGCGGCGACCATTCCAGGATGCGCAGGCTGGAGGAGTACGGCGATCATGTAAGGGTGCGCAACGAGTGCCCGTATTCCAACGCGGTGCTTATCATATTTTCGCTGGTATTCTACGCCTGGGGCGAGCCGATATATGTCGCGCTGATGATAATCAGCGTTTTCCTGAACTATGTCGTTGGTGTGTTCATCGACGGCGGCAGGCACAAATCAAAGGCTGCGCTGGTCGTCGGGCTTATCCTGAATATCGGTATCATCGCGGTGTTCAAATATGCTGATTTCCTGGTGGGAATACTGAACGCCGCAGGTCTGCCTATACCTAAGCCCGGCATTGCCCTGCCCATTGGTATAAGCTTTTTCACGTTCCAGGCGATATCCTACATCATCGACGTTTACCGCGGGACCGTCCGCGCGCAAAAGAGCTTCCCGGCTCTGCTGCTGTACATCTCGATGTTCCCGCAGCTCATCGCCGGTCCTATCGTCAGGTACTCAACTATTTCCGCGGAAATAAACCGCCGGAAAATCTCAATGCACGACCTCGCGGAGGGTTCTTTCCGCTTCCTGGTGGGGCTCGGAAAGAAAGTGATACTCGCAAATCAACTCGGCGAGCTTTCAGCAATGTTCCTGGACGGCGACCTTGCGTCGCTTTCCACCGGCGGAGCGTGGGTCGGCATCCTCGCCTACACGATGCAGATATACTTCGATTTCTCCGGCTATTCCGATATGGCGATAGGAATGGGGCGCTGCATGGGCTTCCACTTCGACGAGAATTTCAACTACCCCTACATCACCCGCACGATAACCGAATTCTGGCGCAGATGGCACATCTCCCTCGGCAGCTTCTTCCGGGATTACGTCTACATTCCCATGGGAGGAAACCGCCGTCACCAGCCGCTCAATATCCTGGTGGTGTGGTTCCTGACCGGACTCTGGCACGGCGCGAGCTGGAATTTCGTGCTGTGGGGGCTGTACTTCGGCGCGATAATAATGCTTGAGAAGTACACGATAATCAGGATACAGGACAGGATACCCGGATTCTTCCTGCACGTCTACAGCCTTTTCGTCATCGTTTTCGGCTGGGTGATATTCTACTTCACCGACCTGTCAAGGCTGGGAGAATTCGTCGGGATACTGTTCGGCGGCGGAGCGTCCGGCTGGGACCTCGTCGCACAGAACGAGCTGACCGGAAATCTGTGGCTGCTCATCGCGGGAGTCATCTGCTGCCTGCCGATAGGCAAGGGTATCCGCAGCCTCTACGACAGGGCGGCATTTGACGGCAGCGCCGGAGCTGAAGTCCTGCTGACCGGAGCGAAAACGCTCTGCGCAGCGGCTCTGATGGTATCCTGCACGCTGCTGCTCATCGGAAGCACTACCAATCCGTTCCTGTACCTCAGATTCTGACAAGGGGGAAAGAGGATAATGAAACGCAAGCCTGAAAAGAAATACAAAGAACCCCGCGTGCCAAAGCGCCGCAGGATATCCGATATAGTTTACCTCATGACGATACTGACCGCATTCGAGACCATCGGTATCGCGATGCTGGTGTTCCCGCGCAGCACGGAAAGCATAACCGAAAAGCGTGAGCTGAAAAAGTTCCCGGAGCTTTCTGCGGAAAGCTGGTTCAGCGGGGAGTTCACCGCCGGCGTCTCCGAGTGGTTCAGCGATACAGTCCCAGCAAGGGACGCAGTGACCAACCTCTCCACTCAGCTCCGGGAGCTCCGCGGATTCCGCCAGGACGGCATACGCCTGCATAACGTAGGCACAGCGCAGACGTCCCAGCCCGAAACCAGCAAGCCGTCAACCTCATCTCCGGAGCAGACCTCCGCTCCTGACGCGCAGCCCTCTCCGGACGAAGCGGAGTCAGGAACGTACGACAGCCAGCAGGGCTCCCAGACCAGCAAGCCGCAGCAGACCACGTCAGCTCCCACCGAGGAAGAAGAACCTGTAATAAATGAGGACGACGCGGTAACTATCACCAACAACGGCATCGCAGTAGTAGGGACGCGTGCGCTCATGCTGTACGGCGGCAGCTACTCCGTCGGAGAGCAGTACGCCGGGGTAGTCAACAAATACAAGGAAGCGCTGGGCGACGGCGTGAACGTCTACACGATGGTCATACCGACCTCCTGCGAGTTCTACAGCCCGGAATCCGTCAAGGTTTACTGCGGCAGCCAGAAAGACAACATCGACTACGTTTACAGCCTGCTGAAAAATGCCACCGGCGTAGACGCATACTCCGCACTGAAAAAGCATCTCCGGGAGGATATCTACCTGCGCACCGACCATCACTGGGCGCCGCTGGGAGCTTACTACGCCGCGCAGGCTTTCGCCGAGACCGCAGGCGTGCCGTTCAGTGATATCTCGGAATACGAGCAGCGGGTAGTCCACGATTACGTCGGCACGATGTACGGCTACACGGAGGACGTGGTACTGAAAAATAACCCGGAGGATTTCGTGTATTACGTGCCGAAAACGGTGGAGTATTCCACGACCTACTACGACTATATCCTTGACAGCGGAAAGATCGTCGGAGCGAACGCGCCGTACAATGCGGACTTCTTCATCAAATTCGGCGACGGCAACGGCATGGCTTACTGCACGTTCATGGGTGGCGACGCCAAGATAGTAAAGGTAAGCACCAACGCGGGCACCGGCAGAAAGCTCGCTATATTCAAGGACAGCTACGGTAACGCGCTGCCCCCGTATCTAATGGGTTCGTTTGACGAGATAATCGTGATAGACATGCGGTATTTCACGCATAACGCGGTAGATTTCCTCAAGGAAAACGGAGTGACTGACGTGCTGTTTGCGAACAATGCATTCCACGCGGCAACTGCCTCAACGATAACGCATTACAGCAATTTCCTCACCCAGTCGGATTGGGGATTCTGAGCGGTTTTAGTACCTCCACCTGCCTGGAAAATAGTTAAGGGGCTGCGATAGCAGCCCCTTTTCTATGTAGTTTTGAAATTACAATATCACTTTACAAACGGATTCTCGGTCGGGTACATCATGCCGGCAGGCTGATTGAATCCGATATCCTTAATTCCGAGGTAGCGGAACAGGTCGAACAGCAGCTTTCCGTAATGACCGAATGCAACTGCGCCATGGTGCGGATAACGCTTCTCAACAAGAACGTGACGGTAGAAACGTCCCATCTCCGGAATTGCGAAAATGCCGATGCCACCAAAGGAACGTGTAGCTACATCGAGTATCTCGCCCTCTGCGATGTATGCGCGGAGCTCGCCCTCGCTGTCGCACTGTAAGCGGTAGAATGTAACGTCGCTTGCTGCGATGTCGCCCTCCAGAGTACCTCTTGTGAAGTCAGGCTCGCTTCCTGCGGGTTCGAGCAGACGGTGCTGGATGAGCTGATACTTGACTGCACGGTCGGAGCACATCTTGCACTCAGGAGTATTGCCACAGTGGAATCCCATGAATGTGTCAGTGAGCTTGTAGTCGTACTTGCCCTTGATGTCCTCGTCGTAGATATACTTAGGAACAGAGTTGTTGATATCGAGCAGAGTAACGGCGTCAGCGGAAATGCACAGACCGATGTATTCGCTCAGTGCGCCGTAGATGTCAACTTCGCAGGATACCGGGATACCGCGGCTTACAAGGCGGCTGTTGACGTAGCAGGGCTCAAAGCCGAACTGGGACGGGAATGCAGGCCAGCACTTGTCAGCGAATGCAACGTACTTTCTGGAGCCCTTGTGGTTCTCTGCCCAGTCTAACAGTGTGAGCTCGAACTGAGCCATACGTCTGTTGAGGTCGGAATAATAGTGACCCTCGCCCATTTCCTTAGCCATGTCAGCGCATACAGCGTCGATCCTGGGGTCGTTCTCGTGTTCCTTGAAAGATACGAGCAGGTCAAGCTCGGAGTTCTCCTCGATCTCAACGCCTAACTCATATAAGCCCTTGATAGGAGCGTTGCATGCGAAGAAGTCCTGCGGACGGGGACCGAAAGTGATGATCTTTAAGTTCTTGATACCAACGATAGCTCTTGCTACAGGAACGAAGTCCTTGATCATCTTAACGATGTCGTCGCTGGTGCCAACGGGATATTCAGGGATAAAGCCCTTGAGATGACGCATTCCGAGGTTATAGGAGCAGTTGAGCATGCCGCAGTAAGCGTCGCCTCTGCCGTTTATCATATCGCCGTCGCCCTCTGCTGCTGCAACGAACATGCAGGGACCGTCGAAGTTCTTGGCGATAAGGGTCTCAGGAGTCTCAGGACCGAAGTTTCCGAGGAAAACGACTAAAGCGTTGCACTCTGCTTTCTTTACGTCCTCGACAGCCTTGAGCATGTCAAGCTCGTTCTCAACGGTGACGGGACATTCGTAGATACCCTCTCCGTAAGCGGAAACGATAGCCTTGCGGCGTCTTTCAGATAAAGCGATAGGGAAACAGTCGCGGGATACGGCAACTATGCCAAGCTTGATTTCAGGAATGTTGGTCATTGGTTTTATCCTCTCATCATTTATATTCCGGGAATACCGTAGTATCCCCTTATGTTTACGTTTATAGGATATCACAAAAAAAATGATTTGTCTAGTGCTTTTTTGTCGTAATCATGCAAAATCTGCCCAAAAACCGCTGAATCTATTATAATAAAGTTTACTTTGGGGGAATTTTGTGATATAATCCTATCAAAAGGCGGCAAAAATCACAGACAGACCGCCGCAGACTATACAGAAGAAAGAAGCAACATCAATGAACAAGGATCTAACAGTAGGGAGCCCGGGAAAATCGCTGATAATGTTCACCATACCGCTGTTCATCAGCGTTATGTTCCAGCAGATGTACAACATCGCGGACAGCGTCATCGCGGGTAAATTCGCCGGAGAGGACGCCCTCGCCGCCATCGGAGCAAGCTACCCGATAACCATGATATTCATGGCGGTGGCGGTCGGCTGCCAGATAGGCTGCTCGGTAGTCATAAGCAAGCACTTTGGCGCGGGAAACCTGCCGATGACCAAGACCTGCATCTCCACCGCACTCATCTCAGGTACCGTGCTTTCCGCAGTGCTGACCGTTATAGGTGTGCTGTTCAGCGGAGTTTTCATGCAGTGGGTGCAGACCCCCGCCAACATCTTCGACGACGGCTGCCTGTACCTCATGATATACACCGGAGGTTTCGTTTTCCTGTTCCTCTATAACGTCGTTACGGGTATCTTCAACTCCCTCGGCGACAGCAAGACACCGCTCTACCTGCTCATAGGCAGCTCTGTCGGCAATGTCGTCCTCGACTGCATACTCATCATCCCGCTGCAAATGGGCGTTGCCGGAGCTGCCTGGGCTACGTTCGCGGCTCAGGGCGCGGCTTGTATACTCGCGCTGTTCATGCTTTTCCGCCGCGTCAAGTCCATGAAGATCGAGGGCGGCAGGCTGTTCAGCGGAACAGCGCTCGCGGATATCAGCAAGGTCGCCGTCCCCAGCGTGCTCCAGCAGAGCTTCATCTCAGTGGGCAACCTGTTCATCCAGTACATGGTGAACGGTTTCGGTTCGTCCATCGTCGCGGGCTACTCTGCCGCGATAAAGCTCAACACCTTTGCGATAACCTGCTTCACCACCATCGGAAACGGCATGTCCAGCTTCACCGCGCAGAACATCGGCGCAAACAAGCCGGAGCGTATAAAGAAGGGCTTCCGCTCGGTGCTGATATTCTCGCTGGCGACTGCGGCGGTGTTCTTCCTGCTGTTCTTCATTCTTAGCACTCCCCTGCTGTCGCTCTTCATGAACGAGGACAGCTCCCAGCTCGCAATGGATACCGGCGTTCAGTTCCTCCAGACTGTCGCGCCGTTCTACTTCGTGATATGCCTGAAGCTCCTCTGTGACGGAGTTCTCCGCGGCAGCGAGAGCATGGGCTGCTTCATGGCGGCGACCTTCACCGACCTTATCCTGCGCGTTATCCTGGCGTTTATCCTGCGCTATGCGATGGACAGCGTTACCGGTATCTGGATATCCTGGCCCATCGCCTGGATCATCGCGACCATCATGTCGGTCGCATTCTACAAATCCGGGATATGGACGAAAAAACTCCAGGCAGTCCCCTCCGCCGAGAAAAAGGAGGAGCTAGCCGAGGAGGAGCTCGTCGACGAGATACTTGAAGAACATGCTGACATGACCCCCGACAAATAAAGGAGGCTGACTATATGAGAAGCTGCGGAATACTGATGCACATTTCCAGCCTGCCGTCTCCCTACGGCATAGGCACGTTCGGCGCGGAAGCCGAAAAGTTCGCCGACTGGCTCAAGGAAGCCGGTCAGAAATACTGGCAGGTACTGCCGATAGGCCCCACCGGCTACGGAGATTCCCCCTACCAGCCGTTTTCCTCGTTCGCGGGGAATCCCCTGCTCATCGACCTCGATGAGCTTGTGGAGCACGGCTACCTTGCGAAGAAGTCGCTGGACAGCTCCGACTACGGAGCCGACCCGTCCTTTGTTGACTTCGACATCGTGAACCGCAACAAGACCGCGCTGCTGCGGGAGGCGTTCGCGGGCTTCACGGACGACGTTGGCTACACCTCGTTCGTCATCGAGGAGCAGGACTGGCTCGATGACTACGCGCTGTTCATGGCGCTGAAAGACAAATTCGGCGGCAGACCCTGGTCCGACTGGGACGAGGACGTCAAGCTGCGTCAGCCGGAAGCTATGAAGCGCTGGCAGGAGGAACTCAAGGACGATATCAAGTTTTACAAGTTCGTGCAGTATATCTTCTACCGCCAGTGGGACAGATTCCACCGTTACTGCAACAAGAACGGCATACAGCTCATCGGCGATATCCCGATATACGTTTCCCCGGACTGCGCGGACGTGTGGGCGCAGCCGGAGCTGTTCGAGCTGGACGAAAAACGCGTTCCGAAGCGCGTTGCGGGAGTACCGCCGGATTACTTCTCCGCGACCGGTCAGCTCTGGGGCAACCCGCTCTACAACTGGGAGGAAATGCACAAGACCGGATACAAGTGGTGGCTCAAGCGCATAGGTAAATCCAAAGAGAATTTCGACATGCTGCGTATCGACCACTTCCGTGCGTTCGACACTTACTATGCGATTCCATACGGTCACAAGACCGCGGAGAACGGCACCTGGGAAAAGGGTCCGGGTATGGAACTTTTCAACGCGATAAAGAACGACCTCGGCGACGTGAACATCATCGCGGAGGACCTCGGCGACATCTTCGACAGCGTGAAAGAGCTGCTGCGGGACACCGGATTCCCGGGAATGCGCGTGCTCCAGTTCGGATTCAACCCTGATAACACCGACAACGACCACCTGCCGCATAACTACCCGAAGAACTGCTGCGCTTACACCGGAACGCACGACAACGCGACCATCATGCAGTGGTACCGCGAAGCCGACCCGAAGTCCCGTGCGATGGCGCGGAGGTACCTCAAGCCCCGTCTGTTCGAGAAATTCAGCGCGTGCTGCGTCCGTAACGTCTACGCAAGCCCGGCTGACCTCGCGATAATCCCCATGCAGGATATCCTCGGACTGGGAGCGGACGCGCGGATGAACGTCCCCTCCACCGTCGGCGGCAACTGGAAGTGGAGAATGCTCCCGGGAAAGCTCACCGCGTCCCGGGCTGAGAAGCTCCGCGACCTTGCGGACACCTATTTCAGATAAGAAACCGCCCCTCTGCGAACAGCGGAGGGGCTGCCTGTAAAGGAGAGAAAAATGCAGCTTAAAACCGAACGCCTGACCCTCGAGCCGCTTGGGACAAAGCACCTCCAGTCCACCCACGAATACGCCTCAGACCCGGAGCTTACCCGGCTGATGGTGTTCCTGCCCGTGAACGACCTCGCGGAAACGGAGCGCTACCTGAAGAAATGCGAACTGGAATCCGCAAAGGAGCGCCCGCAGTTCTACGAAATGGCAGTCTTGCTGGACGGGCGTCACATCGGCTCGGTCAGCGCCTACCTTGAGGAAAACGGCACCGCCTGGGAGCTCGGCTGGATAATGGCGCGGGGCACTCACGGGCACGGTTACGCTTTCGAGTCGGCAAGGGCGCTCATGCAATACTGCCGCGAGGTTTCCGGGATACGACGCTTTATCGCGCACTGCGACAGCGAAAACGCTGCTTCACAGGGAGTGATGAAAAAGCTGGGACTGCATTTTGTGGAGGAGCATTCCGGCAGGAAAAACCGCGGCTCCGACGAGGTACGCAACGAAATGCTGTTCGAGCTGACGCTACCGGATGAAGAATAAAAAATACCCCCGGAAAGCTCCGGGGGTCAAATTTTACTTATTCTTTCCGGGATTCCCGACAAATTCGAAGTCGATGAAACCGCCGTTGACGTTCACGTTTACGCACTTGACGCGTACCTTGTCGCCGACCGTGTAAACGCTGCCGTCTATTGCGCCGGTGAGGATAACGCCATGCTGCACCTCATAGTCGCCCATCGGGAGCGCCGTAACGCTCACCATTCCCTCGACGGTGTTCGGTAGTACGACATACACGCCGCCCGCGCTCACGCCGGAGATCATGCCGTCGAATTCCTCGTCCACATGGTTCTTCATGTACTCCGCCATGTAGAAGTTCTCGCACTCGCGCTCGCAGCGTACCGCTGAAAGCTCGGTGTTGCTCGCCTGGAGCGCTGCGGAAGCGGCAAACGCGGCGTACTTCCTGCACAGCTTCTCGTGTTCGAGCGAGTACACATAATCCGTCAGGATACGATGTATCGACAGGTCGGCGTAGCGACGTATAGGTGAGGTGAAATGCGCGTACTCCGGCATCACCAGCCCGTAGTGACCGAGGGGCTCCTCGCTGTAGCGCGCTTTCATCATCGTGCGCAGTACGATACGGTTTATCACCATCGCGCGGTCGCTGTCCTTATTCTCCCGGAGTATCCGCGCAAGCTCCGACGCGGGAGCGTTCGCCCCGAGCGCTCCGGGGTTTATCCCGAGGGCGGTGAGCGTTTCGCGGAGCTGGTCGAGCTTTTCAGTCGTGGGAGCCTCGTGCACGCGGTAAACGAACGGTATCTTCTCTTTCATCGCGAGCGCCGCAGCAGAGTTGTTCGCCATCAGCATGAATTCCTCGATGATACCCTCCGCAACTCCGGTGGTGCGCGGTTTTACGTCAACGCACACGCCGTTTTCATCAGTGACTATCTTGGTTTCGGATGTGTCTATCTCCGGCGCGCCGCGCTCTATGCGGTTCTTCACCAGGATATCCGCTAGCTCTTTCATTATCGGAATGCGGTCGATGACCTTAGCGTACTTTGCCTTTATTTCATCGTCAGCCGTTCCGTCGATTATCTTGTTGACCTCGGCGTACACGCCCTTCACGCGGCTTCTGATGACCGTTTTCTCGAAGCGGTAGCTCAGCAGCTTTCCGTCAAAGCTTACGTCCATCAAACATGAGAAAGCAAGCCTGTCCACCTGTGGATTCAGCGAACAGATCCCGTTAGAAAGCTGCCTTGGAAGCATAGGCACCACCTGGTCCGCGTAGTAGATCGAGGTGCCGCGGTAGAAAGCTTCCTCGTCGAGCTTGCTGCCCTTGGTGACGTAATGAGAAACGTCCGCGATGTGCACTCCCAGCTTGTAGCAGCGGTCGGTCTTTGCGATGCTGACTGCGTCGTCGATGTCCTTTGTATCCGCGCCGTCGATGGTGAAAATCGGCTCGCCACGCAGGTCGAGCCTGCGGAGCACCTCGTCCGGGTCGGGCTCGTCGATATCCAGCTTTGAAGCCTCGTACAGCACCTCGTCCGGGAAGTTCACATGCAGCGCGTTGGAAAGCATGTAAGCGTCCGCGCCCGCCTTAGCGTTATCGCTGGAACCGAATACGTCCACGATGTTGACAGTATGGTCCATGTGGCGCTCACCGCGCTTCTTGATGGAGAAAACCACCTTGTCTCCGACATGCATTGCAGCCGCCTTGGAAACCTTGGCGATGACAAGCGGGTCATTGCACAGCTTGTCCGGGAGCACCATCAGCTTGTTGCCCTCCGCAACGATGACGCCGGTCTGGAGCCCGTTGTTTGCCTCCAGCACGGACATAACGACCGCCTCGGCGGAGAAACGCTCGTCCGCTTCCCGGGTCTTTCTCGCGAGCACGATATCCCCGGGGATCGAGCCCATCAGGTCGCGCCCGCGCACGAAATACTCAACGGGCATATCGCCGAGCTCCCTGATGAATCCGGATTTGGGAGTCACCCTCGTGACCTCCGCCTTGAAGAACATTTCCGGGTGCTTTATCCAGCACATTCCCTTTTTGTAGGCGATGTCGTTGTGCTGCTTCATTTCGGAAAGGGCGGTTTCGAGCTTCTTGAAGCCCTTTTTGTTTATGTCCAGACGGTCGGCGAGCTGCTTGTCGGAGAGCCCCTTTTCGCCTGCGTCGTACAGCATCATCAGTATTGATATTTTAAGTTTATTCATTTTGATCCTTTCTCAATGGATAAATATATCTTTCCCGCGAATTAATGTGTTATTAACAAAAAGGACAGGCGGTAATGCCTGTCCCGTTTTTTACTGTTCAGCAGTTGAAGCCGCGCTGTCAGCATTGTCAGCTTGTGACTCTGTATCAGCTGCAACCGTGCCGCTTGTCTGTGACTCACCTGCGTCGGCAGTTCCGGAAGCTTCAGCAGTACTTCCAGCCGCGCCGGATTCAGCAGTCCCGGAGTCCTCGGCAGTTCCTGCGGAGGAAGAAACCTCGGAAACAACGGAGGAAGTTACGGAGCTTGACGTATCGTCAGACTTCGAGCCGCCGAAGTATGCATTCGCAACGTTTACCACCATAGCAAGAACGAAGAAGATTATCGCAGCGGCGATCATAGCCTTGTTGAGCTGCGCTTCCTTGGTCCTGCCGGAGTTCTTTCCGAAGTAGTTGTCACCGGTGTTGCCGGAGATGGTCTGGGACATCTGCGTCTTGGTGTCCTGCATAAGAACAACGATAACGATGAACACACATGCAATTATAAGAACTATCGCGCTGATTATTTCAAAAATACCCATTGGTTAAAATTCCTCCATATAAATATGTACATTTTCGTACAAGTGATATCATACTAATCAAGTATATCACATAATCATAGAAATTGCAAGTGTTTTTTCAAAAAAATTTTCCTGCTTTGCAATTTATTTTGAAACCATACGGCGCTTTCCGGTCATGGAAGTCACCTCAAGGCACAGCACGCGCGTCCTTGGTATCGCTGCGTGATTGAACTCCGCGTGTTCCGGATGGTAGTGCTTCATTATCAGCGTGAGCGCGTGGAGCTTTCCATCCTCGGGGAGTTCAGTCAGCACTCCCCTGCCGATAACGCTGCGGTACTCCATCGTGCAGTAACCGCGGCTCTCGTCCAGTACTATCCGGTGAGAGCAGTCCATTTCAAATGATACGTGCGGGTCGGCGCTAACGAGTTCATATTTTCTGCCCTCCGCTGCGCCGTGGAAATACAGGTACAGCCTGCCATCGCATACTTCCTCGCCGAAATTCAGCGGCAGGATATACGGTACCTCATCGTCATTCAGCGCCAGTCGGCACACATCGCACCCGGCAATGACCTCCATAAGTTCTGCGCGGTCGGTTATTTCCCTGTCAGCTCTTCGCATTCAAATCACTCCTCAGTATGATTATATCACATTTTTTTTAAAATTTCAATCTCCCGGATAAAGTTCTTAACCTACGCAGGACATACTATAATAGTATCAGGCGAAAGGAGCGACTATGAACACACTAAAGACCATACTTAACGGGCTCATCGTAGGCGGCGCCATGACCGTACCCGGCGTCAGCGGCGGCTGCGCCGCAATGATCCTCGGGATCTACGATGAGCTTATAACCGCAGTCAGCCGCGCATTCTCCGACCCGCGAAGGAATTTGATGTTCCTGCTGAAATTCACCGTCGGAGCCTGCGCGGGAGTACTTCTGGTTGCACGATTCATCTCATTTCTGCTGACGACGCCGCTTGAGGTACCACTGCGGTTTCTGTTCCTCGGCGCAGTTGCGGGAGGGATACCAATGATATTCCGCAAGGCTGAGATACGCCGGCTGACCGCCGGAAATACGATACTGATACTGCTCGGAGTTACGTTTGTACTGCTGCTTTCAATGCTGCCAGAGGGTATATTCTCGCCGGAAAAGGACGGAGTCGCTGCAATGCTGCTGCAAACCGCGGGCGGACTGCTCCTCGCTGCCGCGCTGGTGCTTCCCGGAATAAGCGCGTCTCACTTTCTTCTCATGCTGGGAATATACGACGACATCCTTGAAAAGCTCAGCGCCTTTGACCTGGTATCGCTTATTCCCCTCGCGCTGGGGGCGGCTGCTGGTATATTCCTGTCCGCGCGGCTGGTTGAAATGCTTTTCGATTCTCATCCGCAGGGAACATATCTGGTTATACTGGGATTCATGCTGGGTTCGCTTCGGGAGCTCCTCCCCCATGGAGCCGGTGCGATTCAGACCGCAGCCGGAATGCTCTGCACAATTGTCGGATTTGTAGCTGTCTATTGGCTGCAATCCGGAAGAAAATCCGGAGATATTGTAGAAAAACCGGTTGACAAACGCAAGATATAGTGATATACTATTGTTACAGATAAAGAGGTGATCTAATATGAAAATCAACGTTACAGGAGGAACTCTCCCCCAGCAGGAGATCGACTACTACACCGAAGCAGCCCTGAAAAAATACCCGAACCGCAATATAACCGCCATCGACTTTGATGTTGACGGCGAGTATGTCAACGCGACCTACCACTTCAACGACCAGCCTTTCGAGCGTATCAGACGTATCACAGGCTACCTGGTAGGGACGCTTGACCGCTTCAACAACGCCAAGCGCGCCGAGGAAGCCGACCGCGTAAAGCACAGCCTTAACTAAAAATACCTCCGCTTTCACAGCGGAGGTATTTTTTCACAAAAATCCCCCGTCCGAGGACGGGGGATAATTTGTTTAGCCCTTTACAGCGCCAAGGGCAACGCCCTTAACGATGAACTTGGAGAGGAACAGATAAACAATTACAACAGGGACGATCGAAATCAGGATCATCATGTAAACTTCGCCGAGATCACCATTCTGGGAATTGATCTTAGAACGCAGAATGGACATCATAATAGGAAGTGTCCAGTTGTCAGAGGAGTCAATAACCAGCGCAGGTGTGAAGAAGTTGTTCCAGGAAGCAACGAATCCGAAGATAAGCTGTACTGCGAAAGCCGGCTTGAGCATCGGGATCGCGATGAGATTAAATGTGCGGAACTCGTTGGAGCCGTCTACTCGAGCAGCCTCGATAACTTCAAGCGGCATGGAGCTCTCGATGTATTGCTTCATGTAGAAGAATATTGCCGGAGCAGCGATTGCCGGAATTATCAGCGGCCAGTAGGTATCGTTCAGATGAACCTGGTTAACAAGCTGAATGAAACCTGCTGCAGAAACCTGCGTCGGGATCATCATAACGGCAAGGATAAAGGTAAGGATAAACTTCTTTCCCTTGAAGTCGTAAACATGGATACCGTAAGCTGTCATCGCAGAGAAATACGTTGTCAGGATAGCACTGGACGCAGCAATGAGGAAGCTGTTCCAAAGACCGCGAGGAAGCGAGAACAGAGCGTTATCAGTGATAGCAGTGATAAAGTTATCGCCAAGGTGTGTGCTCGGGATCAGCGTGAAACCTGCCTGCAGTTCTGCATTTGAACGTGAACCGTTGATGATCAGCAGATAGAAAGAGAACAGTGAAAGGAAAGTTACAAAAGCCAGGAAGATATAAGCGAGCACTCTCGTTATCATCTGCTGTGCACGATAGCTCTTGGATTCTTCCTTGTACTTTGCTACATTAGGATTAGCCATTCTTTACAGCCTCCTTTACCTTCTTTGCCTTTTTCTTCGGCTTGTCGTCGCTTGTAACCATTGTCTTGAATACGATCATGCTGAGCGCACCGGTCAGTATAAAGATAACAACGGAAACAGCACCGCCCATACCATAGTTCTTGGAACCGCTGCCTATCAGACGGTTAAGATACATGATAAGAGTCATACAGCTGTTATTCGGGCTGCCGGAACCAGCAGTGATGATCTGCGGTACATCGAACATCTGAAGACCACCGATGAGAGATGTGATCGCAACATAAAGCAGGATCGGCATCAGCAGAGGAAGTGTGATCTTGAAGAACACCTGACCAGAAGTAGCACCATCAATAGATGCAGCCTCAAACAGGCTCTGGTCGATACCCATGATACCAGCCATCAGCAGTATCGTAGTATTACCGAACCACATCAGGAAGTTGATAAACGCGATTATGCAGCGCGTCGATACAGGATTCCGGAAGAATTCGAATGTATTGTTCGTCATTACGAGGATGATCTGATTAACAGGTCCGACATTGGAGAACAGTGTGAAGAACAGCATTGAGAACGCCGACGCCATTACCAGGTTAGGCATGTAGATAACTGTCTTGAAGAAAGTCTGTCCTTTGATGTTAAGTCTTGCGCTCGTGAAAATGACTGCAAGAAGTAACGAGAAAACGAGCTGAGGGATAGCGCCAATGATCCACATGATCATTGTATTGCCTGCATAGTTGACTATGTTGATAGAACCGCTTTTATTAGGAGTGAACAACTTGATGTAGTTATCAAACCCTACAAAGTTCGGTCCAATCTGTGCAAGTCCATCTCTGTAGTTTTCAAAAAAGCTGTTGTAAAATGTGTTGAAAAGCGGTATCAGCTGGCAAGTAATAAAAACAATGAGGAACGGTATTATAAATATGTAACCCCATTTTGCATAACTGATCGACTTATGTTTCTTATCCATTCCTAAGACCTCTCCTCTTAATTTTCCTAGTAAAAAAGAGGTGAAGCAAGACTGCCCCGCCTCTTTTTTTTAGGACTAGATTACTTTGTTAAAACGCCAACTTAAGGAGTTACGATTGCAGGATACTTGTCGTTTACAAAGCTGTAGAAGTTAGCAAGAGCCTCGTCCTTGGAAACTTCGCCAGTGAAGTAGTCGAGCATGTACTTAGGCAGACCCTCGCTGAGGAGCTGATCGTACTGAGTCTTGTTCTCGAACTTGATGTTCTTAGCAAGCTCAACGAAGATAGCAGTATCGTTCTGGCCGCCGAGGAATTCGTTGCCGTAGTTCGGATCTTCAGCATACTTCTGGTTTACATTAGTATTGTTGGTGAACTGAGATTCGTTCTCAACGAGCTTGGAGCAGATGTCCTCGTTAGCAGTGAATGCGTTGAATACGTCTGCGAGCATCTCGGGGTTATCAGAGCCCTCTGCTGCGAGCAGCCATGTGCCACCCCAGAAGTAAGCCTGCGGACCCTGTACGATTGCCCAGTCGCCGGAGCAACCCTTATCGGGATCCATTGCGTTGCCCATGCAGAAGTTGTAGTACCAAGCCGGACCGAAGAAGCACATGGTCTTGCCGTCTGCGAACATCTGCTGGTTCTTCTCATCGCCCCAAACATCGGAGGTCAGGGTGTACTCGTTCTGAACGAAGTCGTAAGCCTGGTCGATCCACTGGTTGAATACATCGTCGATAACGAGGTTGTTATCAGCGTCTACCCAAGCGGATGTAGCGTTGTTGGAGAAGGTTCTGAAAGTCTCAACATAGGAAGCGGTCATGTAGTAACCGAGTTCCTTAGCCTGCTTAGCAACTTCGTTGAACTTTGTCCAGTCGGAGAGCTTAGCCTGAACCTCAGCGGGCTCGGAAGTACCGAGAACAGCCTCTGCGATGGAGCGTCTGTAGATCAGGGCAGCAGGGCAGCACTGGAAGGAAACACCCTTGAGCTGGCCGTTTCTTGTATCGGTAGCAGCGTCTACAGTGTACTTGTACTCAGTGTCGAGTGCGGAAACGCCAATCTTGGAAACGTCCATTGTGTAGTCGGAGTTTACATACTTGATGATGTAGTCAGCCTCTGCAAGGAACATATCAACCTTGTCATCAGCAGCTGCGGTAGCCTGTGCCTGGAGAGCAGCGTCGAGCTTATCCTGGTAAACGCCGTCGTCAGAAGGATTGATTACCCAGTTAACTGTGATTCCCTCAGGAACGGTGTAGTACTTCTCAAAGAAGCCCTTGAATTCTTCGTTCCAAGCGTAGATGTTGAATACCTTACCTTCGCTCTCGCTTACGGTGATACCGGTACCAGCAGTCTTAGCGGAATCGTTAGCCTCAGCAGCGGGTGTGCTGGACTCTTCAGCAGCAGAGCTGGAATCGTCAGCAGCGGGTGTGCTGGACTCGTCAGCAGCGGAGCTGGAGTTGTCAGCAGCAGGTGTGCTGGAGCTTGTTGTGTTGCTGGAGCAGCCAGCAAAGGACAGAACTGCAGCAGATGCGAGCAGAGCTGCTAAAATTCTCTTCTTCATAGATTTTTCCTCCCAAAATAGGTTTCATTTTGTTCCCTAAGGAACTGAATAAATCATCAAGGTTTCTCGGGGTAATTATACTCTGTCTGAAGCTTTTCAATTACCGCCCCTTGATTACATTTGTAAGTTTATCATAAATCATTTTATTTTTCAACCCCTTTTTTAGAACTTTTTTAACAGAAAAAATGGGAAAACGTTTTCAATTTTGCTCTCTTGTTGATATTGACAATACAATAACAAGAATTATGAAATCAGATTTAATTTATTCGTTAACTTAAATTATCCGCAAGTTAATGCGGTTTCGCTGACGTCTATTTCTTGTTGTTACTCTTTTGTTACCGACTTTGTAACCGTTTTGTAACCACTTTGTAATTATTCATTTGTGCAAATCGCCGAAAAATCACTAAAGCCGCATTGTAAACGATATCACTGCATTTTTACTGTATTTCCTATTCTAATCGCACTTGCAACAACTGCCACTGCCATTGTCGGCTCACTCTCTTTTCACTTCAAATTCACATTATTTATGCATTTTCGACAATACAGCGGTTTTCCTGTTTAAAACAAGAAAAACCCCGCAGCCGTAACTGCGGGGTGTGGTTATTCGCTTATCAGACGGGGTGTACCTTATTGGTCTTGTCAGCGTGGTCAGCGTCGATACCGACCTGTCTGTCGCGGCGCTTCTCGAAGAACTTCGGAGCTACCTTCGGGAACATCGCATAGGTGAGTACGTCCTCAACGGAAGCGTCCTCAACGTACTGCTTGACTTCTTCCTTCATTACGTCGAACTCGGGCTTGAGCAGGTCAGCAGGACGGCAGGTGATGGGCTCCTCTGCACCGAGGATCTTCTTCTGGAACTCGGGATCGATAGCGACAGGAGTCTTGCCGTATTCGCCCTTAACGAGACCCTTGAACTCCTTGGTAACGGTCTTGTAGCGCTCGCCAGTGATAACATTGAACACAGCCTGTGTACCAACGATCTGGGAGGTAGGTGTAACGAGAGGCGGGAAGCCGGAATCCTTACGAACGCGCGGAACTTCCTGGAGAACTGCCTCGAGCTGATCAGCCTTACCAGCCTGCTTGAGCTGAGAAAGCAGGTTGGAGAGCATACCGCCCGGAACCTGATAGATCAGCGCATTGGTGTTGGTAGCAAGCATGGAGGGATCCAGCAGACCGCTGTCGATGTACTTCTTACGGAGCTTCATGAAGTAGTCACGGATCTCGTTGAGCTTAACGAGGTCAAGACCGGTGTCGTACTCTGTGCCCTGGAATGTAGCCACGATGGACTCAGTCGGAGCATGGGAAGTGCCCAGAGCCAGCGGGGACATAGCGGTATCAACGCCGTCAACGCCTGCCTCGACAGCCTTCATGATGCACATGGAAGCCAGACCTGAAGTATAGTGTGTGTGAAGCTGAATCGGGATCTTAACGGAAGCCTTGAGGTCCTTTACAAGGCTTGCAGCCTCGTACGGAGTCAGCAGAGCCGCCATATCCTTGATGCAGATGGAATCCGCACCAGCGCTCTCGATCTGCTTAGCGTAGTTCATGTAGTACTCGTGAGTGAACACCTCGCCGAGGGTGTAGGAGATAGCCACCTGAGCGTGACCCTGCTCCTTCTTGGCTGCCTTGATGGCGGTTTCGAGGTTGCGGATATCGTTCAGCGCGTCAAAGATACGGATAATGTCGATACCGTTTGCGATGGACTTCTGTACAAAGTACTCAACGAGGTCGTCAGCGTAGTGACGATAGCCCAGCATGTTCTGTCCTCTGAACAGCATCTGGAGCTTGGTGTTCGGCATTTCCTTTCTCAGGATACGGAGTCTCTCCCACGGATCCTCATCCAGGAAGCGGATGCAGGAATCAAAGGTCGCGCCGCCCCAGCACTCAGCGGAGTAGAAGCCGATCTTATCCATCTCGGAGAGGATAGGACGCATTTCGTCCATAGACATTCTTGTGGCAAGCAGGGACTGGTGCGCGTCACGAAGAACGGTTTCAGTTATCTTTAATTTTGCCATTTCTGTTCTCCTTAATAATTACGCGTTCAGTGTAGCAACAACAGCGCCGGTCTCAACAGCGTCGCCCTTATTTACGTTTACGGAAGCAACAACGCCGTCTCTGTCGGAAACGATGTCGTTCTCCATCTTCATAGCCTCGAGAACTGCGATAACAGTACCGTTGGAAACCTTATCGCCTACCTTGACCTTAACGTCAACGATAGTGCCGTTCATCGGAGCGTTTACAGCAGCGTTGCCCTGTGCGCCTGCGGGAGCAGCAGCCTTCTTAGCGAGATTTGCCTTCTTGGGAGCGGGAGCAGCAACGGGAGCTGCGGAGCCGTCAGCCTCGTCAACAGTTACATCGTATGCGTTGCCGTTTACAGTGATAGTGTATCTTTTCATGTCAAAAACCTCTCTATGTTTTAATTAAAATACGAAATTAACGTGCTTTCTGGTGGGAGCAACTACTCTCTTGCTGGAGCAGAGGTCTACAGCGGAAGCAACAGCCTGCTTGGTATCCTCAGCAGCGATAACGCCGTCGATCATACCGAGGGAAGCAGCCTTGAACGGAGTAGTATCGAGCTCCTCGCCCATGAATGCCTTTACAGCCTCAGTGTTCATCGGAGCGATGACAGCCTTCTCCCATGCGTAGGAGATGTCAGCGCTGTCGAATGCAGCGTAAGCAGCGCCGATAGCCTTGCCGGTGATGAGGTTTACCTTGGTGGTAGTAGCGGAAGCGTAAACCTGAGCGAGCTTAGCAGCGTCGCGCACGGAGCCTGCGAGCTCAGCAGCGCTGGAAGCCTCGAAGCCCTCGGTGTTGACAACGGTAACTACCGGGATAGAGAACACATCAGCGAGCTGAACGAATCTTGCGATCTTTGCGCAGTCAGCAGCGGTGAGCTTTGCAGCCTTGTCAGTTGCAACGAATGCAACAGTAGCCCAGTTGATGCTTGCGAAAGCAGTGTAAGCAGCGGTGCCGAACTCAGCGCCGAGCTCAACTACGGAATTCTTATCAGTAAGCGCTGCGACAAGATCCGCGCCCTTCAGGGAAGCGGAAACAGCAGCGTCATTCTCTGCGAAATCATCATTGCCTGCGAGGGAAATGTTGTTTGCGGGGAGGATAGCAGCCAGCTTCTTAGCCTTAGCTATAGCGTCTGCATCATCCTTTGCGAGAATGTCCGCAACGCCGGACTTGGCAGCGTTTGCAGCCTTGCCTGCACCCTCGAGCTTGCCGTCGGGTGTGTTGAACGGAGCGTTCAGGAACAGCTCTGCCTTCTCGGTCATGATTGTAACGTCAGCCATGGAAGCGATAACTGCGGCTGCGCCTGCGCATACGCCGGTGATGACCGCTATCTGCGGAACCACGCCGGAAATTGCAGCGGAAGCCTTGATGATGTCGCCGTAATCAGCGAGCACTTCCATACCCTCGTTGATATCGCCGCCCTTGCTGTCGAAAACTGCTACAACGGGAGCGCCGTTCTTTGCAGCCAGCTCATACAGCTTCTTGATCTTGAGAGCCGCGCTCTTGTCAACTGCGCCGCCCTTGACGGAAACGTCCTGTGCGTAAGCGTAAGCGGTCGCGCCGTTAACTGTGCCGTAGCCGGAAACAACGCTGCCAACAGCTCCGTCAGCCGACAGGAACTTGTCAAGCTCGGTAAAGCTGTCCTCATCGAAGAGGGCATTCAGTTTTTTTCTTGCGTCGCTGTCAGGAACGTTCTGTTCCATCTCAGCCAGTGTCTTTGAAAACGCCATTTTATCTCCTCCATACCTGCTATTGAGATCGGTAAAGGCATAGCTTCACCGTCTTAATTAAAATTTATCCACAATAATTATACTACATTGAATATGAAAACTCAAGTGAAATTCCGAGATTTTTGCATTTTTTATCTTATGCATTAAAACCATTGTATCAAATGGTTAATTTTTTGTCAATTTCAACAAATCTTTATACTCTCAAAACCATCACTTGAATGTATAAATCATTTGCCCCTCTTTTTCTGACCTTTTCCGACGGAAGCTCGCAGAGAACGCAGCTCGTCCTTGGTCAGGTCGCGATAGGCGCCGGGCTTGAGCATTCCCAGCTTTACGCCGCCGATCGCGATACGGCGCAGCCTGCCGACTTCCAGACCGACTGCGGTACACATGCGGCGTATCTGGCGGTTCCTGCCCTCCTTGATAACGAAGCGCAGCACCGTTCTTTCCGGAGCTTCCGACAGCACCTCAACGGTACACGGCAGCGTTTTAACGCCGTCGTCCAGCTCCACGCCGGACATCAGCCGGGAGAGCTGATCCTCTGTCACCATGCCGTCTATCGTTACGCGGTAGGTCTTGGGAACGTGCTTCGACGGGTGCATGATGTCGTTCGCGAACTCGCCGTCGTTAGTGAATATCAGCAGCCCCTCGGAATTGCGGTCCAGACGTCCAACCGGGTAAACGCGCTCCGGAACGTCGGTCAGCAGGTCGGAAGCGACCTTTCTGCCCATCTCGTCCGCCATGGAGGTAACGTAGCCGCGCGGCTTGTTCAGCATGATGTAGCGCTTTTCTGCACGCTCCGCGGCTATCTCCTCGCCCTCCACGCATATCAGGTCGTTGTACGGGTCAGCCTTGTCGCCGAGCGAGCAGGGTCTGCCGTTGACAGTTACCACTCCGGCGGAGATAAGCTCCTCCGCCTTTCTGCGGGAGCATCTTCCGCTGTCTGCAATGATCTTTTGAATTCTTACTTTTTCCATATTTGTCCTCTCTATGTACGCCCTCCCGGGCGGAATCAGCGCATCACTGCGCAAAAAAGCTATACAAATATCCCCAGCCTTGCCAGGATTCTTTCGAAGAATCCCGGCTCGCTCTCCGGCACATCCACCGCGGAATCCGCCAGCAGCGGACATTCAGCAACGGTCTGCCCGTCAAGCAGGAAACGTATCTTTCCCAGTTCCCTGCCCCGCTCCACGCTGCCGTAGACGAATCCCGGCAGATACACCTCCCGGGTGAGCCGGGTGCGCTGCTCCGGAGTAAGCGCCAGCGTGCGCGGCTCTGCATGGACTCCGACGCTCTGACCCGTCCCGGCGACCGCCACTCTGTTCGTGCAGGCGATTTCAAGCGGATACGCCCGTACCTGCGTGAAACCGTAGTCCAGCATTTTGGTGTGGTCGTTCCAGTCGTCCCCGGCGTTGAGCGTGACCGCTATGAGCGTCACTCCGTCGCGCTCAGCCGCTGAAACAAGGCAGCGCCGCGCATTGTCGGTGAAGCCGGTCTTGACGCCTATCGCGCCATCGTAGCGCTTGAGCATCTTGTTGGAATTGTACAGCGTCCGTTTATACGGCGGGTTCCCGAACTCCACCTCAGCCGATTTGCACGCGACGACTTCCCGGAACACCTCGTTCTTCATCGCGAATGCTGTCAGCTTCGCAAGGTCGCGCGCCGTGGTGTAATGCCCCTGCGCGTCCAATCCGGATGGCGTGACGAACTGCGTGTCGGAAAGCCCAAGCTCCTGCGCCCGGGAATTCATCAGCTTCACAAACGAGCTGATACTGCCGCTGACCGAGACCGCCGCCGCGTTCGCCGCGTCGTTACCGGAGGGCAGAAGTATCCCGTAGAGCAGGTCACGCCGGGAAACGCGGTCGCCCTCGCGAAGCCCCATGGAAGTCCCCTCGACAAGTATCGCGAGCGGATCGACCGTGAATTCACGGTCGAGGTCGCCGGCTTCGATGGTGAGCAGAGCGGTCATTATTTTTGTGGTGCTCGCCATCGCGCGGTGTTCGTCGGCGTTCTTTTCCCAGAGCGACGTGCCGGTGTCAGCTTCTATCACGATAGCGCTGACTGCTGAGACGTTCTCGGGAGCCGCCGAAGCCGTCACGGATATCCCCGACATCGCCAGTGCTGCGGCGAGCAGAGCCGTGTATTTTCTGAAAATTCGCTTCATATCTGCACCTCTCTGATGTAATTTCTTCCATCATAGGGTGTGCAGGCTCAGCGGGTTTTATTCAGCGTCGTCCTCGGGGTCGGCATTTTTCTTGCCGACGAGGTCCTTTATTTTGCCGATAACGCCGGGAATTGCCTCGACTACGCCCTCAAGCGGGCTGGTCTTGCCAGCGCCGCCGAGCTCCATCAGCTCAACGTCGCCGTCGTTCTTGATGACGATGAACGCCTGAGGCTTCACGGTAACTCCCGCGCCAGCGCCGCCCGCGAACTTTTCCGCCGCCTGGGTGGGCAGGTCGCTGCCACCGGACGCGAATCCGAACGACACCTTGGAAACCGGGATTATCGTAGTTCCGTTAGGCGCGGAGATTGGGTCGCCGATGATGGTGTTGACATCCACCATCTCGCGGATCTTCTCCATTGATACGCCCAGGATACCTTCAATTGCATTTGACATGATAAAAACTCCTTTCAGGTCTATATAATGTTACTTTCTCAACTTTTCAACTGCTGCTGCCGCGTCCTTGCGGGACATGTAATTCCTTACCAGTCTGCCGACCGCCCAGACCAGAAACGCCAGCGCCGCGATCAACGTCAGCTTAGCGGTGAACCCGCACTCCGTCCGGGTATCTTCCCCGTTAAAATTGCAGGTTATATCGAACTTCGGCTCCCTCAGGGTAAAGCACCCGTCAAGGAACGCCAGCGCCGTACCCGCCGCCATGTTGGTCTTTCCGAAATTTATCGCAGCCTCCGCCGCGTCGTCACCGCCTACCGCTATCGCAAGCCGGAATCCGTTGACGCGGGTCGCTTTCAGCAGACGTTTCAGCGGCGTTCCCAGGCTGTCCCACACCAGTTTCACCAGCGCGAAAATATCGCTCAGAGTCAGCTTCTGGCTCTTTGATTTGGTAGTTTTGGTCGTTTTACCCGACTTGGTAGATCTCGCAGCGCCGCTCTGTTTCTGCGGTTTAGTCTTTGCAGCGCTGCTGCTTTCATTCGGCGTATTTGCTTTTCCGCCCGCAGCTTCGGCGGACTGCCCGGATTTTTCGGCGTCTGCCGCGTCCTTTGCAACTGACTTTACGTCCTTTTCCGCCTTTTTGTCGCGGCGTTTCTGCTTCTTTGTTTTCGCAGGAACACGCACCAGCGTAACGAACAGCCAGCTTATTTTCAGCCGCAGCTCCCCGGGGTCGGCGTAGTCGAAACGCACCCTGACCGAGGTCATCAGCAGAATGAGAATGACTGCGATTATCGCGCCTGCAATTATCCAGCCCATTCCCTCACCTCCGTCAGTTGCCCGAACATCAGTCTCTGCCGCTGAAATTCATCTCGTCGAATTCGTCAAGGTCTATCTGGTCCGTGCTGTCCGGTATCGCCGGAAGTCCCTTGATGTCGGTAAGCCCGAAGCAGCGCAGGAAATTCTCCGTTGTCTTATAGGCTATCGGCCGTCCCGGCAGGTCAAGTCTGCCATATTCCTCAAGCAGGTCGCGCTCTACAAGGCTGTTGACGACGCCGGAGCTGTCCACTCCGCGCACCTGCTCCACAAAGCTCTTGGTGACCGGCTGATTGTACGCGACCACTGCCAGCACTTCCATCGCAGCCTGCGACAGCGGCACCTGACGGCGCGTTTCCAGCGCGGTCTTGATGTACGGAGCAAACTCCGGCTGCGTCATCATCTGGTAGCTGTCGCCGAGCCGGTTTATCCGGAACGCGCTGCCGTTTTCGCTGTACCTGTCGTTCAGGCGGTCTATCATTTTCAGGACGGTGTCCTTTTCTATCTCACAGGCGGCGGAGAGCTTTTCCGCGTCTATCGGCTCGCCGCATGCGAACAGCACGGCTTCTATTACCGCCATTCCTTCGCTGAATTTCACTGCTCTGCCCCCTCCGTTTCTGCGGGTCGCTCATCGTCGGACTTCCTGCGCAGCCTTACGCTGCTTCCGTCCTCGGATATGAATATTCTTCCCTCTTTCGAAAGCTCCAGTATCGCCAGGAACGTAGCCACGGTGCGCGACCGGGGCTGTCCCTTGTAAAGCTCGTCCATCCTGACCGTGCCGTTCCTGCGAAGGCTTTTCAGCACCGCGACTATCCCGGTGAACACCGTAACGTAGCTCTTGGCAACGATAGGGCGTATCGACCTCGGACGGTAGCTCGCCTTTCTGCGGGTGCGCTCGTTAAGCGCGCTGTAGGCGAGCATGAGCTCCTCCGGCTGGTGGAGCTTGTGGTAGGACTTGTCGATGTCGAGCTCCATGGGCTCCCTGACGAACACAACGTCGCCGAGGTAGCGCTTTTTAAGGCGCTCCGCCATGGTCTTGCACAGCGCGTATTCGATGAGCGCGCCCTGTAGCTCGCGCTTCATCTGCTCGGCTTCCTCCCGGGGGAGGAGCGCCGCAGATTTTATCATGATGAGCCGCGCCGCCATCTCCAGGAAGTCGGAGGTCACCTCAAGGTCAGCCTCCGCCATTCTGTTAAGATAGAGCATGAACTGGTCCAGCAGCACGCTTATCTCGATATCCTGGATATTGAGCTTGTGCTTCTGGATGAGCGCAAGCAGCGCGTCGAGCGGACCCTCGAATATCTCGAGCTTAAAGCTAAGTCCCTCCATGCGTCACCCGAGGAAGAACGAAGCCTTGTCCAGCAGCCATATGATACCGTTGCAGGCAAGTCCGAACGGAACTGTAAGCACGCCGAACATCAGCAGCGCGAAGAACACCCAGTAAATTATCTGCTGATTCTTCTGCATGAAGTACACGGCCTTACCCGGCAGGAAGCTTGCGAGAATGTTGAATCCGTCGAACGGCGCGATCGGCACCAGATTGAACACCGCAAGGTAAACGTTGATCTGCGCGGTGTAGTACAGTCCGAGGGCGATGTACGCTCCTGTGGTGGTAGTGAGGTTGATGAGTACTATCTTATATATAATGATCATGACGTAGCTAAGCAGGATATTCGCGAGGGGTCCCGCAAGGGAGGTCAGCGCCAACGCAGTGCGGGGCTTGACCTTGGTGCAGTTGCGGATATTGACCGGCGTAGGCTTCGCCCAGCCAATGCGGAACAGCATCATCATGACGGCGCCCATCACGTCGATATGCGCGAACGGATTCAGCGTGAGCCGTCCCTGACGTTCCGCAGTGTCGTCGCCGAGTATCTTCGCCATCAGACCGTGGGCGCACTCGTGTATCGGGAACACCACAAAAATGATGACCAGCACGGAAAACACCGACAGCACAACGCTGACTACGTCAGATTCGCTGACATTGCCGGAAAATAAAAGCATGAATAATTCTATAAGCGGTCCTCGAAACATAAAATCTCCTTAAATCTCAAGCCTGTACACAAATATACATTGTATATTATAGCGCATATCCGGAGATTTTTCAAGTATCCGGGTAAAAAAAACTGCGTATTCCGGCGGATATTGCCCGAATACGCAGCATTATGCGGTTTTTAGCGGAGCGTTACTCCGCTTCTCTCGTAAAGGTGTAGGTAAGCTCAGAGCCGTCCGCGCCGTTCACGGTGTAGGAGATGGTGCCGTCCTGCTCGCTGTAGGTGAGCTTCAGCAGCGCCTTGCCGTCCGGAGATTTGACGTTCACGCCGTCGGAAGTACGCTCGTATTTCAGGGTTTCTCCGGTCGTATCGCCGCTGGACTGGGTGAATGTGCGGTCGGTGAGGGTCACGCGGAGCTGTTCGCCGGAATCCGTCGTGCAGACCCAGTTTCCCTCTATCTTTGCGGTATCTATCGAACGGCTGCAAGCCGTGCAGACCGCCGTAATGACTGCTGCAAGCGCAAGCGCCTTAAAAAATTTTTTCATGATTCTCCTCCTGTTCTGTACGGAGAATATTGTACCACAAATCCCGACGGTTGTCAACCGTTAAACAAAAGCCCGGGCGTAACGTCCGGGCAGATGTATTTAATTCAACTGAATCACTAAGCGGATCAACCCTCAGCGGTAACAACAGCCTGTGCAGTTGCAGCAGCCTCAGCGGTGGAAGCAGCAGCGTCGTCAGTGTTTCTCATGAATACATACTTGTAAGTAACGTCGCCAACAGCTACGCCGTATGCGAAGATGTCGCTTTCAGCATCGTAGGATACGGGAAGCTCCATGCCGTCTAAATCAACAGTGATGCCATTTTCAGTTACAGTGTAGGAATAGTTTCCTTCAACGCCCATAGCCAGGCTGTTGTAGGCGTTCTCGTCGATATTAACGTAGATCAGAGTGTCCTCAGCGGAAACATTGTTAGCAGCTGCGAAATCAGCAACGCTCATTGTATTGGTGCCATCGTTGATCGCACCGAGAACCCAGTCGCCGTACATAGCGGAAACATCGAATGCGGGAGCTTCAGCAGTAGCGGGAGCAGCAACCTCAGCGGTCTGTGCAGCCTCTGCGGTAGCAGGAGCAGCAGCCTCAGCGGTCTTTGCAGCTTCAGCAGTGTTTGCAGCCTCTGCGGTGGAAACTGTGCTGGAGGACTCGGAAGCGGAAGAAGTGTTATTGCTGCAGCCTGCGAAGGACAGAACTGCTGCGGCAGCTACGATAGCTGCAGTGATCTTTGTAAACTTAGTCATTGTAGTTTCTCCTCAAAATATAAAATTATATCTATCGTCGTTGTAAACATCTGCCAGGAAACGGCAGTTTCACAACATGAGGAATTATAGCACAAGACTTCAGCTTTGTCAACTACTCCGCAGCTACTTTCGGCTGTTGGCACAAACTTTATCAACAAGTGTTAAAAGAATACTGTTCAAATTTACAAAATTATGAAAAGCAATCATGAAACCGTTTACAAATTACAGTTGTTGTACAGCTCTGGAAATTATTGTTTGTCAATTGGAGCTCGTATCAGTTACGCGCTTTGCAACTTCGGTGTACCCATTCCCTAAAATGGTCAGCGTGTCGTCCGCCGGGGAATAGACCGCCGGGTAAACAGCGCCGTCCGTGTCGCGAAGCTCCGCGCCCTCGTCGGTAATGCGGTAGCTCATCGTCACGAGGACTTCGCCGTTTCTTGTGACGTCAACGCCGTTCGCCGTGAAGGTCATCTCAAGTTTCTGATCTTCGTCGTCCCAGTATTCCTGTCCGTCTATGCTGATAACTTCCCAGGTGCCGTATATCCAGTCGGCGATGTAGTCAAGCCCCGTGGACTGGGGATACTCGCCGCGCTTATATACAGCAACATTCCCCTCATAATCGCCGTCATATACCATTGTAAGAGTGTCAGCCGACGGGTCATAAATGAGCGTCACGATTTTCTCGCCCCAGCTGTAATATATATCAGCTCCCGCGTCCGTTATGACATAGTTATACTCCAGCTCGACCCCTACATTGCCATTTCTGACCAGGACTTCCTCGCTGTTGAATTCAAGCTGCGACTGCTCTGTAAGCCCGTTTTCAAACGCAAAATCCCAATACTCCTGACCGTTTGCGCTGACCATGCTCCATGTGCCGTATATCCAGTCGGCAATGTAGTTGCCGGGATTCTCCGCGGCGGTCGTTTCCTGCGGAGGTTCGGTCTGCACGGCAGTCGTGGTTTCAGTCTGCTCGGGAACCGCTTCGGTATCGGGAAGCTCCTCCGGCTGCTCGGTCGGGGCAGCGCTCGTTGTCGAAGTTACCACGACTTCCGCAGTCGGTTCATCAGTCTGCGAGCTGCTTTCGGGCTGGCTGGAAGCGTTTCCGCTGCACCCTCCCATCAATAATATAGATAGCAATGCCATCGCTGCTATGTACTTTTTCATATGATCACCTCTATTTATACATTGTAGCATATTTCAAGCTTTTCTGCAATAGCAAAAACTTTATTCTCCGATGAATCAACGAAATAAATCCGGGAATAATACCCACAGCCCACAAATCAAAACAGAAAGGATACCTATAATGAAAGACATGTTTTGTTTCCAGTGCCAGCAGACCGCGCACAACACCGGCTGCGAGGGAAAAGCGGGAGTCTGCGGCAAAAAAGCCGACACCGCAAACTACCAGGACGAGATAATCGGAGCGCTCATCGGACTTGCACGCGCCGCACGTAACGGCAGACCCACGGAATCCACCGACGCGCTGGTCGAGAAAGCGCTTTTCACCACCATCACCAACGTAAATTTCAACAATTCCACAATAAAAACCATCAAAACCGAGATAGAGCAGGAAAAACACCGCCTGTCCTCCGAAAAATTCGAGGACTACTCCATGCCGGAAATCTGGGACGGCAACGCGGACATCCGCTCGCTGAAATCCCTGATACTGTTCGGGCTGAAAGGCATGGCGGCTTACGCATACCACGCCCGTATACTTGGGAAAACCTGCAAGGAAGTCAACGCATATTTCTACGAAGCGCTCTATCACCTCGGCGAGGACGAGCCGCAGGACGTACTGCTTCCGCTGGTGCTCAAGACCGGCGCGATAAACCTTAAATGCATGGAGCTGCTGGACCACGCTAATACTGAAGCCTACGGCGACCCTGTTCCTACGGAGGTGCCGCTGACCATCGAAAAAGGTCCGTTCATCGTAGTCAGCGGTCACGACCTGCACGACATGAAGCTGCTGCTGGAGCAGACCGACGGTAAGGACATCAACATCTACACCCACAGCGAGATGCTCCCCGCCCACGGCTATCCGGAGCTGAAAAAGCACCCGCAGCTCAAGGGCAATTTCGGCACCGGCTGGCAGAATCAGCAGTCGGAATTCCACAACATCCCCGCGCCTATACTGTTCACCACCAACTGCCTGATGCCGCTGCGCGAAAGCTACGCCGACCGCGTGTTCACGACATCGGTGGTATCCTACCCCGAAGTGACCCACATCGGAGCGGACAAGGATTTCACTCCGGTCATCAAAAAGGCGATAGAGTGCGGTGGCTACGACCAGGACAAGGAAATGACCGGCATGAACGGCGGTCACAAGGTCATGACCGGATTCGCGCACAACGCCGTTCTGAAAAACGCCGAAAAAATAATCCAGCTCATAAAGGCTGGAAAGATACGCCACATCTTCCTGATAGGCGGCTGCGACGGAGCCTCACCAAGCCGCAGCTACTATTCCGATTTTGCGCGGCTGACCCCTCCTGATACGCTGATACTCACCCTTGCCTGCGGAAAATACCGCCTGAACGACATGGACCTCGGCGACATCGACGGTATCTCGCGCATTCTCGACATGGGGCAGTGCAACGATTCCTACAGCGCTATCCGGGTCGCCTCCGCGCTCGCAGAGGCTTTCGGCTGCGGAGTGAACGACCTGCCGCTCACGCTGGTGCTCTCCTGGTACGAGCAGAAAGCGGTCTGCATTCTCCTCTCACTTCTCTACCTCGGGCTGAAAAACATCATTCTCGGTCCGACTATCCCGGCGTTTGTTTCTCCGGCGGTCCTTGAGTTTTTGCAGAACGAATTCAAGCTCCGTGCGGCTACTACGCCGGAGGATGACCTCAAAATGATACTCGGATAAGAATGACCTGAATTTTATATGCACCACTACCGTTTTGCTGGTGCATAAGCTTTCATTATAGAAATGATCCCGGCGGTCTGCCGGGATCATTCCTTATTATCAGTTCTTAGGGAGCGTCATCGTAAATGTCGTTCCGCTGCCCTCGGTGCTTTTCACTGTGATGGTACCGCCGTGAAGCGATACTCCATGCTTAACAATGGAAAGTCCGAGACCAGTGCCGCCTATTTTGCGGGAATGGCTCTTGTCGGCGCGGTAGAATCGTTCGAATATACGTCCGATACTGTCCGCCGGCACACCTATTCCCGTATCCGATACGGTCATCACGATATTGTCGCCGCTGCTGCGCACGTCAACATCCGCTCTGCCGCCCTGTTTGTTGTACTTCACCGCGTTGTCGATGAGATTGTAGATTATCTCGCCCAGCACCGCCGCAATTCCGGTAAACTCACAGCGCTCTCCGGTCACGCTTATCGTGACGTGCTTTTCGTCAGCCTGCGGCTGGAGCCGCTGCGCTGCCGACTGCGCCAGCTCGTAGAGGTCTACCCGCTCCTGCTGGTCGGTGAATGTGTTCTCGTCGAGCTGCGACAGCTTCAGGATATCCTGTATCAGCGTTATCATGCGCCCCGCCTCGTCGCGGATATTCTTAGCGAATCCCGGGATATCCTCTGATTTCACGATCCCCCCTACCAGCATGTCGGAAATCCCGTAGATGGTGGTAAGCGGCGTTTTCAGCTCGTGGGATACGTTGGATGTGAACTCCCTGCGCAGTTCTTCGCGCTCCTCCTTTTCGGTGATGTCGAGTATTATCATCACCGCTCCGGTGACGCTGCTGCCGGTGAATACCGGCGTTGCGATGACCTGGTATATTTTCTCCGAAAGAGTCAGCGAAGCCTCGCTGCGCTTTCCGGAAAGCGCGGTCTCGACAACGCTGCGGAAAGCCTCGCTGCGGTTGAGCACAAGCACGCTGTGGCTCGTCCCTGTGAAGTCAGAGCCCAGTATATCCAGCGCCGCCGTGTTGTAGGAAAGCACCTCCGTGCGGCTGTCGATTATCAGGAAGCCCTCGCTCATGTTCTCTGTTATGAGCGTGAATTCCTTGCGGCTGCGGGTCAGCTCGGCTATCTGATCTTCTATCTCACGGTTCTGGTCGCTTATACGGTGGAGCAGCGGAGCTATCTCGCTGTAGCTCTCTCCGATGTCGGGATTGCGCAGGTCGATATTGTTTATCGGCTTTACTATCACCTTTGCAACGACAGCCGAAACTCCCAGCGAAACCATCGCCGCTATCATCACTACCAGCAGGACTTCCCACCACATTCCGCCGATGCGCGCCATAACGGTATCCATCGTACCGGCAACGCGCACAACGCAGCCGTATCCGATGACCCGGGCGCAGTACACGGTCATTTCCGACATGGTGTAGCTCTCGCGTATCGCCGTACCTGTGCCGGACTGCTTTGCGGCGATCACTTCCTCGCGGTTCTGATGGTTTTCCATCGTGGCAGGGTCAGCCTCGTTGTCGAAAAGCACCGTGCCATCCTGGTCGATGTAGGTTATACGCATCTCAAACGTGCCGTGGATATCGCGGCTCAGCTTTTTCAGGCTTTCAACGTCGTCCTCCGGAGTGGTGTTCTCCATCGTCGCGGCAAGCAGCATCGCCTGCTGCTCGAGCTGCTTCTTGAAAAGCTGCTGCTCCTTAGTGTACGCAACTCCGATCACCATCGCCACCGCCGAAATTATCGCCACCAGCGAAACGATGAACGCTCCGCCGAAAATTCGTTTCGTCATACCGGCTCCTTATGATATGTCCACTGCCTTGTAGCCTATGCCGCGGACTGTTTCTATCATTCCGCCGCAATCGCCGAGCTTCATGCGCAGCGTTCTGATATGTACGTCAACCGTGCGGCTCTCGCCGTCGAAATCGTAGCCCCATACCTTTGATATTATCTTCTCGCGGGAAAGCACCGTGCCCATGTTCTCCAGCAGATAGCACAGCAGCTCGAATTCCTTGAACGTGAGCTGAACTTCATTTCCGTTGACGCGCACGATATGCTTGGAAGTGTTGACGTAAAGCCCGCCGAAATCGTACTCCTTCGTTTCCTGGGAGGAAGTGCGGCGGAGCAGCGCCTTTATCCTGGAGATGAGCTCCATCGTGCCGAAGGGCTTCGCAACGTAATCGTCGGCGCCGCTGTCAAGACCTATCACCTTATCGTACTCCGAGCCCTTTGCGGTCAGCATGATGACCGGCAGCCCGGCGTATTCCGGATTGGAGCGCAGCTTTGCGAGCACCTGCATGCCGTCCTCCTCCGGGAGCATTATATCAAGCAGCAGCACGGACGGAGTTTCCTCTTTAAGCGCCGCCCAGAATTCGCTGGGGCGTTCGAAGCCCTTAGCCTCCAGCCCGGAATTGTTCAGCGCATACAGCACGAAATTCCTTATATTAGCGTCGTCCTCCAGCATGTATATCATAGTTTTCCTCTCTTTCGGCGGAAATCAGCGCTCTCCGGTGATGGAGTAGACCACCCATTCCGCGATATTAGTCGCATGGTCGGCGATACGCTCAAGGTACTTCGCCGCCATCAGCAGATCCATAAAGTACTCCGCGTCGCCGGAATCGCTGCGAACAAGGTCGATAAGCTCCTCCTTTACCTTGAGGAAAAGGGAATCCACCTTATCGTCCGCGTCTATCGCCTTTTTTGCAAGACTGACATCCTTGCGCACGAAGGAATCCACGCTCATCGTCACCATGCTGATAGCCTCGTTTGCCATATCGGAGATGTGTACCTTTCCGGCAAGGTCGGTGGAGTGCACGAATCCCGCGATTTCCGCGATATCCTGCGACTGGTCGCCGATACGCTCCATGTCGGATATCATCTTCAGCGCGGAGGAAACGCAGCGCAGGTCCTTTGCGACAGGCTGCTGATGGAGCAGCAGCTTCATGCACAGAGCCTCGATGTCGTGCTCCATGTGGTCTGTTTCTTCCTCGTTGTCGTTGACCTTGGTTATCATCTCATCGGTCTTTTCGTCGAACAGTGCCTTGACGGCGCATGCAATGCTTTCTTCGCAGAGCGCGCCCATCTTGATAAGTCCAACGTTGAGCTGCTCGAGCTGCTCGTCAAAACGGTTTCTCATAATATGCCCCCCTATCAGCCGAATCGTCCGGTTATGTAGTCCTCGGTGCGCTGATCCTGCGGCGTCGAAAACAGCTTGTCGGTATCGGCATACTCTACGACCTCGCCCAGCAGGAAGAACGCCGTCTTGTCGGAAATTCTCGCAGCCTGCTGCATATTGTGAGTTACCATAACTATAGTATACTCCTTTTTCAGCTCAATTGCAAGGTCTTCTATCTTGGAAGTTGAAATAGGATCCAGCGCGGAAGTCGGCTCGTCCATCAGCAGCACCTCGGGCTCTACCGCAAGCGCCCTTGCGATGCAGAGTCGCTGCTGCTGTCCGCCGGAAAGTCCCAGCGCGGATTTTTTCAGGCGGTCTTTCAGCTCGTCCCATATCGCGGCGTCCCGGAGGGACTTCTCAACGATGTCGTCCAGCTTTACCTTGGAGTGGATGCCGTGGGTGCGCGGACCGAACGCGATGTTGTCGTAAACGCTCATCGGGAACGGGTTCGGCTTCTGGAACACCATTCCGACGCGCTTGCGCAGCAGGTTCACGTCCATCTTTCCGTAGATGTCCTCGCCGTCAAGCAGGAAATCTCCGGTTATGCGGCAGCCCTCAACGAGGTCGTTCATTCGGTTGAGGGATTTCAGCAGAGTGGATTTTCCGCAGCCGGAGGGACCTATGAACGCGGTTATCTTGTTTTCCGGAATCTCAAGGTTTATTCCCTTGAGCGCCTTGAAGTCGCCGTAGTAAAGCTCGGCGTTCCTGATATCGAATTTCATGTGGTTATCCTTTCTTCTTTGCTATCCGGCGCTCGATGAGGTCGGAAACGAGATTTATTATGAATGTAAGCGCCAGCAGAACTACCGCGGAAGCGAACGCCTCGTTGACATGCAGTCCCTCGTTGGAGAGAATATACATGTGAACGGTCAGGGTAGCTGCGGAGCTTCCCGAGCCGGTAAGCGCGCCAGGCAGGCTGTGTCCGGAACCGGAGGTGAATATCAGCGCCGCAGATTCGCCGACGATACGACCAATGGAAAGGATAACGCCGGACATGATACCCGGAACCGCAGTCGGAAGTATAACACGGAACACGGTGCGCATTTTGCCCGCGCCCAGACCGAAGCTGCCCTCGCGGTAGCTGTCGGGAACGGCGAGGAGCGCCTCCTCGGTGGTGCGGATTATCAGCGGGAGTATCATCATCGCAAGTGTAATAACGCCTGCCATCATGGAGAATCCCCAGCCGAACGAAATATTGAACATCAGATAACCAAACAGACCGAACACGATGGACGGAATGCCGGAGAGCGTTTCGGTCGTCACGCGGATGACCTTTACAAGCTTGTTGCCGCGCTTGGCGTACTCAACGAGGTACACCGCCGCGAAAACGCCGATAGGAACTGCGATGATCAGCGTCATTGCGGTCATTATCAGAGTGTTCAGGATAGCCGGCATCATGCTGACGTTTTCGGTGGTGTATTCCCAGCTGAACTGCTCGGCGGTAAGGTGCGGAACGCCGTTGATAAGGATGTACGCGATGATGAATATGAGCATTCCCACGGAGAATATCGCCGCCAGCATGACAAGTATCATGAGTATGAGCGACAGCGGGCTGCGGGTGTACTGTTTCAGCCTTGCGCCAAGTGTAACGCGGTTGATATAATGCTCGGGAGCCTTTGTAGTTTTTTCGTCAGTCATAGCAACAGTCGAAGCCTCAGTCATCAGTCTTTCCTCCTTTTGAGCGCGGAGAAACATAGATTAATTATCAGGATGAATACGAACAGAACGACGCCAGTGGCGATGAGCGCTTCACGGTGAAGTCCGCCGGCGTAGCCCATTTCTATTACGATGTTGGAGGTCATGGTGCGGATACCGGAGGTAATGCTCTCAGGAATGATGGTCTGGTTGCCGGCAACGAGGATGACCGCCATCGTTTCGCCTATCGCACGTCCAACGCCGAGGATTATCGCGGCAAGTATGCCGGATTTCGCAGCGGGGAGCGACGCGAAGAATACGCTGCGCTCGTGCGTTGCGCCAAGAGCGAGCGCGCCCTCATAGTAGCTCTTGGGAACGGCGTTCAGGGATGATTCCGTAGTTTTGATAACGGTCGGGAGTATCATTATCCCGAGGAGTATCCCGGCGGTCAGCAGCGATTTGCCGGAGCCGCCGAACAGGTCTTTCATTATAGGAACTATAACGACCAGACCAAAGAAGCCGTATACGATAGACGGTATCCCGGCGAGGAGGTTTATCGCAGGCTTAACGAAACGGTAAAGCTTCTTCGGGCAGTAATGCGACATAAACACAGCGCACAGAATGCCTATCGGAACGCCTATGACGACCGCAATGCCAGTAACGAGTATAGAGCCGATGATCATCGGGAATATGCCATAGTAGCCGCTGGACGGCTTCCACTTGGTTCCGAACAGGAAGTCGGTCACGCCTATCTCGCCGATAGCCGGAACGCCCGAGGCGAACAGATACACGCATATCAGCACTACCGCGAGTATCGAAACACATGCGCATATCAGGAACATCGCATGCATTATGCCTTCTTTTACTTTTTGCATAATAAACCTCTTTTGTTAAATTTCCAGAATGTGACTTTACATTCTTACACTCATAAAAGTGCGCTGCACGTTAGCTGTAATGCCGCAGCGCAGCGCGTAAGGGAAGTGCGGCACGGACGCCGCATGGCTGTCGCCAAAAGCCCGTGTCTCCCCCGGCGGGGGAGGTGGCATGAAATGCCAGAGGAGTTGACCGACAGAACACGGACGCCGGGCATCCAAGCGACAGAGGGGAGAAACCTATTGGAGAGTTGTTACTGAGTTATCAGCCAAGCTCGCTCCAGTTGTTGAGCTCGCCGGTGTAGATCTTCATGATCTCGTCAGAGGTGATATTCTCGATGGGATTCTCGAGATTTACGATAACTGCGATACCATCGTCAGCGATCTTCATTTCGGTAAGACCTGCGTCGAGCTCCTCCTGCTTGAGTTCACGGGAGGACATACCGATATCGCATGTACCCTCGGTCGCGGAAGTGATGCCTGCGCCGGAGCCGGTCTGCTGAATGTCGATGGATACGTCAGGGTTGAGAGCCTTGTAAGCCTCGCAGAGCTTCTCCATTACAGGGCCTACGGATGTAGAACCGTTCAGGGAGATAGCGCCGGTCACACCGGAAGCGGTGTATGCGCCCTTGGATTCGATGGATATGTAGCCGTTGTCAGCAATGATCTTCTGACCGTCGTCGGACTCGATGAACGAGATGAGGTCCTTTGCTGCGGCATTGCTGTCGAGCTTCTCCTGCTGGTAGCATACGTTGAACGGTCTTGCTACAACGTAATCGCCGGACTTGATGTCGTCTACGGAGCATTCTACGCCGTTTACGTCAAGAGCCTTTACGGTGTCGTTGAGGGAGCCGAGGGAGATGTAGCCGATAGCGTCAACGTTGCCTGCAACGCTCATCATAACGCCGTTGGTGGAGTTGGAGATCTCTGCGTCGCCGCGGGTCATGTCCTCCTTCTCGCCGGCATCATTTTTCTGCTCAATACCCATCAGCTCAACGAATGCGCCTCTTGTGCCGGAGCCGTCCTCGCGGGATACTACGGTGATATCGGTGGTGAGCTTGGAAGCTGTGTTATCTGCGGAATTGTCAGCTGCGGAGCTATCAGCCGCGCTGGACGCGTCGGCAGCAGAGCTGCTGTTAGCGGAGGAGCTGGTGTTATTGCCGGAGCAGCCTGCAAGTGCTGCTACCATAAGCAGAGCTGCTGCGCTTAATGTGATCTTTCTTGTTTTCATAATGTTGTTCTCCTTATTTACACTGCGGTTTCTTACCGCTTTATTGTGATCTTTCCTTGTCACAAGCATATTATATCAGGATAATGTTAAATCCAAAAGTCGCCGTTTGTTAAATCTCCGTAAAACTTAACATTTCTTTTTTGAGGTATATCGAAATATATCATTAGTAAAAACTATAATTTATGCGGGTAAAATTCGTCTTACTGCAACCCCCAACTGGGAGTCAAGGGGGGCGCGCCCCCCTTGCAGGTCGAGGGCAGCGCCCTCGTCGCCGTAGGCGAAACCTCCGCGCGGAAGCGCGGCTACTCCGTGCGAAGCACGGCTACTCTGCGCGCTGGCGCGCAGTTAAACGACCAAAAGGCGCTAAAGGGGTGTGGGGGAAAACAAGAGTTTTCCCCCACAGTCTTTATGAATTACCTGACGTGTAGAATAGCCAAACTACATGTTACATGAGCGCCTTTCCAAATGGATAAACACTTATTCCAAAACAGTCCACTGGACTGTTTTGGAGGATATCGCGTTCTAAGCCAGCGGGGGAAAACTC
>CAKSEO010000013.1 GCA_934446565.1 uncultured Oscillospiraceae bacterium | reverse complement strand
TGAGCTCCGGGGAATCCACCTGCGGAATCTGCTGCGCGTACTCCCGTGTGGTCTCCGCCGGGAGCACTGCTCCCCGGCGGGAGGGTGCGGATTTCTCCGGAACGGGCTGCGAGGGGTATTGCTCGCGTTCATTCGCGGGATTTCCCGGATTTATGAGCTCCGGGGAATCCACCTGCGGAATCTGCTGCGCGTACTCCCGTGTGGTCTCCGCCGGGAGCACTGCTCCCCGGCGGGAGGGTGCGGATTTCTCCGGAACGGGCTGCGAGGGGTATTGCTCGCGTTCATTCGCGGGATTTCCCGGATTTATGAGCTCCGGGGAATCCACCTGCGGAATCTGCTGCGCGTACTCCCGTGTGGTCTCCGCCGGGAGCACTGCTCCCCGGAGAGGAATCCCGGATTTCTCCGGAGCGGACTGCGAGGGGTATTGCTCGCGTTCATTCGCGGGATTTCCCGGATTTGAGAGCTCCGGGGAATCCACCTGCGGAATCTGCTGCGCGTACTCCCGCGCGGTCTCCGCCGGGAACACTGCTCCCCGGCGGGAGATTACGGATTCATCCGAGAACTCCGTGGTTTTCATATGCTCCCATTCGGAAACAAGCAGCTCACGCTGACCTACAGAATAATGCCGCGAATACCGCCGAAGCAATTCTGCGGTTTCCCTCACAGCGCTCAGCGTACCGCCCACCGACTCCCCCGGCTGCACCAGAGCCGCGCTGGCGTTCCCTGATTTTTCGGCGTACAGCCTGCCTAGCAGCTTACTTAGCGCAGGCGCCGTGACCATTGCCTGATTCTCACCTGCGACGGCTCCCGAATCCGCCGCAGAGCCACGCGAAGGATTTCCGGGAGCAGCTCTCCTTATCACGTTTTCCGTCGCAAGCTTAGCAGCGTACTCGCGCAAAACATGTTCCGTAACGCGGCTGAGCTCCCGGACGTCTCCCGCATTTCCCGGCGCTGAGTACTGTACGTTCCCGGCGTGGGAATCCTCACTGCGGACCGCTGTGGAGTAATGCTGCATTTCAGCGTATATCGAATCTCCCGAGCCGCCAAACAGCCGCTCCGCAAACGCTCCCGCCGGAGAACTCAGGAATATCCTCGCTGCGGAGGATCGCCAGGGAGTTTCACTCGTTACACTCCGCGTTACGCTGCCCTCAGGATCAGCCCTGACCGCTTCCGTATCTATACGCTCCACGCGTTTAAGGAGTTCAGAAAAAGCGCCCGCCGCACTTCCGCTCACCAGCTCCGCTATTCGCCTGGAGACCGCATTTACGCTAAGCTCAGCGGTGGGCGCTCCCTTTACTCTTTCCACTTGGCTGGAGGTGTTTGTTTTGACATTCGTCAAATTCTCCAGCAGGATTTCGGGAAACTTACCGGATATGCTCTCAGCCCTGACAGTTCCGCGCGGAGGAGATGGTATCGCTCCGGCGACGGCGCTCCCATCAGGCAGACCGTATTTCAGAGCGCTCCCGGAAGGCGCAGCAGTCGCCGTACTGCTGCTTAGGTTTCTTTCGGGCCTTATAAAACCGTAGCTCCTGACCTCGGAGCGTATTGCGGATTCCGCTTCGGATGGCGTTTTCCCGAGCTCCGCGAGCCGCAGCACTGCCCTCGCCGCGTCCATTTCCGGACGGGCTCCGGTTTTCCCGACCGCTTCGGTAATGTGGCGGCGCTGCTCGTCTGTAAATCCGGATGCTGCGCCAAGGCTGCCTATCACGCTGGCAACAGGACTTTCGGGGTATTCCGTCCCGAGCACTGTCGCGATACGCTCGAATATCCTGCGCTGCTGCGCCGTGAAAACCGCTCCGCCTCCGCTCGAGCCAAGAAGCGCCGCAAGCGCCCTGCACACGGTCTGAAGCGGGATACCTCCGGTCTCCTTTTCGAACACCAGCCGGAATACGCGGCTGACCTCCTCAGTGTAGCGGCTGTTTTCCGTGAATGAGCGCAGGAATCTGCCCACCTCGGCGGAGCGCACCAGTCGCATGTTCTCCTGCGACACCCGGCGGAGTTTATCCGGGAATACAAATCCGGGCTGATATCTTTCAATCAGCCTGTCGGTATGGTTCATAGAGCACAGGCGGAAAACCATCTGCGCCGTGAAATTGTTCACGATGACGCGGGTATTGTTCACCGGAATGCTCTGCGGCTGTTCCAGGAGGTATATCAGTCCGAGCCGCTCCCAGAGCGAAACGATACGGGGACGCGCACGGAGCTGCGTTTCCTCGGCGAAGCCGTTCGCGGGCTCCATCGGGACACACAGCGGCGTCAGCCCCGGAAGGACGCCTATCGGCTCCAGTCCGCTGATATCCCTTGCGGAAGTGATATTATCCACCCGGCATGCTCCTTTCCGTTACATTATCGTGATTATGTCGCCGTGGACCAGCTCCACCGTCGTCAGAGCCACGCTGCCGCTCATCGCGTCAAGAGTTCCGTAATCCACCCTCACCGGCATTGCGTCAAGGACGGTCCATATCTTGACTGGCTTTCCTGCACTGTCCATCATCGTGATTATCATGGGATACCTGGTGTACATCCCGGTACGCACCGTGTCGAACCACAGCGAAAGCGGTTCCAGCGTAGCGGTGCCGCGCTGAAGCGCTATCCGCTCGTACCGTATCCCTTTCGGCAGGTACACCGGACGGAACGTCCCGCCCTCGATGTACTCCTCGTACTCAAGTTCAGAACTTAACCCGGTGACTGACGAGAAATTCCCGGTCAGCTCGATGGGCGCTATGATGACCCTGAAATTTCCGCCGGTATGTGTGCCTTCCATGAGCCGCCCCCTTACTTCTCAAACAGGTTCTTCTTTTCCTTCTGACCGCTGAGCTTCTTGTTTATCTGCGACACCTCCGCGCACCATCTGCGGCGCTCGCGGTGCTCCAGCTCCATAAGCTCATCGTGGCCCCAGTGAAGGTAATACCCCAGAAACGTCATTTCCTCATAGAGCTTGTCTTGGGGATACAGCGACAGCTCTACTTTTCTAAAAAATCCAGAGGGAGCTCGAATTCCTTGTTGCAGTGCGGGCAGACGACCTTGTATGTCGGCACCTCCTGCATGTTTATCCGCTGATAGAGGTCCTGAAGATACGCCATGTCTATCGTGAACAGATTCTCGATGACGCGGTTGTTTATCGCCTGGAGCGTTCCCAGCTTCGTGACAACTCTGGACAGCAGTATAACTGTGAGATACCCCGGATTCTGCTGCACGCGCGGGTCCCTCAGCGGCATTATTTCATCAGCGGCCGTCGCCAGTCTCATGACGCCGCGCTTGTGCACCTCGCCGTTCTGGTCAACGTAACCCCTGGGGAGTTCAAATTCAAATTCAGTCTGAAAGCTCATTCTTTCCTCCGACCTATATTTTCTATTACCCGAAAAAACCAGATTTCGCCATCGGCTCAACGGTCACACCGAAGAGCCGACGGCGGTTCTGTTTTAAGTTCCTGCTTATCAGTTCTCAGACGGAGTTGCGGAGTCCATCGACCCGCCGTCTATTCTGTTCACGCCCTCATGGCATATCTCGAGGGTCTCTATCGCGACCTCGCCGCCGAGACCGTTGAGGTCAGGCGCTGTGTAATGCGTGGGCCATGCGTTGATTATTTCCCAGCTGGGACCCTCAGCCCCCGTGTCGTCAAGGAGCTTTATGGTGATGGTCTTGCGCTCGATTCCGGTGGGACCGGAGGTGTTGTCGGAAGCCACCGTGTGCAGCCACTCCATCATCTCCATGGAGCCTACGACGCCCCATTTCAGCGTTATGTTTCCGTATTTGGTAAGACCTGCGAGCTTTCTGGGGGTGGTGCGTACTTCGTTGCCCTCTCTGTATTCGATGACATCAACAGAGATGTCTGCGCCAGATACCTCGCTGAAGCCAGCGGCCTCGGTGCCGTTGAACTCCACCTTGTATCTGAAATTCTTGAATGGATATCTGATTTCCGGCATTTGCTCTCATTCCTTTCCTACAATGATCAACCGTTGCTCTCGCTGGTGTACTGCCCAATTCTGAATACAACGAACTCAGCGGGTTTTACCGGCGCTACGCCGATAACGCAGATAAGTCTGCCGTTGTCGATGTCGTCCTGGGTCATGGTGTTCCTGCCGATATCAACAAAGAACGCCTCGGACGGGGAAGTACCGGCAAGCGCGCCGCTTCTCCAGGTGCTCGCAAGGAACATCTCCACTGTCCGCTTTACCCTGCCCCAAAGCGCTTCGGTGTTCGGCTCGAATACTACCCAGTTGGTGTTTGCGCGAATGGACTCCTCCAGGTAAATGAACAGGCGGCGTACATTGACGTACTTCCATGTGGCGTTGGAGGAAGCCGTCCTTGCGCCCCAGATGCGGATACCTCTGCCCGGGAAGGAGCGGATAAGGTTCACACCCTTGGGATTCAGGAGATCCTGCTCGGCAGTGTTGTAGCTGCTCGCAAGACCCGTGCAGGAGCGCACTACCTCGTTTGCGGGTGCCTTATGTACGCCTACGGTGTTATCGGTGCGCGCGTAAACGCCCAGCACGGAGCCGGAGGGCGGTGCGAACACGTTCTTCTTGGAAAGCGGGTCGAATATCTGGATCCAGGGATGGTAGAACGCAGCGTAGCTGGAATCGAACATGTCGCGGTATTCCAGCAGCTCATCGGTCTTTTTCCTGTCCTTGGGCATGTCGAGCACGGCGAAGCGGCTCTTCATGTTCTCGCAGTGCGCGATGAGGGACATCTGTACCTCCGGGATAGTGATACCCGGTACGGACATTATGCTCACGTCGGAATTTTCAATGAACGCCTGGATACCTGTTCTTCTGCCGGGACCGCCGTCCTTGCCGATGTAGTCGGAAGCCGCTACGGCGTCCGCATTTCCGTCAGTACCGCCGGCGAGCTGGAGTATCATCGCGTCGCCCTTTCCGCCTACAGCGTCAAACGGGGAAACGATACCGGAGACCGCTGCGGGAGCAGCGTCCTTTTTCTCCTTGTCCTTAGCTTCGGGAGCGGGCTTTGCGGCAGCCTTTGCGAGCACCTCGACGGTGACGAGCTCGCTCCGGGACATTCTGGAGCAGATGTAGTCAGCGGACTCGGTGTTGAGGGATACGAAAAGGTAATCCTCCTTGACGTCGCCGTACTTTACGGATACGTCTATCTCGCTGGACTTGATGAACTTCGTGGGAACAAGGTTTTTGTCGATTATCGAGGGGTTCACGGGGTTCTCAAAGGAAATCGTCTTTTCCTCGATAGCGGTGATGCGGTTGTAGACGGAAGACTTTCCGTCTGCAAATTCCACAACGTCTCCGATGTTGAAACCGTCAACGCTCCGGACTGTCGCGCTGTTTCCGTCCACCTCGTAGACCTGGGTCTTTACGCGGGATACCGGGGAAACAGTGATCTTTACGCGGTTGCCCCATTCGCCGGGGTTCTTCGCAGTGAAGCTCAGGATAGAGTCGCTCTTTGTTGAAGCGCACTTTGCATCAGCCGGGCATACTCTCATAACGAAAGCCCTGGAGCCGCCGTTGATGAAGAAATGCTCTACTGCATACGGCAGATAGCGCTTGTCGCCGTACTTCGTTTCGGAAAGGTACCCGCCGAAAATGCGCACATAATCGCTGAAGCTCGTTACCAGCTGCGGCTTTCCGATGACGTCGCCTTTCTCTGCAAGACCTACGAAGCCTGCCGTGCTCGTTCCAACGCCTTCCATGGGAACTGCGCCGGACTCGTACTCTTCAACATACACACCTGGGGATAAATACTCTGGCATAACTTGTTTCTGATCTCTGTCAGCTCTGCGGCTGCAAGAAGATCAGTGCCTCCTCTCAAATAAATTTCGTGAAGTCCGCCGGACAGCAGATCTTCGTTTATAGTAGATCCTGTCGGATAAACTAACCAGTTAACCGCCGAAAACAAGGTCGGCATACTGCCTGAGATCCTCGCGCAGCACCACGGTGTTGTTCTTGCGCTGCTCGTTGACTATCCCGGTCAGCAGCTGCCGCATGCCTATCGGCACGCCCTCCGCCGCCGCAAGGAATGCCGCGTGGATTATGCAGTTCTTGATGTTTCCGCCCGCCATCTTGAAATTCTCTGCCAGGAAGTCCCAGTCAATATTCTCAACGGGAGCCTTCGCGTCCAGCATTTTCTGCCAGAGCAGCTTCCGCGTGGGGACGTCCGGAAACGGAAACTGCACAACGAAACTTATGCGCCGCATGAACGCATCATCTATGTTCTGAAGCAGGTTGGTCGCCATCAGCACTACCCCGTCGTACTCCTCCATCTGCTGAAGCAGGTATGCGGTCTCGATGTTCGCATGGCGGTCGTGGGAATCCTTGACTTCGGAGCGCTTTCCGAAAAGGGCGTCGGTTTCATCGAAAAACAGCACGCAGTTCGCGTTTTTCGCCTCGGTGAACACACGTCGCAGGTTCTTTTCGGTCTCGCCGATGTACTTGCTGATGACCTGCGACAGCTGCACCTTGAAAAGCTGCATGTGGAGCTGATTCGTGATCACCTGCGCCGCCATCGTCTTTCCCGTCCCGGGAGGTCCTGAAAACAGTATCGACAGCCCCCGCCCGTACGCCGCTTTCTTCGAGAATCCCCACTCCGTGTAGACCTTGTGACGGTACTTCACGTGGGTCAACGCGCTTTTCAGCAGCTTTATTTCGGGCTCAGGCAGGACGAGGTCCTCCCAGCTGTACGCCGGCTTTATCGGCGCGGCGAGCGTGTTCAGCCCGACCACCACCTGCGCATAGCAGCACTCGTGCAGCAGCTCCGGCGTTATCACGCCCTCCGGTGAGAGCTCGGCAGCGCGCCGCGTGGCTGCGAATACCTGCCCGGCTGTGAACCGGAATTTCGCCGCCATCTCCGCAGGCTCCACCGGCTCGGAGAGCCGCAGCCCCTCCAGGGCGCGCTCCCACAGCGTCAGGCGCTGCTCCTCGTCGGTATCCGGGAGCTCCAGCGTCAGCAGGAGCATGTCTCCCGGCAGTTCAGTCTGCCAACGCTGCTCCGTCGTGATGAATATATGAGTTCCGAAGAATCTGCCGCTGTCCGAAAGCTCGGCTGTAAACCCTGCCAGCTTCACGCGGTTCTCTTCCTCGAGGAACTGCTCAAAATCAGTGATGCACAGCGCCGCCCCCCTGGGCGCAGCCTCGCAGACTGCCCGCCGGAATCCCTCCGCCGCGTCGTCTGAGGAGATGATCTCCGCCGCCGGGACGAATACGACGCTCTCGCCGCATTCCCAGGCGCACTGCTTCACCAGGTGCTTCCTGCCGCTGCCGCGCTTTCCGCACATGCAGACCACTGCGGCTGCACCCTCCCGGGAGCGTCGCACGGCGCGCCCCGCCTGCCCGGCAACGTCAGCCATTATGTAGACCGGTCCCGGGCATTCCCGCCGGTCGTAGAAAGGATAGCTGCACTCCCCGCCGGTAAGGTAGCGGAGGATAGGCTCGGAAAGCCGCAGCTGCCGCGTACAGAGAGTCCCCTCGCCGGGCGCGCAGAGGTATTTCATCAGAACGTCCCGGTCGGAAAAGAAGCTGAAATAACCTGATATACGCTCCCCGGGCTCCGCCCACAGGCGTATCAGAGTATCCGCAGTCGGGAGCTTCTTTGTGATGTCGTCCTGTAGGAACGCAAACAACTTTTCGTTGCGGCGGTCGATGTCGCAGCAGAGCAGCGTCAGCACCGTCAGAAAGCGGAATCTGTCCGTCCGGAACGCGTTTTCGACCCCGAACAGCGGAAATCCACAGTCGTCCGGCGTTGCTATCACCCGGCTGAAAAAGTACTCCCGGATCATTTCAAGCTCGCTGCGCTCCTCCTCCGTCAGGCTTTCCCAGGCGGTGCTGCCGGACGAGCGGAGCAGTCCCTTTTCGAACTCATCCCGGGTCACGACTACCCCGAGCATTCCCTGAATGCTGTTTTCCGGGCTGACCCAGTAATGATATTTGTAGTAATAATATATATGTAGGTCGAGGATATCCACGAAGCAGCCCAGTAATTCGTCCTGGCTCGCAAAGCGCTTCCCCGCGTCGGAATAATCAAAGCTCATCCGTACCTCCGCAGTATTTCACACGTTCCCAGCAACGGCAGACGGTATCCCCGTTCAGCCGCAGCAGCGAAATTGCTGTCTCCCCGGCGGTCAGCGGATCCTGTACCACCGCGCCGCAGCGGAAGATCACGCGCCTGCCGCTTGTCAGGAAGCATCCAACACTAAGCTCGCTGTTGAGCCGGTCAAGCTCATTCAGAGCGCTTTTCCCGACATTCCACGGGAACTGCGAGCAGCAGACTATCCGGTCTCCGGACGTACTTATCAGGCATCGCCAGCAGTGCTGACCACTGGTCATTGTCAATTGAAACGCACCGTTTTCCTCGATGAAATTCAGTCCTCTCATCGACAGCTCGTTCCTGACAATGCCGGAATAATCCATCAAGTACCTCCCCCAATATCGCTAAGACTAGTCAGCCCCAGCAGCTTCCCGGAAAACTCCGGAAGCTGATAGGGCACCGTTTCGCCCGGCTGGTATTCGTTCGCAGGAGACTCCTCCGAAAAGCTCAGCTCTGGCGCGTTGGCCGACTGCGCAGCTTCTCCGCTCAGTCGAAGCAGGAGCTGGTTGCCAGCCTCCAGCAGCAATTCCCCAGGCACGCCGGGGAATGACAGCCCGAATGCGCGCTCCGCTGCGGAAGCCGCAGTTAGCTGCGCAGTGCTGACCGAAAGCCGCCCGTCACCGCTCTTTTTCTTCTCCTGCGGGAGGTTTTTCCTGCTCTGCTGGGTCTGCTGACTGTGCTGCTCCAAGCTCATCACCCCTCAGTCCGGACAGAAATTCCGACACAGCGGAAGCCACATCGTAGGCGGCGTCCCGTCGCTTGCCATCGTCCGGCGGCAGGTCCTCCATGAGCTCCTCGGCGCTGTTCAGCGCCTGTTCTGCAAAGCCGCCTGAGCTGAACAGCTTCTCGGCTTCCCGGACATTGCGGCTCACCTCGCTCAGAATTGTAAGGAAGCTGCGTTTCTGCTCCTCTTTCCGGTTGAGGACGGCGGTCTGCTTTACCAGCGCCGACCTCAGCAGTCGCGCTGTCTGCGCCGCACCGGGCGAAGCATCGTTTTCGAGCTCCCTCAGCCGTTCCCGGCAGGAAATGATCGCCGCCCTGTCATCGGTCGTGCGCAGGAACGGCATAGTCATGCGGAGCGTGTCGATTTTGTTCATCTCAAGCGGAGTATCGGGAAACTGTCCGCTGTCATCAGCGAGCTTCTCGAATAACTCCAGAAGCCGGGAGCTCCCACGAACCGCGTCGGTCACTATGCTCACCGCCGACTGCGCGTCACGGTTGAACCTCACGCTCGACGACATGTTCCCGACCTGACGTTCCGGGGCACTCCCGCTGAGCAGCTTCGTCTGGCGTTCTCCTCCCTGGAAGCTTCTGCCAAGCGCCCGTGAAAGACAGACCGTAAACATCTGTTTTCCCTGCCCCGCCATCACCGCCGTTGCAAGTTTCCCTCCTCGAAAGGCATAGGATGAGAATCTATCTGCAAATTGGCATTCATCTAATTCACGGCGCGAATGAACATATTCCGGAGAATCGTTCAGCGCACGCTTTTCCGCCTCTGAGCTGTCCTTCTCGGAGGTGGGCTGCATGCTGTCGTTTTTTTCCAGTGCATTATCCTGCGCCATCTTCCCGGCATAATACTTTCCTAGCGCGTCAAAGCGCTTGGAAAAGGCGTTAGTTAGCGCGTAGACCGGGTCAACGCCTTTCAGACCGCCAGTCGGCATGAATAAATCAGCGGATTTAATGTTGTTATTCAGTGCTCTTTTCTGCTTGCTTTTGCCTTTTATGTATTTTTTATGCTTCTCAGAACGGCAATATCTTGTCATTCAAATACCTCTGTATGCACAATATGCCAGGCTTTAATACACAAAAAGCTGACCTTTTGTGTGGTTTTACTTGAGTAATTAAGAATATTATAACAGGAAAAAAACGGTTTTTCAATAGATTTAGCACGAATGACCACTCTGGCGTAACCAAAAGCGGCGATTTAAAAGGCGTGATTCAACATATTTTTTGTTAGTAAATCGTTAAGAAAATGCAGAAAGTACTTGACAACAGATATCAAGTCATGTTATAATATGCACTATAGTAGCGAAACATCTGTCGCTGCATTTCAGCAATTTCATCATCATCTTTCTAAATAACACTGTTATCCGTACCAGACAGTATCAAATTTTAGAAAGGCAGATTGAATTGACTAACGAAAACACCGCTCTCGTGACCGAACTTACTAAGTCGATACTGGAGCATTTATGGCGGCGCGACCCCGAACTCTTGTTAAAATACATAGACGAGGATTTCACCCTCACGGACTCACTTCATCAGTTTCTTGCCCGTGGGCGGGAGGAAGTCTACAGATTTCTTCCCATGGTGATCGAAGACACTGCAAAAAGCAGAATCAGCGACGGCGAATTTTTGATAGCGCAGAACTGCGGAAGCGCATGTACCATCATCGGAAAATACACGTTGACCCCCGTGGACAACATCTCCGGAATTTTGCAGATGAGGCAGCACTGCGTATTCGTATGGGAAATGACCCCCAACGGAGAACTCCGGCTGAAGTACATCGGAGTAAGCAAACCCGACAATGCGCCCGCCCCGGGAGACCACGTCGCAGCATTTTGCGCCGTCGTCCCGACTTCCGGAGCAGCCTCGGATACGAATCCGGCGCAGCCTGCCGCGAAACCTGCCGACAGAATGATAATCACTGACATGGACGACTGTACGCGTTTCATATCGCGCAGCAGCATTCTGTACGTCACCTCGGACGGCCGCAACTCGCAAATCCACTGCCTGAACGGGGACATCAGCGCACGGCTCAGCATCTCGGCATTTCTGGACAGCGCCGGAAGTAATTTTGTCCTCATACACAGATGTTATGCGGTGAACCTCGATCATATCACGCTCTTGAAGCCGTATTGTGTCGTATTGTCCGACGGAAGCGAGCTTCCTATCCCGGTGAAGCGGTACAGCGACGTTAAACAGAAGCTCACAGAACTGATAAACAAATAAAAAGGCCGCGGCTGATTTTCAGCCGTGGTTTTCATTTATACGCAAAAAATCCCCCTGCCGACCGACAGGGGGATACATTTATTTTGTGTGATTCAGGTTGAAGTTGCAATTGTCGTGGAACTGCTTGCTCTCCTTTACGCCCTTTCCCGCCTTGCGGTCGTTGGGGTGGAGTTCATTATGCAGGTGCAGGTCCTTGGAATCGGTTTTGTTCCCGCGGACAAGGTCTGCGTCCTTCTTCAACGTGTGATTCTTGTTGTCACTCATGTTTCAGACCGACAAGATCAAACGCAGCCCTGAGCCTTCATAGCTTCTGCAACCTTCAGGAAGCCTGCGATATTTGCGCCTGCCATGTAGTTGCCGGGCATGCCGTACTCCTTAGCAGCTTCGTCGCAGCTCTTGAAGATGGAAACCATGATGTTGTGGAGCTTCTCGTCAACTTCCTCGAAAGTCCAGCTGTATCTGATGGAGTTCTGGCTCATCTCAAGACCGGAGGTAGCTACACCGCCTGCGTTTGCAGCCTTTGCGGGACCATAGAGCATCTTGTTTGCGAAGTAAACCTCGATAGCCTCGGGGGTAGAAGGCATGTTAGCGCCCTCTGCTACAGCGTAAACGCCGTTTGCAGCCAGGTTCTTAGCGAACTCGCCGTTGATCTCGTTCTGGGTTGCGCAGGGCAGAGCAATGTCAGCCTTGATCTTTGCGCCCCAGACGCTGCCATCGTGGTACTCAGCGTTCTTGTGAGAGGTTCTGCCAACGTACTCCTTGATTCTGCCGCGCTCAACTTCCTTGATCTGCTTAACAACGTCGAGGTCGATTCCGTCCGGATCGTAGATGTAGCCGTTGGAGTCGGATACTGTTACGACCTTGCCGCCCAGCTCGGTAGCCTTCTTGGTTGCGTAGATAGCAACGTTACCGGAACCGGAAATGATAACGGTCTGACCCTTGAAGCTCTTGCCGTTAGCCTTCAGCATCTCATCGGTGAAGTAACACAGACCGAAGCCGGTAGCCTCGGTTCTTGCGAGAGAACCGCCGTAGGTAAGTCCCTTACCGGTCAGAACGCCGGAGAACTCGTCGCGGATCCTCTTGTACTGACCGAACATGTAGCCGATCTCACGTCCGCCGGTACCGATATCGCCTGCGGGAACGTCGCAGTCAGGGCCGATGTGTCTGCAAAGCTCTGTCATGAAGCTCTGGCAGAAACGCATAACCTCTCCGTCAGACTTGCCCTTGGGGTCGAAGTCGGAACCGCCCTTGCCGCCGCCCATGGGGAGAGTGGTCAGGGAGTTCTTGAAGATCTGCTCAAAGCCGAGGAACTTGATGATACCAATATATACGGAGGGGTGCAGTCTGATACCGCCCTTGTACGGACCGATAGCAGAGTTGAACTGGATACGGAAGCCTCTGTTTACCTGAACCTTGCCGTTATCGTCAACCCACGGAACGCGGAAGATGATCTGTCTCTCCGGCTCAACGATCCTGTCGAAAACGCCTGCGTCGATGAGGTCCTGTCTCTTTTCAGCAACGGGCTGAAGTGTCTCAAAAACCTCAGTTACAGCCTGGATGAACTCTGGCTCGCCGGGATTTCTTTTCTTAACGGTTTCCAGAAGATCTGCGAGATATTTGTTAGTTAACGCCATTGTTAAGTAACCTCCTAAAGATAGTCCTCCGCGGGCTTTCAAAGCTCCGTTCTACACAGTATCGCCTGATGCCTGGCGGAAATATGTGCCGCTTCTCTGCGGCTGAATACATTATACAACAATATTTACGATTTTGCAAGATGATTTTGAGATTTTTTCATCGCAAAAATGCTTTTTGTTGATTTGCTACAACTTTTTTGTGCTTCAGTTGTTTATACTGCACAGTTTATTCTGCCCCTATCATTACGACCGCTGACGCAATCCTGCAAAAATAGACATGAAACGCCACTGCGCGGCTCAGCGGCATAATGTGCTCAAGCACAGTCTTATCCTGGTGTAGAGCCACTTTGCAGTCCATCCGGGAATCCTCCGCCAGTTGAGCATACGATACCTTTCACGCCGCCGTTACATATAATGAAATTTTTATATTTGTAAAATTCATTTTTAAAAATAAATCTGTTCATACAAAAAAGATCAGGTGAAATTATTTTGTAAATTTGCAGAAAACCTCTTGACAATGACAAGTATCTTGTGGTATACTGTTCATGTAAGCAATCGTGCATGAAATTGCAAAACATGAACCAGGAGTGATGAACATGGCAGATGTGATGGCTGTCCTCGAACGAGCCCGCACGCTTGAGTTCGAGATCAGGACCCAAATAGAGCATATAGAACAGCTGCACCGGATATCGAAGCGCGCCGTGCAGTCCTCCGCATACGCGAAAGAAACCGTAGAGAAACTTGCCCGACTGGAGCGCGAGATCAACGGCACCATCGACAAGATGTGCGACGCAAAAAAGGAAGCGCTGGTCTACATAAGCTGTCTCACCGGAGAGGAACGCAGCGTGATAGAGGGCTACTATATCCTCGCCAAAAGCTGGCAGCGGCTCGCAAACGACCTCTACATGAGCGAGCGCCGCGTTTTCATGCTGCGTAAAAGCGGACTCAACAAGCTCATACAGCGCTACGGCGACAAACAGGCAATTTAAAGGAGAACATCATGGGAATTGGAAAACGTATCAAAGAGCTCCGCGAACGAGCGGGGCTGACACAGGAAGAACTTGCCCAGCGGCTGGGCGTGACCGCGTCTGCGGTCGGGAACTACGAGCATGATTTCAGCCACCCCAGAGAGAGCGTGCTCTACAAGCTGTTCGCGGCGCTTTCCTGCGAACCGAACGAGCTATTCGTCGATCAGTTCGACGCTTCGAACGCGCCGGGGCAGGTCCACCTCCGGAAATATCTGGAACTGGACGCCCACGGGCGCGAGCTGGTGGACGCCTGCACCGAGATAGAATACCAGCGCTGCGCCGAGGGACTGACGATGGTCGCGGCTCGCAGCTTCAACAAGGAGGCTCCGCCGCAGCCCATCCGCCTAAAGAAGCGCCCCGGCGCGGGGAACATACTGGACCTGCCGGATTACAAGGGGGACTGAACATGACGGGAACTCAGGCGCTGCTGCGCTCCGGACTGGCTTCGCTCCCGGTCAGCGTGAGCGCAGTCGCTTCCGCATTCGGCATCAAAGTCATCGACTACATGTCGTTCCACGAACAGTTCGAAAACAGCCTTGACGAGCTGTTCCACTCCGTCAGCTACGCTGGGTTCAGCCTTATCGCGGACGGCTGCATGGTCGCCGTGCTGAACAGCCAGCTCTGCCACGCACCGCGCCGCAAATGGACCGCAGCTCACGAGGTCGGACACCTGCTCTCCGGGCACATAACCGACCCGCCCTCCCTGCTGACCGACGCCCACGAAAAGGAAGCCGACCGATTCGCCGCAGAGCTGCTCGCGCCACTCACGGTGCTGCATTTCTGCGGAGTATCGTCGGCGATGGAGATAGAAAAGCTCTGCGGGATATCCCGGCAGGCTGCGGAATTCCGCTACCAGGAGCTAACGCGGCTCCGCAGGGCGCAGGACGAGATATACCGTCTCGGAATGCGGGACGAACGCTTCCAGCCGGACTGTGTTTTCCTCAAAACAGAAGAACAGCGCGGACTCTTCGCAAAGTTCGCGCCGTTCATAGGAAGCTATATTCTGTCCAGGTCGCGCAACGACGGATACGAAAAGTACCTCATCCAGCGCGCCAGGCAGCCGATGGCGGTCAATTACTGATCCAGACGGAAATGCACCGGGATACCGTTGCGGAACTCAAGCTGCGGCTCACCCTGTATCAGCGGCAGGAAGTAATTCAGCGCGTCTACGGTCACGTTGTTTCCCTCGGGATTTATCCATTCCCGGGGGAATTTCTTTTCCTGGTTAGCGACTTTGGCGATGTCCGCTGGCACTATCTCCACGCGATAGGGATTGTTGCTTATCCGGCGGAAAGCCATCATCACGCCGCTCTCGCCGTAGGTCAGCGCAGCCCTTACCGCTTCCCTGCCGATACGCTCCGCCTCGTTGAGGTCGGTCAGCGACGCTATGTGAGAGCTGCACCGCTGCATTACGTTCAGCTCGATGGAGCGCACCTTGCAGCCGATGTGCTCCTTGGTGTAGCCCTCCAGCCACTTGCCTACCCCGGCAAGGTACTTATGCCCGAACGCGTCCACCGCCTGGGAAGTCACTCCGCCGGATGTGATCCCCTCGGAGACTGCGACGATGACCGCCTTGTAACGCAGCTGAGCCTTGCGGACGTCCTCGAGGTACTTCTCCGGGGAGAACTCCCCCTCCGGGAGATAAATGAGGTGAGGAGCGGGCTCGCCATTGGCGCGGAGCACGCAGGAGCTTGCCGCCAGCCAGCCGGCGTCCCTGCCCATTATCTCAACGATGGTAACGGACGGAATGGAATACACGCGGCTGTCGCGGATTATCTCCTGGAGGGAACATGCAACGTACTTCGCCGCGGAGCCGAATCCCGGAGTATGGTCGGTTTCCGTCACGTCGTTGTCGATGGTCTTGGGAACTCCGACCACCTTTATGCGGATATCCTTAGCCTGGAAGAAGCCGTTCAGCTTCATTACGGTATCCATCGAGTCGTTGCCGCCGATGTAGAAAAACGCCCGGATATTGTGACGGTTGAACACCTCGGTAATACGCAGGTAGTCGCTCTCGTCCTCGTGCCAGTCCTTGAGCTTGAAACGGCAGGAGCCGAGTATCGTAGACGGCGTCGTCATCAGAAGCTGCTTGTCGTGCTCGTCCATCAGAATGCTGCGAAGATTCAGCAGCTTGTCACCGAGAATGCCCTCGATACCGTTTTCCGCGCCGTAGATCTCGTCTACCTCGTTGTTCTGCTCCGCTCCGTTGAAAACTCCCGTAAGGCTGGCGTTTATCGCCGCGGTGGGTCCGCCGGACTGGGCTACTGCTATATTGAACATCTTGTGTCCTCCTAAATTAATCGCTGGGTAAATCCTGATATAATTTTAGCATATTCTACAATAATATTCAATAGCCGTTATAAACAAAAAAGGACAGAAAAACTCTGTCCTTTTATAATATGTGTGGAATTTAGTCGCCGAAGGAGATACCGATATCCTTGGCAGTCTTTACCATCTTGCAGTCCACCGGGACGAACTTGGTTTTCATTGCGACGTCGCCCAGGGGATTCTCGGTAATCTTTCCGTCCACCATCGCAACGGTGTAGCCGAACTTCTTGTCCTTGAGGAGCTGCGCTGCGTGCGCGCCGAACTGCGTTGCAAGTATGCGGTCATACGCGGACGGGCTGCCGCCGCGGAGCATGTGTCCGGGTACTACCGTACGGGTTTCCAACCCTGTCATTTCCTGTATCTGCTTTGCGATGCGGGCGGTGGCAGTGGTGTAGCCTGCCTCGGTGCGCAGTCTTGTGCGCTCCTTTTTCTTCATCTTCGCCTCATCGACGTCAAAGCAGCCCTCTGCAACAGCGAGAATGGAGAAGTTTCTGCCTGCGTCGGCACGCTTTTGGCATGCCTGCGCTACCTTATTGATATCGTAGGGTATCTCCGGGAGCAGGATTATGTCGGCGCCGCCGGCAAGTCCGCTGTAGAGCGTCAGCCAGCCAGCCTTGTTGCCCATTATCTCGATGACCATTACGCGGCTGTGGGAGTTCGCGGTGGTGTGGATACGGTCGATGACCTCGGTGCCGATATCCACTGCGGAGTGGAAACCAAAGGTAACGTCAGTGCCGAAAATGTCGTTGTCGATGGTCTTGGGCAGACCGATGACGTTCAGCCCCTCCTCGGAAAGCATGTTTGCGGTCTTGTGGGTGCCGTTTCCGCCGAGAGTGAACAGGCAGTCGAGCTTGAGGTCCTTGTAGGTGTCCTTCATCTCTTTGACCTTATCCACCTTGTCGTCCTCGATTATCTGCATCATCTTGAACGGCGTGCGCTTTGTGCCGAGGATAGTACCGCCCTGCGTGAGTATGCCGGAGAAATCCGACGGCTGCATTACCTTGTAAACGCCGTGGATAAGCCCGTGATATCCGTCGTGGATACCGACTATCTCCACCTTATCCTCGCCGAACGCCTCATAGATAGCCTTGGCAGCGCCTCTTATAGTGGCGTTGAGTCCGGGGCAGTCGCCGCCGCTTGTTAACATGCCAACTCTGAGTTTTCCCATTTTGTTACCTCCAGTTTATTAATTCTGCTGTTGCAGTGATTTTCAGGACTTTGCGATCTTTTTCAGGATAACGCGGATATCGCTCCCCACGAACGCCATCAGCCGGAAACTGAGCAGGCGGGAGCATATCTTGTCGGGATAGTGATCCCGCAGCTCCTGCGTGGAATAATTCGTGCTGACTATCATAGGCAGCCCGCGGCATATCCTTGAATTGATTATCTCGTAAATCAGCGATCCGTACAGCGGCTTGTCCATTTCCGCGCCGAGGTCGTCGAAGATGAGCAGGTCGCAGCCGGTCAGCGCCGACATGGTATCCTTGTCAGACTTGCCGAAATACTCGCGCTCCAGCGTGTGAAGAAGCTCAGGCGACGAGCCGTATATCACGGTGTATCCCTTTTCGAGCACCCCTGCGGCTATCGCAAGCGAGAGATGCGTCTTTCCCAATCCGGTCGCGCCGGTCATGAGTATGCCCTCGCTGTGCGTCGTGAAATTCTCGGCGTACTTCTTGCAGTTCTCGAAATTCCGCTGCATTACCGCACGGTCGGAAACCTGCATCACGGGATTTATCGTTTCCGGGTAAAAATCCAGCCTGAAATTCTCAAATGTGCTCAGAGTCAGCGGAGAGCTCTGATTCAGCTCCCGGGCGGTCTCCTCCATCATCAGCTTTTGAAAGCAGCTGCACCACTTATCGTTCACGATACCCTTATCCTGGCACAGCGGGCAGGTGTAGATAGGTTTCAGGTAATCCGCGGGGTATCCGTTGGAGGTCAGCAGTCCGGTAAGGCGCTTCTGGATGTCGAGATTCTCACGCTCGATATCCGCAAGCTCCCTCGAGGTGTCTCCGCCGCGCATTATCAGCCGCACTATCTGTCCGCCGGTCTCGCCAAGCTTCAGCGAAAGCTCTCGGTACTCCGGTATCTGCGTTTCTATCTGCAAGCGCCGGCGGTCGCTTTCTGACCGGTTCGCCATGCGGCGCTCCTCCAGCCGCTGCATTGCTGCATTGAAAAACTGTTCGTTTATGCCCATGCGTCACCTTCTTACTGATACTGTCTGCGCAGCTCCTCCAACACGTCGTCCATATCGATGGAGGACGTGCCACTGTTTGAACTGGAATTCCCGGCGGTCTCCGGCTTTTTGCGGCGCTTCTCACGGAACTCCTCGTTGCTGCGCTTGGCGTCATCGGTCGTGTAAACTCCGGCATTTTTCCAGTTTTCCAGTATCTTGTTCGTGTAGTTGAAATTAAGCGAGCCCTTGTTGTCCAGGGTTATCTGATACGCCAGGATTATCATATCCTCGCCGAATCCCCATTCCTCCGTCCATATCTTGATGAAATTGAGCTGATTCGGGGAGAATGTGGTTTTCATGTCCATCGCCTGGCGGAGGTGCTCCTCGATACTGAAGCGCTTTTCCAGCTTCTGGAGGTGCTGGTCAGCTTCCTCCACCGTGCGGATATTTTCGTTCACCCAGTCCTGCGCGGTGGTCAGTATGTAGTTCTGCGTGGTCTTTCCGATGCGGAAGCAGTACTTCATCAGCATCACAGCGACCTCCGCCGGGAGTCCGTAGAAATCCGTGAGCTGTATCACGACGCGGCTTTCCGGATTTTTCAGCGGTCTGCCGTAGAGCTGCTGTACCTCCTTGAACAGGAAGTCGATAGCGCCGTCGGTCTTGATACGCTGCGCGATATCCCCCGCAGTGTAGATAGCAGAGCCATTGTTGACCGCGACTTTCCGCAGGCTTGACGCGCCGATCGCCAGCTGTTTCTCCGGCTCCGGCTCGCTGACTTCGGGCAGGCGCTCCTGCGCGGTGTCGTCGGTAGGGACTAATGCCCCGTCGTCCATGCGGATGATACCACGCTGAAACCAGAACATAGCCGCGTCCTCAAGCTCGCCGTCGCGCTTTATGTTCAGCGCTTCCCGGAGCTGCTCCTCTGTGAAACTCTCGCCGCCGTGGCGCAGCAGGTAAAGCAACAGCTTCAGGCTGGCTTCGTCCGCAAGCTTTATATATTTGTCAACAACGCTGGCGGGTACTGCGAAAACGCTGCTCCACGCGCCGGCGTCAAGGGAATAATTCATCTGCTCACCTTTTTCATTTTTGCTGTGTGTATTTATTATAGATTATTATAGCACAAATACCGCGCTTTTTCAATACAGTTTATCAAAATTTAACGCCAAACGAAGCACAGCGCCGCGAGCTCCCTGATAATGTAATTCGGGAACACCAGCGCCCGGGTCGCGGTCGGGTAATGCCCTACCGTCAATCCCTCCCGGGTCGCGTATATTTCCGCGCGGTACTGGTGGAAATCGTTGGTTACTACCGCGATTCCGTCGGTCACGCCAAGCTCCCGGAGAATCGGCGCTGAGTACTCGAAGTTCGTTCGGGTGGAGTGCGACTGAGTTTCCGTGTAGATTCGCGATTCATCCACGCCGTTTTCTATCAGCCACTCTTTCATCGCGCCTGCTTCCGGAACCGATTCCCCTCTGCCCTGACCGCCGCTGACTATCACCGGAATACCCGGATTCTGCTCAATGAGCGGGAGCGCGGTCTCCATGCGGCTTACCAGCTCGTTGCCGGGAGTTATCCCGTGAACCTGACAGCCCAGTATCATCACTGCGCTGACCTGCTCAAGCGGTCTGCTTGAATACCTCGCCATCTGAACTCCGCAGAACCCGAGATACCCGAGAAAAACCACAACGACAGCACCCGCAGCAATCAGCGCGATTTTCCCAGGGACGTGCTTCCAGAACCACTTCACGAACCTTGCGATGAGCGGGAACAGCAATGCCGCCGCTGCGATAAGCAGGCTCAGCAGAACCCCCAGGAACGTCCCGGCGTTGAAAAATCCCGGCAGGCAGAACCAGACGAGCATTCCCGCCGCCAGAGCCGCGACAACAAGCTGGACCGGGTGAAAACGCAGTTTACTCATATTACCTCCGGATAAGGAACGCGCCCGTTTGTTGAGCGGGCGCGCGTGATTTTAAAGTGCCATGCCGATCGCAAGCGCCCTCATGTTTGCGTCGATGAGGTTCGCCTTTTTCGGGGGGATTATCTTTTCGAGGACAGGACGCACTGCGTCCAGCACGGCAAAGCCGGTCTCCTTGAGGAGCTTCCCCACCAGAATGATGTTAGCCATTCCGGGAAGCCCGTTTTCAGCCGCGAGGGCGGTCGAGGGTATCCGGAAGCTGCGGATATCGGTACGGTCGCACTGCTCCGTAACGAGGGTACTGTCGATTATCGCTATCCCGCCGGGCTTTACTGCGTTGATGAACTTGTCAAAGCTGGGGCCGTTCATCGCTACCAGGATATCCGGGTCGGTGACGTACGGGGAGCCTATCGGCTGGTCGCTCAGGCAGACTGTGCAGTTGGCAGTACCGCCGCGCATTTCCGGCCCGTAGGACGGGAGCCAGGAAACCTGCTTGTCCTGGTAAAGTCCGAGGTAGGCAAGGAGCTTTCCCGCGAACAGTATCCCCTGTCCGCCGAAGCCTGCAAATATCGTTTCTGTCGTCATCTTATCGCGCCCTCCTTGAATACCCCCAGGGGATAATACGGTACCATGTTATCCTTGAGCCACTTTATTGCCTCCACCGGAGAAAGTCCCCAGTTGGTCGGGCAGGTCGAAAGCACCTCGATGAGCGAGAATCCCTGCTTGTTCTTCTGGAACTCGAATCCCTTGCGTATCGCAGCCTTTGCCTTGCGGATGTTCGCCGGGTCGGTCACGGTAACGCGCTCCGCCAGCGCCACGCCGGACAGCGTGGAAACCATCTCGCAGACCCTCACCGGGAATCCCTCAACATCGGGATTCCTGCCGTAGGGAGTGGTCTGCGTGACCTGTCCCGGGAGCGTTGTCGGCGCCATCTGACCGCCGGTCATTCCGTAGGTGGTGTTGTTTATGAAAATAACGGTGATGTTCTCGCCGCGGGTCGCAGCGTGAACCGTTTCAGCAGTTCCTATCGCCGCAAGGTCGCCGTCGCCCTGATAGGTGAAAACGAACTTGTCGGGATTTCCGCGCTTTACTCCGGTAGCGACCGCCGGTGCGCGTCCGTGCGCCGCCTCTATCATGTCGCACGCGAAATAGTCGTAAGCCATTACCGAGCAGCCTACCGGGCAGACTCCGATCGTTTCGCCCTCGATGCCCATTTCGTCGATGACCTCAGCGACAAGTCTGTGTACTATGCCGTGGGTGCAGCCTGGGCAGTAATGGAACGGAACGTCCGTCAGCGAATGCGGTTTCTTGAATTCCGGCATATCAGTCAGCCTCCTTTTCGCTCAGGAGCTTTATCTGCTCGAAAATAGCGCTCGGCTTCGGAACTACGCCGCCGGTGCGCCCGTAGAATTCCACGGGTATGCGGCAGTCCAGCGCCAGCTTTACATCGTCTATCATCTGTCCCATGGACATCTCCACGCAAAGCACGCGCTTTGCATTCCTGCAAGCCTCGCGTACCTCCTGAACCGGGAACGGCCACAGCGTTATCGGACGTACCAGTCCCGCTTTTATTCCCGCTTCGCGGGCGCGGTCTACCGCCGCTTGGGCAAGTCTTGCAACCGAGCCGTAAGCAGCTACGACTATCTCTGCGTCCTCCGTTTTGTAGAGCTCGGCTTCGTGGAGCTCCTTTTTTACGGTTTCGTAGCGCTCGAAACGCTCGAAGTTGAGTCGCTCAAGCTCCTCCGCCTGGAGGTACAGCGAATTTACTATGTTGTGCTTGCGCCTGTTGCCGTGTCCGTTGGTTGCCCAGGGCTTTTCGGACGCGTCGTGGCGCTGTATCTCGTCAACCTTGAATGTGACCGGCTCCATCATCTGACCGAGCAGTCCGTCTGCGAGTATCATCGCAGGCATGCGGTACTTGTCAGCTTCGTCGAACGCCCTGCCCATGTAGTCCGCCATTTCCTGCACGGTGGACGGCGCAAATACAAGTATCTGGAAATCGCCGTGACCCAGCGCGCGGGTAGCCTGCCAGTAATCCGACTGGGAGGGCTGTATACCGCCCAGTCCGGGACCGCCGCGCATTACGTTGACGATAACGCAAGGCAGGTCGGAGCCTGCCATGTAGGAAACGCCCTCGCTCTTGAGGGATATCCCCGGCGATGAACTGGAGGTCATGCAGCGAACTCCGGAGCTTGCGCAGCCGTAAACCATGTTTATCGCCGCGATCTCGCTTTCTGCCTGGAGAAATACGCCGCCGACCTTCGGCATGCGCTTCGCCATATATGCGGAAATTTCTGTCTGCGGGGTGATAGGATAGCCGAAAAAGCACTTGCAGCCGGCGCGTATCGCGGCCTCGGCAAGAGCCTCGTTGCCCTTCATCAGGTTTCTTTCCATCACTTGTCACCTCCGTCAGGAATGATCGTTATCGCGCAGTCAGGGCACATCATCGCGCACATCGCGCAGGCAATGCACGCGTCGTCGTCGATACAGACGGCGGTGTAATATCCCTTTGCATTCAGCTTTTCATGCGATATTTCCACGATCTTCTTCGGACATGCGGTGGTACACAGCGCACAGCCCTTGCAGGCTTCAAAGTCCACGTTCATCTTTGCCATTTTTATTCCCTTTCCTGAATCCGGACCCCCGGACGTCCTGCGCTCAGGGCGCAGGTTTCTATTCTTCCCAGAACGGGCGCACGTACACGTCCACCGGGTAGGCTCCATCTACGCCGAGAGCGCGCTCCGCGGCGGTCATCGCGACCGCCACTCCGGCTGCCTGCGCGCACTTTAAAGCATAATCCGCCGTGACTTTTACATCATCGGCGGAAGTCTGTGAGCCTAGGTTCGAGCAGTTGATGATGCCTTTTGCCTTTATGCGCGACACCTGCTCTATGTCGCGGAGAAGCTCCACAGCTTCTTCTGGAGTGCTTGTAAGGAAGCGGTAACGGTTCACAACGTAATACAGCTCGCAGCCGAAATTATTCAGCACCGCCGAGTACTGCCCCAACGCCACCGCTCCGGTATCGTCCCCGCCTACGTCGATGATGAGCCTGTCGCAGCCGTTGATGACCGCCGCCATGTCAAAGCCCAGCGAGGGGATATCCAGGTTCGTGTTAGCGAACTGCGGCGCGACCAGCTTTATCCCGTAAGTCCGGAACAGCTCGGAGAAATCCGCAGTCCGGAAGTAGGGATTCACGATGTCGAGGTCGATTATCGTGACCCTTTCCCCGGACTTCGCGAAGTCAACCGCGAGGTTCACCGCCAGATTGGTCTTGCCGGAGCCGTAGTGCCCCGTTACTGCAATTATCCTGCCAAATTCGTTAAGCTCTGCCATCAATAGTAGTAATAACTTCCGGCCATGTTGCTGCCGATATTCACCATGCTGACCGCAAACACGATTGCAAAAATGATCCCGACTGCAAATCCGATAGCCTGAATAACTATCATAGCCTGGCAGTAGTGCTTCTTGGTGACGGGAGTATCCGAGCTTACGCCCCAGACGATGCACAGGATAAGGCTGATAATTCCGAACCAGGTGGTGAGGATTATCGTACCTACCCACTGACCCATGGTCATAGGCGTTTCGTTGACCGGCTGAACATTGTTGTTGAACTGCTGCGTGCTGGATCTGCCGTAGCTGTTGGTCTGCGCGGGCTGCGGAACTCTGTAGCTGTTCTGCTGACCAGGGTTTGCCTGCTGCGCGGGCTGACCGTAGTTCGGGGCACTGTAGCCGCCGGGCATAACGTCCTGCTGGGACGCTCCTGCCGGAGTGGACTGCGGAGTTTTCTGAAGCTGAACAGCCGCGGGAAGCGGCTCGCCGCACGACGGGCAGAATGCGCCGTCGCTTGTAACTAATGTGTTGCACTTTGTGCATACTCTCTGCATCTCAATTACCTCATTTCGGTATTTTAGTGGAGAAACTAACCAGAAGTCTCTCTTATAACATATACGAAAATGTTCGTTAATATGTACAATTGTATTTTATCATAATAATCTTACGGTGTCAATAACAAACGCCGATGTCACAGAAATTTCATTATACCAACACTTTTCTGCAATGATTTACGCCATATCTGCGCATTATCCCGTCACTTTTCAAGCCACTGGCTCATGCCTGCACCGAGCAGCTCGTTGGGGCGGTCGCGGAAACCGAACTGGCGGTAGAACGGCTCGCGTTCCTTTGCCGACATCAGATAAACTACGATCTTTTCCCCCGGCTCCAGCGTGGAGTAGAGATAATCCATCGTGCGGTGCATCATCTGCTTTCCTATCCCCTTGTGCTGATACTCGGGAATGACTATCACATCCGTGATGAAATTAGCGTACCCGCCCTCGGATAGCACGCGTATCATGCCAACGCACTTCCCGTTATCCCGGACGGTCGTGATGTGGAACGCGTTGTTCAGCACGTTCCGGCATATCCTGTCGGACAGCGGCATGAAATTCACCAGCCGCCGCATCTCCTTATATTCCTCCAGGGTCGGCGCTTTATCTATAAATTCAAGTGCCATCTCGCTCTTCCTTTCTTTTGTCAAGCTTTATTTCAAGCCAAAAGCCGCCCGACAACGGACGGCTCCTGAATTCTCATTATTCCTGATTTTCTCCGGTCTCAGAGTTTCCGGAGGCGTCTGTCTGAGCTTCCTCAGCCGGAGCTGCTTCCTCTGCGGGAGTAAGCTCCTGGATGTCCTCGGGCTTCTTCTTGGGATTGCCGTCGATGTCTATTTCGTCAGCCATCAGCTTGTAGAAGTCCGGACCGTCTATCTTCTCATGTTTCATGAGGTACTGTGCGCAGCGCTCCAGCAGGTCGCCATGCTCGGTGAGTATCTCCTTAGCCTTTTCGTAGCCAGTCTCAATGAGCTCGCGGATCTCTCCGTCTATCTCAGCCGCAACGTTCTCGGAATAGTTCCTGCCCTGGGAATAATCCCTGCCCAAGAACACCTCCTGATTCTCGTGACCGTAGAGAATCGGACCGAGCTTTTCGGAGAATCCGTAGCGTGTTACCATGTTTCTTGCAACGGAGGTCGCGCGCTCGATATCGTTGGAAGCTCCGGTGGAAATATCGTCCAGTATCAGCTTTTCAGCCACACGGCCGCCCAGGAGAACGATGATCTCCTCCTCCATGTAGGTCTTGCTGACAAAGGATCTGTCCTTTTCCGGAACGTGCATAGTGAAGCCGCCAGCCATTCCGCGCGGAATGATGGACACCTGGTGCACCTTGTCCTGGGACTTGCAGAAATAAGTCGTGATAGCGTGACCGGATTCGTGGTAAGCGGTGAGCTTCTTCTCCTCCGGAGTGACAACCTTGGACTTCTTCTCGGGACCTGCTACTACCTTGATGGTAGCCTCCTCGATATCCGCCTTGGTTATCGCGCGGCGGTTAGCGCGGGCAGCCAGGAGAGCCGCTTCGTTTACGAGGTTCTCGAGGTCCGCTCCGGTGAAGCCTGCGGTGGTAGCCGCGATGGTCTTGAGGTTAACGTCCGGACCGATATTCTTGTTTCTGGTGTGTACCTTGAGTATTTCCTCACGACCCTTGATGTCAGGGTAATTTACGACGATCTGTCTGTCGAAACGTCCCGGTCTGAGCAGTGCAGGATCGAGGATATCACGTCTGTTGGTCGCTGCCATTACGATGATGGAGTCGTTCTCGGTGAAGCCGTCCATCTCAACGAGCAGCTGGTTCAGGGTCTGCTCACGCTCGTCGTGACCGCCGCCAAGGCCTGCGCCTCTCTGGCGTCCGACCGCGTCTATCTCATCAATAAAGATGATGGACGGAGTTTTCTTCTTAGCCTGCTCGAACAGGTCGCGGACACGGGACGCGCCCACGCCGACGAACATCTCAACGAAGTCGGAGCCACTTATCGAAAAGAACGGAGCGCCCGCCTCTCCTGCGACTGCCTTTGCAAGAAGGGTCTTACCAGTTCCTGGAGGGCCCACAAGCAGCACGCCCTTAGGAACTCTCGCGCCTATCTCGCGGTACTTTCCGGGATTCTTTAGGAAGTCAACGATCTCCTCGAGCTCCTGCTTTTCTTCGTCGGCTCCGGCAACGTCGTTGAACGTTACTTTCTTGCCGGTGTTCTGGCGGACGTTAGCCTTTGAGAAGCTGGACATCTTACCGCCGCCGGTGCTCTGGCGCATTACGATGACCGTAAAGATTATCATGACGCCGACAAGCAGCAGGTAAGGCAGCACGCTCGTCAGGAACGTGTTGTCAGAGATCGGGATATAATCCTCGACAAGGGGATTGTCCGGATTTGCCTCGTTGTATCTCAGGCGGTAGTTTGCGATTTTACCGTCAGTGGTGTAGCCGGAGTTGATGTCGTTGATGAAGATATTGACGTTCGGCACGGTGTACTGATGCGCCGGAGCGTTCGCAGCCTCGCCTTTAAGCTTGTAGGTCAGCGCGCCGCTTCCGAGGTCGAGCTGATACTGTGACACGTTCAGGTCGTCAAACTCGGAGATAACGCCGGAATATGTCATCATTGTACGCGAGGAGTTGCTCGCCATGTTAAGTACAGACACAAGTCCGAAAATCAGAAGGAAGATAATTACCAGATAAATAATTACACCTTTTAATTTGTTAGAATTCATTAATACCGCCTTTCCGGAAGATATTCCTTGATACGCAATATATAGTATACCCGCCCCGAAGCATTTTATGTCTATAATTAATTAGTACCACAAACGCGGGTAGATGTCCCTATTTTTATTTGGACAATGATTATTATATCACACTTTTAATCAAATTGCAAACTATTTCGGTGAATATTTGCTGAAAATTTAAGTGAAAAACTGTGATGATTAATTATTTGTTTCGTGCTTGCGGTAGTGCTGCTCCGCCTGCTCGATGAAAGCAACGCCGCGCCTTACCACGAAAAACTTTCCTCGGCAGGGGTTGAATTTTCCCCTGCCTGCGGCGATGATATCCCGGGCGGTGTTTATCCGCAGTGCGCTAGGCTCAATGCCGCCGGAATTAAGTATCAGCTTTATCGCGCGGCTCTGGACAGGCTTCGGAAGCGCAGCGAGCACGTCTGATCTCCAGCCAGGGCGGTTTTCCCAGGAGGGTCCTGCACCGTCCTCAGCGGGGAGCTTCAGCCGGATGGTCGTTTCTGACTCCGACAGCGCCTGACGCGCCATGTTGTCGAGAAAATCGCTGTCCTCTCGGAGCGACAGCTCCATGCGGTTCATCGTCCCGAAGAGCGAACCGTTGATTTTCAGCATTTCCGGCAGGATGATGTGACGTATCTTGTTGCGGGTGTAATCGGTGGAGAGGTTAGTTTTATCCGTTACCCAGGTCAGTCCGCGGCTCCGGCAGTACTCCTCGACCTCATCACGGGTGCAGAATATCAGCGGGCGGATTATGTTCCCGCGCACCGGCGGTACTCCGCACAGCCCTTTCAGCCCGGTGCCGCGCATGAGGTTCAGCAGCACGGTCTCGGCGCAGTCGTTGGAGTTGTGAGCTGTTGCGAGCTTCTTCCCACGGGAAACCTCCGCGAAGAAATCGTAACGCACCCGGCGGGCGCACTCCTCAAGGCTCTCGTGTTTCTGCTGCATGGAAGCAACGTCAGCCTCCAGCACGCGAAGCTCCACGCCGAGCCGTTGGCAGAGTTCCTCGCAGAAATGCATGTCCGCGTCAGCCTCCGCTCCCCGCAGGTGATGGTTGACATGACACGCGGAAACTGTTATCCCAAGCTCCCCGGAAAGCTCCGTCAGGGCATGGAGCAGCGAAACGCTGTCAGCCCCGCCCGAAAGCGCGGCAACAACAGCGTCCCCCTTTTCGATCATTTTGTACTCGGCAAGCGCCGACCTGATGTTATCCAGAAAGTCCATTCCGACCTCTTACTGCCCCTCCTGACGGACAAGCTCAGCGTTCGTGAAGCGCGTAAACTCGCCGTCCCAGCCGAGCGCGACAGTTCCCGGCTCGCCGTGACGGTTCTTTGCCACGATACACTCGCAGGCATGCACGTTGGGGTCTGTTTTATCGTAGTAGGCATTGCGGTAGAGGAACATTACGATATCCGCGTCCTGCTCGATGGAGCCGGATTCACGCAGGTCCGACAGCATAGGACGCTTGTCGGGACGCTGCTCCGGTCCTCTTGCTAGCTGCGAGAGCGTGATGACCGGGACGTTGAGTTCCTTTGCCATTATTTTCAGGTTTCTTGTGATATCGGATATCTCGACTACTCGGTTGCCGTTGTAGTTTTTGGTAGACGACATCAGCTGGAGGTAATCTATAACCACCAGACCGAGATTCTTCATCCGGCGCAGTTTGGCTTTCATTGCTGCAACGGTGATTCCCGGAGTGTCGTCGATGTAGATGCCGAGACGGGACAGCACATCCGAGGCTCTGCCGATATCCTTCCATTTTTCGGTGGGTATCTCGCCGGTTTTCATGGCGTCGGATGTCAGAGAAGCCTCGCTGCTTATCATTCTGCCGACTATCTGTTCCTTTGACATCTCAAGGCTGAAAATCGCGATGGATTTATCGGGGTATTTCTTTCCGACGTTCGTTGCGATATTCATTGCAAACGAGGTCTTACCCATACCGGGACGGGCTGCGAGGATTATCAGGTCAGAGCCGTTAAGCCCGTATATCCTGCGGTCGAGGTCGCGGTACAGCGTGGACAGTCCGGTAATCGTCTGCCCCTTTCCCTCTTTAGCGGATTTGTAGAGCTCGTCCAGCGCACGGATACGGTCGAGGACTATGCCGCCGATGTGGGTCAGCCCCTTTATTTCCGCACCGCTTCGGATGTCAAAAATCTTCTGCTCGGCGAGGTCGATGAGCGTATTAGCGTCCTCTGAGCCCTCGTTTACTGCGTCGATGATATCCTTGGAGGCAAAGATAAGGCTCCTCGCCATGTATTTGTCCACAACGATGGAGGCGTACTTGCCGACCGTGGAGATACTCGGAACTGCGGACATCAGCCGCGCGAGGTACTCCTTAGCCTGCTCGGGAGTTTCGAAGATATTCTGCCGCATTACGCCGTCCAGCACCGTCACGATGTCGATCTTGTCGCCCGCGAGGTACATATTCAGCATAACGCCGTAAACCGAGCGGTTCAGCTCAACGTAGAAATGCTCCGGCTGGAGCACCGTGGCGAGCTCTGACATCGCGGTGCTGTCCATCAGCACTGCGCCGAGCACCGACTGCTCCGCGTCAATACTGCACGGGACGTTTACCCCTGAGAGATCGTACTCAGCCATTTCAGCCCTCTACGACGCTTACCGTGAACTTCGCGGTAACGCCTGCATAAAGGCGCGCCTCAGCGGAGAAATCGCCGAATCCCTCTATCTTGAGGTTGATGTTGATCTTCTTCTTATCAACGTCGCAGCCGAGCTCCTGCTTGATGGCAGCGGAAACTTCCTTAGCGGTAACGGTGCCGAACAGTCTTCCGTTCTGACCCGCCTTGGCGCGTACCGTGATCTTCTTGTCCTGGAGCTTTGCAGCGATCTCCTTAGCGTTAGCGATGTCAACGTCTATCTTGTGCTGCGCGGAGTCTTTCTGACCCTGGAGCAGGTTGAGGTTCTTTGCGGAAGCCTCCTGAGCCAGCCCTTTTTTAATAAGGAAGTTGACGCCGTAGCCGTCCTTTACCTCGTGTACCTCGCCCTTTTTGCCTGTGCCTTTAACGTCCTGAAGTAAGATAACTTTCATGCTGTTTTCCTCCTGTATCAGTCCTGGGGAAGATTATTGTAGTACTTGTCGATAGCGTCGTAGAGCTTCTGTACCGCTTCTTCCCTTTCAATATTGTAGAGTTGTGCGCCTGCCATCGTGAGATGACCGCCGCCGTCGTCCTTTTTGTTTCCTATATTCTCCATGAGCACCTGCACGTTGACCTTGCCCAGAGAGCGCGCGCTGTAACTCCAGCCGTTTTCTATCGGATAGACCGTTACTGACGCGTCAACGCCGGTGATATTCAGCATTTCGTCCGCAGCCTGCGAGCACACCACGCGGATATCCTCGAAGGATTCCTCGACCACGGATATAGCGAATCCGCGGTACATCTCCGCCGCCGCAACTACCTTCGACCTGCGCATGCGGGACTTCATCGACGTTGCGAACAGTTTCTTCACGAGTATCGTGTCAGCTCCGAACTTACGCAGTCTTGCAGCCGCCTCGAACGTAGCTTCGCCGGTGCGCATGACGAAATCCTTGGTGTCCAGCGTGATACCAGCGAGCAGCGCTTCCGCTTCCAGCGGAGCGAGGTTTCCGGCTTCGCCGAAATATTGCAGCAGGTCCGTCACCATCTCCGACGCCGAGGAGGCGTTCGGATCGACCCAGCTTATTACGGCAGGGATCTCGTTATCCGCCTTGCGGTGGTGGTCTATTACGATGACGCGGGTCTGGTCAGCAGCTTCGTACAGCTCCGGGCTGTCCACTTTTTTCACGATGTGCGTGTCAACTATGAACAGCAGCGAGCTTTCAGTGAACCTCACTGCAGCGACCTTCGGCTCGATGATGAGCGGCGGGTCGTACTCGGAAAACCTCGACAGGAGCTGCTCCGAGAGGTTCTTCACGTTTCCGTTCCGGTCGAGCTCGCGGCTCACGCAGGCATACGCCTGCTTTCCCATTCTGCGGATGGACGCAGCAAGTCCTATCGCAGCTCCAACGCTGTCGTAATCTCCGTAGCCGTGTCCCATTATGTAGACAGCGTCTGCGGAATTTATCAGCACCTTGATACGGTCGGCGGTTATTCTCGTGCGGACGCTGCCGCCGCTGCGCTCGGTACGCTGGGTCTCAGCGCCGTAATAGTCGTAACCGGCTTCTCTGCCCTTGCTGACTGCCGCCTGGTCGCCGCCTCTGCCGATAGCCTTTTCAAGCGCCTGCCATGCAAGGCTCTCGCTCTCGGAATGGCTGTCCGCATTCCTGCCCACGCCTATCGAGAGGGTAACGCAGGAGCGGTCGTTGACCTTTATCTGGTGCGCCAGCTCGAGCAGTTTTATACGCTCGTCCACCATCTTCTGCGCGAAGCGCTCCTCGGTCACGATGATGAACTTATCGCCGGACATCTTGCGGAGCACCGCGTTTTTATCCTTGAAGTAATCCTCAAGCAGACGGTCTATCTGCACCGTGACGAATGTCTTGTCGCTCTCGCGGTTGGAGCCTGCGATGTCGTCGTAGTTATCCACGGCAACGATTATCACGACAGGCTTTGACCTGCGATGCTCCTCCTGGAGCGACTTGAATCCGGTTATGTCGCGGAAGAACATTATGTGTACCGGGTCGGTGGCGTCTGCAACATTCTGCTTTATCAGCTTGCTGCTGGAGTCGCTGTCGTCGGTATTGTACTGTATCTCGCGGGAGCAGACGCGGTACCATCTGCCGTTTTTGTAGACCTCCATGCCGTCTCCGGAGAGCATTGAGAAATGCTCAGTGGTGATGCTGTCGATGCTGCTGTCGTCAACGCTCGGACGGAAAAAGCTGGAATTGAACGCGTCGTTGCACCAGAGTATCCGGCGGTCGTTGTTTACAAGCGCGACCGGCAGCGGGAAACTCATCAGCGCCTTGTGGTTCGTGTTGTCGATGATGCGGTCTACGCGGTCATAGTAGGCGTACTCGTTGACGCGTATCTGGAGCAGCTTTCCGACTGCGATCCCGCCAGCCAGCAAAAGCAGCGGCAGCGTTATCCAGAACAATACCGTGGAATATCTGAACATCGAGACGTCCAGCACCACCAGTAGCACCGCCAGCGCGATGACCGAACCCAGAAGCAGATTGCTCCTATAAAGATTCTTCACTAAAAGACCCTCCAAAAATGAGTTGCAAAGTAAGACGGCTCTGCTTTAGTCAGCCTTTCCCTGTACCTCCATGATAATCGGAAGTATCATCGGGCTGCGCTTGGTCTTGGAATAGATGAAATCGCTCAGCGCGTCGCGCATCGCCGACTTGATATTGCCCCACTCGCGGATATTTCTGTCGCGGCAGTTTTCCATGACCTGCTTCATGAGCTGCTTCGCGTCGTCCATCAGCTGCTCGCTCTCGCGGACGTAAACGAATCCGCGGGAAACGATGTCCGGACCTGCGAGCACGCTTCCAGTCTCGCGGTCGATGGTTGCAACGATTATCATCACGCCGTCCTCGGCGAGGTGCTTTCTGTCGCGGAGCACAACGCTGCCGACGTCGCCGACGCCGTAGCCGTCAACCATCACCCTGCCGGAGGGGACTGTACCCGTGAATTTCATCTCGACGCCGTCGGTCTCCAGCACCTGACCCAGGTCGGCGATGAAGATATGATCCTCCGGAATGCCCATTCCGATGGCAAGCTTGCTGTGCTTTTTAAGGTGCTTGTACTCGCCGTGTATCGGGATGAAGAACTTCGGCTTTGTAAGGGATATCATCATTTTCAGCTCGTCCTGGCATGCGTGACCCGAAACGTGCACCTCGTACATCGACTCGTAGATGACCTCCGCGCCTTGCTTCATCAGCTCGTTCACTACCTTTGTCACCAGCTTTTCGTTGCCCGGTATAGGCGTTGCGGAGATGATTATGAAGTCCATCGGGGTGATAGTCACCTGTCTGTGGTCGCCGCTGGACATTCTGGAGAGCGCGGAGAGCGGCTCGCCCTGGCTGCCGGTGGTGCAGATGACCAGCTTCTCCGGCGGGTACTTGTTGACGTCCTCGATGTCGATGAGCATTCCCTCCGGAATGCGGACGTAATTCAGCTCGACCGCCTTTGCGATGACGTTCTGCATGCTTCGTCCGGAGATAGCGACCTTTCTGTCGTGGATAGCCGCCTGGTCGATTATCTGCTGAATGCGGTGTATATTACTGGAAAATGTAGCGATTATGATGCGCTTTCCCTCTGCGGAATTGAACAGATTCTTGAAGCTCTCGCCAACGGAGCGCTCGGACTTCGTGTAGCCGGGACGCTCCGCGTTGGTGCTCTCGGACATGAGCGCGAGCACGCCGCGGTTGCCCAGCTCGCCGAAACGCGCCAGGTCGATAATGCCGCCCTCGATAGGGGTGTAGTCCACCTTGAAGTCGCCGGTGTGGACGATGACTCCCGCAGGGGTGTGGATAGCCAGCGCGCAGGCGTCCGGAATGGAGTGGTTCACTCGGATGAACTCCACGGACATGCAGCCCATGCGTACATTCTGGCGCGGCTCCACAACGTTCAGCGACGCCTGGGAAAGCAGGTTGTGTTCCTTGAGCTTGCCCTCTACCAGACCCAGGGTCAGACGTGTGCCGTAGATAGGCACGTTTATCTTCTTGAGGAGGTACGGCAGCGCGCCGATGTGGTCCTCATGACCGTGAGTGATCACGATACCGCGCAGGCGCTCGCGGTTCTTCTCGAGGTAGGTGAAATCCGGGACTACCAGGTCAACGCCGGGCATGTCCTCGTCCGGGAATGCAAGTCCGCAGTCAACGATGAACATATCGTTGCTGCACTCGTATACGTAGAGGTTCTTTCCTATTTCATTAAGTCCGCCCAGCGCCGTGAACTTCACCGGAGCGTAGCGCACCTCGCGGGGCTGTTTCTTGGATGAGCGCTGATTGTCGCGTCTGCCGCGCTCAGTACGCTCAGTACGCTCCACGCGCTCGATACGCTCAATACGCTCGGCGCGCTCCTGTACGGGCTTTAGGACTGCTTTCTGTGCGTTGTCCTTTTTCTTCACCGGGGTGAATCTTGCACGGTAGCGCTTGTCGTTCCTGCTCTTTTCGGAAGCCGCAGGAGCGGAAGCTGCCGCCTTTTCGGGCTTTGCCGCAGGCTCCTGTCTTTTCTTCGGAGCGATGTTTTCTGTTTCTGTAAGAAGCTTGTTGTTAGTCAATAATCCCATTAATTACGGTCCTTTCTCCGTGCAGAAACTATATCAGAGGCTCCGGAAGGCACACTTCTCCCGCCGAAACTCCGAGGTCTGAAATGAGATGGTTAAGTAAGCGTCCGCAAATCAATAAAAACGAGCTCCGAAACAGGGCAGATGACTGCCACTGCGCAGGGCATACGGCTGCCGCCCCCGGCAATACGGTGCCGGAAAACAGCGCCTGTGAGTAAAACGGCATTGCGGAACAGACCCCTGCGCGTGCAGCGAATGGTGCCGCATGGCAGGAGGTCGGCTGCTGCCGGGCGGATATCCGCGTCCGGCTGTTGTTCCATGATATTCAGTTGATATATGTTATCTGCAAAAATTTACCTGTATCTATATTTGACCGGTGATGAACGATTATACATCCGCCCGGTTTAATACCTTGAATAACTTCCGGCGCTTAGCCGGACATATGTATTTATTATACCGCTTTTGGTTCGTCTTGTCAAGTAGTTTACCTTAATGCAGAAATTTCTTTGCAATCTGGTATTACATTTTAGCACATTTCTGATTATTGAAAGATGACCAGTTTCGGCTATAATAGAAACCAGAAAGAGCGAAATGCTCAGAACAACACAAAGGAGAATCTTACCATGTCAGACAGACTCGAACTCAACAAGAACCTCGCCCAGATGCTCAAGGGCGGCGTAATTATGGACGTCACCACCCCGGAGCAGGCTCGAATAGCAGAAGCGGCAGGCGCGTGCGCAGTAATGGCGCTGGAGCGTATCCCGGCGGATATCCGCGCGGCTGGCGGCGTTTCCAGAATGAGCGACCCGAAGATGATAAAGGGCATTCAGGACGCAGTCTCCATTCCGGTAATGGCAAAGTGCCGTATCGGTCACTTCGCAGAGGCGCAGATACTCCAGGCGATAGAAATAGACTACATCGACGAAAGCGAGGTACTCTCCCCCGCCGACGATAAGTACCACATCGACAAGACGAAATTCGACGTTCCGTTCGTATGCGGCGCAAAGGACCTCGGCGAGGCGCTCCGCAGAATAAACGAAGGCGCGTCCATGATACGCACGAAGGGCGAGCCCGGCACCGGCGACGTCGTACAGGCGGTACGTCATATGCGGATGATGCAGAGCGAGATACGCCGCATAGGCTCCATGGCGGAGGACGAACTCTACGAGACCGCGAAGTCCCTCGCAGTGCCGTTCGAGCTGGTAAAGTTCGTTCACGACAACAAGAAGCTCCCGGTTGTCAACTTTGCCGCAGGCGGAGTTGCAACTCCCGCAGACGCTGCGCTGATGATGCAGCTCGGCGCGGAGGGCGTGTTCGTAGGCTCCGGCATATTCAAGTCCGGCAATCCTGAGAAGCGTGCGGCGGCAATAGTCAAGGCTGTCACCAACTTCACCGACGCAAAGATGCTCGCAGAGCTCTCAGAGGACCTCGGAGAAGCGATGGTCGGCATAAACGAGCAGGAGATCGCTCTGCTCATGGCGGAGCGCGGAAAATGATGAGGATAGGTGTTTTAGCGCTACAGGGCGCATTCATCGAGCATGAGAAAATGCTGTCGAAGCTCGGCGCGGAAAGCTTCGAGATACGCCAGCTCCGCGACCTCTCCCAGCAGATGGACGGGTTGATAATCCCCGGCGGCGAAAGCACCGTACAGGGTAAGCTGCTGCGGGAGCTGGGGCTCATGGAGCCCCTACGGGAACTCATCCTGAGCGGAACGCCGGTTTTCGGGACCTGCGCAGGGCTGATACTGCTCGCCAGGAGTATCGACGGCGGAGAGCCTCCCCACCTTGCGGTAATGGATATCATCGCGAAGCGCAACGCCTACGGCAGGCAGCTCGGAAGCTTCTCGGCGAATGCCGCTTTCAAAGGGCTGGGAATCATCCCCATGACATTCATCAGAGCGCCGTACATAAGCGCATCCATTGGCGCGGAGATACTTGCGGAGGTCGATGGAAAGGCAGTAGCGGCTCGTCAGGGAAGTATGCTTGTAACGGCGTTCCATCCGGAGCTCACCGACGACACATCGGTGCACGGGTATTTTCTGAATATGGTATCTGAAACGCGTAGAACTGCCGCGGTGTAATAATTTCAGGGTCTGTTAAATTCAGACCCTGTTTTGTATTTATCCCGAATTTCAGCGTAAACTAATTTTAATCAGCACCTTGACAAAAGACGAACTATGCATTATAATGTAAAGGTATCGTTCACCAACGACAAAAAACGTGAAAGAGGGCTGAAAATGGCAGAAGAAAAGAATTTACATTCCGGACACCGACAGCGCATGCTCAAAAAGTACCTTGAGCATGGCATCGACTGCTTCGAGGAACACGAAATACTGGAGATTTTCCTTTATACAGCCTATTCCCGCCGTAACACGAACGATATCAGCCACCAGCTCATCGACCGTTTCGGCTCGCTTGAGGGCGTGCTCAACGCAGGCTACGAAGAACTCGTCGAGGAAAAAAACGTCGGAGTCACCGCAGCGGCGCTCATCAGCTTCATGAAGGATTTCGCCCGCAAATACAGCAAATCCGACATCGCCGGAATGCGGCTCTCCACCTCGGAAAGCGTCCGCAGATTCTGCTACGACCTGCTGAAAGGCAGCACGTCAGAGGAGGCTCACGCACTTTTCCTTGACCAGACGCTGAACCTCATCGGCGAATCCCAGATATCCCGGGGAGGTCCAAACTCAGTCGATTTCGACCTGCGCAGCATCGTCACGCGCGCAATACGAACCCAGTGCAGCAACATCGTCCTCGCACACAGTCATCCGCGGGGAGTGCTGCTCCCGTCTACAGCCGACGTTGCTTCCACCAGACGGGTCGCCCAGGCTCTGCACAATATCGGCATCCAGCTCGTGGATCACATAATCGTTAACGAAGACGACAGCTACTCCATGCGCACCGCAGGCATGCTGCCGGATATCTGGTTCTGATATATCAGGTGAATTTATGGATCATTTTGAACTACACTCGAACTACTCCCCCACCGGCGACCAGCCGCAGGCTATAAAGGAGCTCACCGAGGGCGTCCTCCGCGGCGACAAGGAGCAGACCCTCCTCGGCGTTACCGGCTCCGGCAAGACCTTCACAATGGCGAACATCATCGCAAACTGCAACCGCCCTACCCTGGTCCTCGCCCACAACAAGACCCTCGCGGCGCAGCTCTGCTCCGAGTTCCGGGAGTTCTTCCCGAACAACGCCGTGGAGTACTTCGTGTCATACTACGACTACTACCAGCCGGAGGCGTACATCCCCTCCACCGACGCCTACATCGAAAAGGACAGCGCAATAAACGACGAAATAGACCGCCTGCGTCACTCCGCCACGATGGCGCTTGCAGAGCGGCGGGACGTCATCATTGTCGCTTCCGTGTCCTGCATTTACTCCCTCGGCAGCCCGGAGGACTACCGCAGCAACACGCTTTCCCTCCGCGAGGGACAGGAAATAAGCCGCGAGGACGTAATTAAACGCCTTGTGGAGATACAGTACGAACGCAACGAGCTGTCGTTCACGCGAAACAAGTTCCGCGCTAAGGGCGACACGCTGGAGATATTCCCCGCCGGCGGCACGAACGAGACCGCCATCCGAGTGGAATTCTTCGGCGACGAGATAGACCGTATCAGCGAATTCGACGCGCTCACCGGACAGGTGCGCTCCACGCTCAAGCACGTCATGGTGTTCCCTGCCTCGCATTACATCGTAGGTCACGAACGGCTCCACGACGCGCTCGCCGAGATAAACCGCGAGATGGAGGAGCGCGTGAAGTACTTCACGGAAAACAACAAGCTCATCGAAGCCCAGCGTATCGAACAGCGTACCCGCTACGATATGGAAATGCTCGGCGAGATAGGCACCTGCAAGGGCGTTGAAAACTACTCGCGTATCCTCGCGGGACGCGAGCCGGGCTCTACTCCGATAACGCTTATCGACCACTTCCCCAAGGACTTCCTGCTGTTCGTGGACGAGAGCCACGTTACCCTCCCGCAGGTTCGCGGAATGTACGGCGGCGACTTCGCCCGAAAGAAGAACCTTGTGGACTACGGATTCCGGCTCCCCTCCGCGTATGACAACCGCCCGATGAATTTCGACGAGTTCTACTCCAAGGTAGGACAGGCGGTGTTCGTTTCCGCGACCCCCGGCGACTTCGAAAAGGAGCACTCCACCCAGATAGTGGAGCAGGTCATCAGACCTACCGGACTGCTCGACCCGGAGATAATCGTAAAGCCCACCGAGGGTCAGATAGAGGATCTCATCTCCGAGATAAACACCCGCACCGCAAAGGGTCAGCGCGTACTCGTCACCACGCTCACCAAGAAGATGGCGGAGGACCTCACCGATTACTTCACCAAGCTGGACATCAAGGTTCGCTACATGCACCACGATGTTGACACGATAGAGCGAATGGAACTCATCCGCGACCTGCGCGCCGGGGAATTCGACGTGCTGGTCGGGATAAACCTCCTGCGCGAGGGTCTGGACATCCCGGAGGTGTCGCTTGTTGCGATACTCGACGCGGACAAGGAGGGATTTCTGCGCAGCGAGACTTCCCTCGTCCAGACGATAGGCAGAGCCGCGCGAAACGCCGAGGGCGTAGTAATAATGTACGCCGACAGCGTTACAGAGTCGATGGAGCGCGCGATAACCGAAACCCAGCGCCGCCGCGAGATACAGAAGAAGTACAACGCCGACCACGGCATAACCCCGAAAACGATAATCAAGGATATCCGCGACGTCCTCGAGATAACCAAGAAATCCGACGGCACGTCGAAGCACGGCAAACCCGCAAAGCAGCTAACCAAGCGGGAGCGCGAAGCCCTGATAGCGCGCTACACCGCCGAGATGAAGAAAGCAGCGAAAATGCTGGACTTCGAGCATGCGGCATTCCTGCGCGATAAGATAAAGGAACTGCAATAAAGAAAGGACAAATCATGAAGTATCTCAAGTACCCGGACGAAGCTACGCTTAATTCGTACCTGGCAAAAAAGGAACCCCTTCTGATAGCAATTTCATTTGACGGAGAAACTGTACTGATATCCCATATGGACGACAGCTTTGAACACCATATCCTTCTTGCCCATTTCGGGATAAAGCAGACTGATATTGACAAGTATTTCCGGGTAGTGGTTGACGAAAACACCGCTGACTGGACATTCGTATGCCCTCCGGATTATAAGGGAATAGCCGACAAGAAACGGCGCATAACAGCATTTTACAATGATGGTATAACAGCTATATCAAAGGTTCTGGCAGATATCGGATATTATTCTGATATCAGGATACCAAAGAGATACCGCAGGCATTTCGAAGCTCTCGGAGACGACAGTTCCTACCTGCCGTACTGATTCTTGAAAGGAACAAAAGAAAGTGGCAAAGAACGATAAAATAATAATCAGGGGCGCCCGGGAGCACAACCTGAAAAATATAGACCTCACTATCCCGAGGGATTCCCTGGTCGTCATGACCGGACTTTCCGGAAGCGGAAAAAGCTCGCTGGCATTCGATACGATATTCGCGGACGGTCAGCGGCGCTACATGGAGAGCCTTTCATCCTACGCGAGGATGTTCCTCGGGCAGATGGAAAAGCCCGATGTCGACAGCATCGAGGGGCTTTCCCCCGCCATCTCCATCGACCAGAAAACCACCTCCAAGAACCCGCGTTCAACGGTCGGCACAGTCACCGAAATTTACGACTACCTCCGCCTGATGTACGCGCGTATCGGCGTCCCGCACTGCCCCGTCTGCGGCCGTGAGATAAAGCAGCAGACCGTTGACGAGATAGTCGACAAGGTACTGGAGCTGCCGGAGCGCACCAAGTTCCAGGTTCTTGCTCCGGTGGTGCGCGGACGTAAGGGCGAGCACCAAAAGGAGTTCGAAGCCGCAAGGAAATCGGGATTCTCCCGCGTGCGCGTCGATGGGATAGCCTATGACCTCAACGAGAAAATAACCCTTGAGAAGAACAAGAAGCACTCCATTGAAATAGTAGTAGACCGACTTGTAATGAAGGACGGGATCAAATCCCGCCTTACCGAAAGCATAGAGACCGCCGGAAATCTCACCGGAGGACTGGTCTACATCGACGTTATCGACGGCGAGGAACTGCACTTCTCGCAGAGCTACGCCTGCCCGGAGCACGGCGTTTCCATCGAGGACCTCTCCCCGAGAATGTTCTCGTTCAACAATCCCTACGGGGCATGCCCGAAATGTACCGGAATAGGAAGCTCCCTGCGGGTTGACCCTGACCTCATCATGCCTAACGCCGGACTTTCCATACGCGGCGGCGCTATCAAGGCTTCCGGCTGGAACTACGCCGAGGGGACCATCGCCGCAATGTACATCGACGCGCTCGCCGAAAAACACGGATTCTCCGTTGACCAGCCGGTTTCCGAGATACCCGACAAGGCAATTGATGAAATAATGTACGGCACCCGCGGCGAGAAAATTCTCATCAAGCGTCCGAAACAGCAGGGCGGCGGTCAGTTCTACACCGATTTCGAGGGCATCGCGACCAACCTCGAGCGGCGCTACGCCGAAACCAACAGCCAGTATTCCCGCGACACCATCGAGGAATTTATGAGCGAGGTGGAATGCCCGGAATGCCACGGCGAACGCCTTAACAAAGCGGCTCTGTCGGTAACTGTCGGCGGCAAAAACATCATGGAATTCTGCCGCATGAGCGTCACCGAAGCGCTGGATTTCGTGAACGGTCTGGAGCTGACCCAGCGCGAAGCGATGATAGCAAAGCAGATCCTCAAGGAGATAAGATCCCGCCTGGGATTCCTGCAAAGCGTGGGTCTGGAGTACCTCACGCTCGCACGGTCGGCGGGCACGCTCTCCGGCGGAGAAAGCCAGCGTATACGCCTTGCGACCCAGATAGGAAGCTCCCTGACAGGCGTGCTGTACATTCTTGACGAGCCGTCCATCGGGCTCCACCAGCGTGATAACGACAAGCTCATCGCAACGCTGCGCCGCCTGCGCGACCTCGGAAACACGCTGATAGTGGTCGAGCATGACGAGGACACAATGCGCGCCGCCGACTGGATAGTCGATATCGGTCCCGGCGCGGGAGTACACGGCGGCAACGTCATATACAGCGGCGAAGTCAGCGGACTGCTGAAATGCAAGGATTCCATCACCGGGCAGTATCTTTCCGGGAAGATGAAGATACCAGTTCCGGAAAAGCGCCGCAAGCCGTCTGATAAATGGCTGCACGTTATCGGCGCTGCTGAAAACAACCTGCGAAATATCAACGTAGACGTACCCCTCGGGATATTCACCTGCGTGACCGGAGTTTCCGGAAGCGGCAAGAGCTCCCTCGTCAACGAGATAATTTACAAGCACCTGGTCGCAAAGCTGAACCGCGCGCGTACACGTCCCGGCAAATTCACCGATATGACCGGCTCGGAGTACCTCGACAAGGTGATAATGATAGATCAGTCCCCCATCGGACGTACTCCCCGCAGCAACCCCGCGACCTACACCGGAGTTTTCAACGACATCCGCGAGCTGTTCGCACAGACGAACGAAGCCAAGGCAAAGGGCTACGGACCGGGAAGATTCTCGTTCAACATCAAGGGTGGCCGCTGCGAAGCGTGCGAGGGCGACGGAATCATCAAGATAGAGATGCACTTCCTGCCGGATGTGTTCGTGCCATGCGAAGTCTGCAAGGGACACCGCTATAACCGGGAAACGCTGGAAGTCCGCTACAAGGGGAAGAACATCTTCGAAGTGCTTGACATGACCGTCTCCGAGGGTGTGGAGTTCTTCGCTAACATCCCGAAGATATACAACAAGCTCAAAACGCTTGAGGAAGTCGGGCTGGGCTACATCAAAATCGGGCAGAGCAGCACGACGCTCTCCGGCGGCGAAGCTCAGCGTATAAAGCTCGCAACGGAGCTTGCAAAGCGCTCCACCGGAAAGACGATCTATATTCTCGATGAGCCGACCACCGGACTTCACACCGCAGACGTCCGCAAGCTAATTGAGATACTCCAGAAACTGACCGACGGCGGCAATTCCGTGCTGGTTATCGAGCATAACCTCGACGTTATCAAGACCGCAGACTACCTCATCGACATGGGACCCGAGGGCGGCAGCGGCGGTGGTACCGTCATCGCGACGGGAACTCCCGAGGAAGTCGCAGCAAACCCGGTAAGCTACACCGGGGCGTATCTCAAGAAGCTGCTATAAAAGGACTGTCGAGTACCTGATATATTCAAACACCCGACCGGTAGTCAGGGGTATCCCCTCCTGACTTTCCCGGTCGGGTGTTGCTGCTATCAAACAATCATCGCGAAACTTCACGCTTCACAGCCTGTACTTTCCACACGAGATACGTTTCGCAAGCTTTTCACGCTCGCCCTCCGGCTGCTCCGCTCCGTTCTCCCGCATGAACCAGAATGTCTGCCGCAATGCCGCTGCCGTTGGTATCGCCAGCAATATCACAGCCGTATCCCGCTCACCGCAGAGGAACAGCGCCAATGCCGCCGCACAGAGTATCCCGGCAGCCACCGCAAGCACGATATTCAGCGAATCCTCGGAACGCGCCGATATCTCCTGACGACCTGCGTCACGCACTGACCTGCGGCTCCTGCGGGACGGCGAGAACAGCTCTATCATCGCAGATATCAGTATCACCGCGCCTACGCCGCCAACACACCGCGCCGCGCTCATCAGGTCAAACCTGATATCGGACGCTCCCGCAAAATAAACAACGCAGCACATCGCCAGCACCACCGCGGCAACACTCCAGCAGACAAGCCCCCGGAGCGTGCCCCGCAGCGGTCTGACCAGCGTCAGCACTATCTCGGCAGCAAATCCAGCCGCAAGGAAAATAGCAATTTCCAAACGTCACACCGCCTTTCCCGCTGTTTTTTCACTGACCCACATCAGGAACTTCGTCCGGAGCAGCACGCAGTCCGAATCCGCGCTGCCGCCCAGCGTTGCGACTTCCTCGGCGGTCAGCAGCTTTGCGTAACCGCACTGGCACAGGAACGCCGTCAGCAGCTCGTGCTCCCGGACGTCCTCCCGGCGGGCTAGCAGCGTGCAGCCCTGCTCCGCCGCGAAATCCGCCGCAGTGAACCTGCTGACGTAGTCCGCAAGGCGCTCCCGGAGCTGCTCGTCATCTGCCTCGCGCAGCCCTCCTCCATCGGTAAACTGCCCCAGACGGAGCGCTCCCGCAATGTTCTGCTCAAAGAAATACTCGTCCGACGCCGCTGCCTGGACAGTGTTCCGCGCCGTCAGAATGCTCCGCTTCCGGACGTAGCTCACCGCCGCCGCAAGCGACAGGTAATCCGTCAGCAGCGCCAGCGCCATTGAAACCGCCGCGTCCGTGCTGAAATTCACGAACACCGCCCGCAGCGGGAGCGTGTACACGTTCTCCACCGGGTAGTCGTCCGCATTCGCGCTTCCGCCAGCCTCGTTCAGCGTATCGCAGGCGTTGGACAGCGCCCCCAGTATCTGCTCGCGCACCGCTGCAGGCGCTTTCCCGGCTGAGAGCGCTGCGTACTCCGGCAAGTGCAATTCCACAGCCGGAATATCAGCGGCGTATTCCAGCCGCTCGCCGGACATATTTTCGTAAAGCGAAAATACACGCTCCGCTGACGTCCTGTCCCCGGCGAGCATTCTGGCGCGGAGCTGCTCCGCAGACTGGTAGAATCCGCTGCCGGAAGCCCCCACGACTCCCTCGATGAGCGACATTTCCGCGGTAAGCTCCGCAGCGCTTTCCGCAAGGTCGGATTCGCTTGCGAAGCCGTAGCGCTCCAGCAGAGCCTGCACTCCGGTGTTTTCCGCAGACGCAGCGCCCTGGGATATCCCCGCGATGTATGCCTGATACGCCGCCGCGTAGTCCTCGTAGGTCGCGTAATTCCAGCGGGACGGCGGGGTCATTCCAGAGGAGACCGCGCCGCCGTCAACTGCCGAAAGCTGCTCCGCGAGCTTATCCAGCGCAGCTTTCTGCGAAGTCAGCTCGGAATAGCGGCTGATAACGCCGTTGACCGCGCGGTCGATGTCGCCGGTGCTTTTCGCTTTTCTCGCGGAATCCAGTTCGTCAGCCTTTGCGGACAGCTCCGCGCAGTACGCGTTGTAGGTGCGGTCAAGATACACCGTCGGAGGGTTCACAGCGCTGTAAATACCTACGAACGAAAAATAATTCGAGCAAAGCAGCGCCAGTATCAGCGCGATGAGCTTCCCCGCGCCGGGCTTTCCGCGTATGGAATTGGACGTGAAATACACGACAGACTGCACCGCCACCGCGAAAAGCAGCGGAGCAAGAGGAAACGCGGAGGAGAAATACGCCTCCGCGCCCTGCCATGTAGTCATGAACGAAATGATCTGGAGCAGCAGCGAGATGAGCGCCGCAGCGAGCATCATCGCCTTTTCGCTGAATATAGCCAGCCCGCGCCGCTCCGACAACAAATTACGCATCAGCCGTCACCACAGGCTTTTCTTCTTTCAGCTCAGCTGGAGCGATCGGGAACGTCATGCGCACCTTGAACATGTCGCCGTCGATGTCGATATCGAACGCGCCGCCGCAGGCTATCGTGAATCCCTGCGCGATTGAAAGCCCCAGCCCGCTGCCCTCCGTGGAGCGCGCCTTGTCGCCCCGGGAGAATCGTTCGAGTATCTCCTCCTTGGTGAAATCCATCTCGTAGGAGGCTATGTTCTTTATAGTTATCTCGGCGGCTGCGTTGTTCTTTTTCAGCGTGTAGTAGATACGCGTGCCCTTCAGGGAGTATTTCAGCGCGTTGTCCATCAGGTTCTGGATAACGCGGTACAGCCGCTTGCCGTCGCTGATTATTTCCACCGGAGGCTCGCAGATGTCTGTCTTTACGGTAAGCCCTGCGGCGGTTATTTTGTCCTCCATCTCGGCGAGGGTCTGGTTGGAGAGCCGCGTTAAATCAAGGCGCTCCTGCTCTACGGTTATCTCGCCGCTTGTGGTCTTTGCAAGCTCGAACACGTCAGATACGATGTGCTTGAGCCGCTCCGATTTCTGCTGGAGTATGCCGACGTACTCAGCCGCCTGCGGAGTGAGCTGCTCCCTCGAGAGCAGGTCGATGTAGCTGATTATCGAGGTCAGCGGGGTTTTCAGGTCGTGGGAAACGTTCGTGATGAGCTCTATCTTGGTGCGCTCCGCCTTGACGCTTTCCTCGATTCCGCGGCGGTAGCCGTCGGCGACTTTGCTTAGCGCCTCGCAGCTTGCGGTGTACGGCGAATTCTTGCTTAACTGCGGGTCGTAGGAATAGTTCCCGCGGCTTATCTCGCGTATCTGCTGCTCAAGCTTTGCTTCGTCGCGGGTCACAAGGTAGCGCCCGTAGAGGAAAAGTCCCAGCACTATCACCCACAGCACGACCGCAACGGCAACGAAACCGCCCACTTCGCACGCTTTAGCCACCAGAGCCAGCGCAAACAGCACAAGACTTATCCCGATGAACGTTACATCCATGAACAGGAATTTCTTCGCGGCGCGGTCGGACTTGTACATCTCTCCGGTGCAGAATTCACGGAACAATCTCCCGACCGACTTCAGCGACCTTCCGATATATTTCAGACATATCCAGAGATAGTGGAATATCCAGTAGATAAGGAAACCCTCCGCTGCCTTTTTGTTCTTCGCTCTTATCGCAACTGATACGGCAAGGTAAGTCAGCAGCGCGCCGAATCCCATCGTGCACATGCCGTACAGCGCAAGCGAAAGGTAGCTGTTAACGGTGTTCGCGAAGCCAAGCTCCGACGAGTAGTAGGACGAATATATCATGTTGCGCGGGCTGGTCCTGCCCATCGCCGTGATCAAAGCGGTGTACACGCATAATATCGCGACAGCCGGCTCGAACCACAGCCGGAAGAACTTCGGGAACGTCACCGTGCCGTCCGCCTTTTCGCCTGCGACCCTTATCAGCACTGCAAGCGCGAAAATTCCCAGCACAAGCAGCGCGCCGTCGGAAATGAAGATTATCCTCATGTTGCGCTGGGTTATGTACCAGTTGGTGCGCAGGTATTCGTACCTCAGGTTGGTAATGCCCACCTTTATGCTGACATCCTCCGGGACATCGAAATATTTGTACTCAAAGCTGGACGGCAACACGCTGCTTTCGGACCGTAATCTGCCATCGCTGTCGATGTAAAACGACAACCAGGCGCTGTCTGCATTCGTCTTTGATTCAAAAGTCCTGGTCCGCGCCTTTATTTTATAGTAGAAATCCAGGTCCGGCTTGGTTCCGTTCCTTTTATAATTATCGTACGCGTCTATGGCTTCGTACACCATATTATTGATTTCCTGGGAATACGTCTGCGACTCCTCAAATCTGCCGCAGGTAAGTACGTCCACCGCCAGATTGCGATTGTAGTAATTGCTCTCCGGAATGTACCCGGTTATCGCGCCTATCGCCGCTGCGCAGCCCAGCACGATAATAACCAGCAGCGCCTTAAATCCCCCGCTGCGGCTGAATTTTCTCCATTTTGTATCCAATTCCCCACACCACCTTTAAATATCTCGGCTCGTTCGGATTTATCTCGATCTTCTCGCGTATCCTGCGGATATGCACCATTATCGTATTCTCGACCGAATATGCCGTTTCGTTCCATACTCTCTCGTAAATTTCCTCTGCGGAAAACACCCTGCCGGGATTCGACATCAGCAACTCCACGATGCGGTATTCCTTCGGAGTGAGCTTCACCGGCTCGCCGTCCACCTCCAGCATGCGCTGCTCCCGGTGGAGCTGCAAACCTCCCAGCGCGATGTCGCTTCCGCCGGAGCGGTTAGCGTAATCGCCCAGCGTCATGTAGCGCCGCAGCTGCGACTTCACCCTTGCGATGAGCTCCGCAGGCGAAAACGGCTTCGTGACGTAATCGTCCGCGCCGACCGACAATCCCAGTATCTTGTCGCTTTCCTCGGTTTTCGCCGACAGCATTATCACCGGAATGTTCCGCTCGGTGCGTATCTTTATCGTCGCAGAGATACCGTCCATCTCCGGCATCATGATGTCGATGATTATAAGGTGTATCTCCTCGTTGGAAAGCCGCTGCACCGCCTCCCTGCCGTTGTATGCGGGGACGGCTTCTATGCCCTCCCGCTCCAGCAGCCGGACTATCGCCGCGACTATCTCCCGGTCGTCGTCCACCACAAGCACGCGCTGTTTTTCCGACCTATTCAACCTGTCCAACAGACCGCCTCCTTTTCTTGACAACTTAATGATAACATGAATTTCTTACAAAAGAATCGACATAAATCTTACAAAATTCTTAAATAGCATATTTTGCTCCGCTGCGGCAACAATATTCGCAGAAATAACCCGCAAGGAGATAAAAAATGGAACGTATAGCTTTTTTCGACACGAAACCCTACGACCGTATCTGGTTCAACAAACTGAACAGGGATTTTGAACTGACCTACTTTGAGAGCCGCCTGCGCCCGGAATCAGTCAAGCTTGCGGAGGGCTGCCGCGCCGTCTGCGCGTTCGTAAACGACGATATCGGCGCGAAAACCGTGCGCGCCCTCGCGGACATCGGTGTGGAACTTGTCGCGATGAGGTGCGCTGGTTACAACAACGTGGCGCTGAGCGAAGCAGCCGGGAAACTCCGCGTTGTGACCGTACCGGCGTACTCTCCCTACGCCGTAGCGGAGCACGCGATGGGAATGATTCTCATGCTCAACCGGAAGCTCCACAAGGCGTATATCCGCACCCGGGACTTCAATTTCAGCCTGAACGGGCTCATCGGATTCGACCTCCACGGAAAGACCGCCGGGGTCGTAGGCACGGGCAAGATAGGGCGGACGTTCATCGACATCTGCCGCGGATTCGGGATGAACGTCATCGCAAACGACCCCTACCCCGCTGCTGAAAGCGGGATAGACTACGTTTCCCGGGAGGAGCTGTTCCGTCGCTCGGATATAATATCGCTGCACTGCCCGCTGACCGAGGACACGCGCTACATTATAAACGAGCACGCACTGTCCCTGATGAAGCCGGAAACACTCATCGTCAACACCTCCCGAGGGAAGCTCATCGACAGCGAAGCGCTGCTGTGCGCCCTCAACGAAAAGCGGATAGGCGGCGCGGCTCTGGACGTCTACGAGGAGGAAACCGGGCTGTTCTTCGAGGACAACTCCGACCGCATCGTCACGGACGAAACGCTGTCGCTGCTGGTTTCCCGCCCGAACGTGCTGATAACATCGCACCAGGCGTTCCTTACCAACGAGGCGCTGCAGAACATCGCGGAAACCACGCTGGAAAGCCTCCGGGACTTCTTCTCCGGGCGGGAGCTGAAACACGAAATAAGGTGGGAAAGGTGATACAAAATGGATAGATTTTACTCGATAGTGCTCGCGGCAGCTGTGGCGGCGGCTCCGCCGCTGTCGGAATACGCGGGGTATGAGAACATCAACAATACAAAGGTCGCATACGGAATGGGCGTGGAGGTAGACAGCAACAACCGCCCGATAGGCGCAGTGCGCGCGCAGAAGCAGTACGGCGATATGGGCGGGCTTTTCATCGGCGGAAGCGAGGAAAAACGGCTGTGGCTGACGTTCGACGAGGGATACGAGAACGGCTGCACCGCCGGGATACTTGACACGCTGAAAGAGAAGAACGTCCGGGCGGTGTTCTTCGTGACCTACGACTACTGCAAGCGCAACCCGGAGCTCGTCCGGCGAATGATAGCCGAGGGACACACCGTCGGGAACCACACCTGGAGTCATCCGTCGCTGCCGGAGTGCTCGCCGGACGAGCTGTACTCCGAGCTGTCGCTGCTCCACGAATACGTCCAAAAGGAATTCGGCTACGAAATGTACGTCATGCGCCCGCCCATGGGGGAATTTTCCGAGCGGGTACTCGCCTGCGCCAAGGACCTGGGTTACACCACGGTGCTGTGGAGCTTCGCCTACCCCGACTGGGACGTCAACAACCAGCCGGACAAGGAAGCGGCTTTCAGGAAAATAACCGGGAAAACGCATAACGGCGCGGTTTATCTGCTCCACGCCGTTTCCGAAACTAATTCAGCTATTCTGGGTGATGTTATAGATTTCTGGAAAGACAGCGGTTACTCCATCTCGCCGATGTAGGAGAATATCTCCGCGAGCCTGCCGGAGGGTCGTTCAAAGCGCTGCGCCGGGACGAAAACTATCTTTGTTTCCCCGGAAATCAGTCCGCTGAAGATCTCGCTGCCTGCGATGTCCGATTCTGTCAGACTGTCTGCTGCGATGATATATTCGGGAGTGCCGGCGATATCGTCGGCGCTCTCGCAGTATCCGCTGCCTGTGCACAGGTTTTCTCCGCACAGGGACAATACTGCGCTCTCGAATGTATCGGAGCCTGCGGCTGTCATTTTCGGGGTCAGGTATACGAATTTACCGAGGTCAACGGCGGAAGCAGCGGCTTTCAGCGCGCTGACCGCATTTTCGGCAGCAGCTTTTCCTGCTTCCTCTCCGGCGAAAACCGCCGCCACTGTGGCGTACATATTCCCGTAATCTTCCACGGTTTTGGGCGCGGATAGCTCCACAACAGTTATCCCGGCGGTCTGGAGGGCGTACTCCTCGCGCTCAGCCAGCGGCGATGTTGTGAACAGCACATCCGGGTGCAGCTCCGTCAGCCTGTCGATGTCGGGATTCTCGCTGCTTCCCGCGACGTCGGCGGTCAGCCCCTCGGGATAGTCGCAGTAACGGCAGACCGCAGCCAGCTTGTCGGAATATCCAAGCTCCGCTATTATCTCAGTAGCCGCCGGAGAAAGGCTCGCAACAGACGCGGGAGAATGGTCTATCATCGTTCCATCGCTGAGTTTTACCGGGAAAGCTGCGCTTTCCGCTTCCGAGGTCGTCCCGGAGATAACTATTTCAGTCGGGACGGAGGAGCTCTCCCCGCCGCAGCCGGTCAGCGATACGGCGGCAATAGCGAGGGAAAGCAGCGCTGTTAATTTTCGTTTCATCAGTAGTCCAATCCGAGCTCGATACGCGCGTTGAGCCAGTCCACGAACTGCCTTGCGATACGCGGGGAACGTCCGCCGCGCTTGAGCGCGAAGCGCTCCGCAGCCTGGGTCAGGTCATCGTCGTCGATCTCTATTTCCATGTCGTCTGCAAGCTGTCTTACGATGTCGAAGTAGACCTCGCGGTTCGGCTGTGTGAACGTGATGAACAGCCCGAAACGGTCCGCGAGGGACATGCTCTCGTCCACTGCGTCGCTCTTGTTGACGTCGGTCGCGGAGCGGTCGTTGTAGGTCTCCTTGATGAGCTTACGGCGGTTTGTGGTGGCGTAGATAAGTATGTTGTCAGGACGCGCGGAAAGGCTGCCGTCCAGGGTCGCCTTGAGTATTCCGAAGCGCTCGTCGTCCTGAGTGAACGTCAGGTCGTCGATGGTGACGATGAAGTGCATCGGGATATCCTTTAGGATCGCGTACAGGTCGCCGAGCCCGGCTATCTCAGCCTTGGGAAGCTCTATCATGCGCAGCCCGTCGTACTCGTTGAGGATAGCCTTGATGGTAGAGGACTTGCCGCAGCCGCGGTCACCGTAAAGCAGCGCATTCTGCGCGGGAAGCCCGTTCAGGAATGCGATGGTATTCTCCACGACCTGGTTGCGCTGTAGTTCGTAATTTTTGAGGTCGGTGAGGCGGATGGGGTCGATATGCTCCACCGGGATGAGCTTCCCGGCGCGGAACGTGAACGCCTTGTATTTCGCGAAGTCGCCTGTGCCGTTTTTCTGCGCGTTCTTTATCAGGCGGTCGGCTGTGAGAGTGAATTTGCCGCTCTCGTACTCCGGGAGCGCAGCGTAATCCGCTGTAGCTCCATCAATGGAAGCGAGCGCCTGCTTAACTGCGGAGGCGGTGTATTCCTTTACTATCTTCTTGATGAGCGAGAGGTCGTAGGCGAGAGCCTTTTTGCGCGCCTCGGTAGGCTCCTTTACTATCGCCGCGAAAAGCGGGGACTTGGAATACATGACCGCGTCGGTAAGGTACTCGCCGAGGGACTTTCCGGTCATCAGCAGCTCGGAGCTGATGTTCGCGAAACCCATCAGGCGCTGCTCCTCGGTCTTGTCGGGGTAGAGCCAGTTTATCCCGCGCGCGAACAGCACGTTCTCATTGAACAGCTCCTGAAATACCATCAGGGGCGGTATTTTTTCTTCACAGATCTTCATTTTCGTATTCTCCTTGATGTTCTTTTATAATGTCTATAAGACGCTCGAGTTCGTCAAGCGTTGTAAGCTCGCTGCATTTGTCGCGGAACTTCGCCGCGCCTCTCATTCCCTTGAGGTACCAGGACGCGGGACGGCGTGCTTCTTTCATGCCGACGCGCTCGCCCTTGTCCTCGACGATGAGCCGGATGTGGCGGCGCATTATGTCTAGTTTTTCTTCCGCTGTCGGGTCGGGGGAATAGCTGCCGCTCTCCAGGTACTCGCGTATCTGCCGGAACAGCCAGGGTCTGCCGTAGCTTCCCCTGCCGACCATAACGAGGTCGCAGCCGGTGTAGTCGTACATCTCCTTACAGAGCTCCGGCGTGGAAACGTCGCCGTTGCCTATCACCGGAATGCTCACTGCCTGCTTGACGGCGCGGATAATGTCCCAGTCAGCCTTACCGGCGTAGAGCTGGGATTTCGTGCGCCCGTGGACCGCCACTGCTGCCGCGCCGCTCTGCTCCGCGATCTTCGCGATCTCCACGGCGTTTATGCTGTTTTCGTCCCAACCGGCGCGAATCTTCACCGTCACCGGGACGTGTGCGGCTTCCGCCGCAGCCCTCACTACCTCGCCGAAAAGCTCCGGAGTTTTCATCAGGGCGCTCCCCGCGCCGCCGGAAACTATCTTCGGCATCGGGCAGCCGGAATTGATATCGATTATATCCGGCTGGAATCGCTCGGCTATCTCCACCGCGCCGCGAACGAACTCCGGCTCGTTCCCGAAAAGCTGCACCGCCATCGGACGCTCCCCCGGCGTCACCGAAAGCAGCTCGGCGGTCTTTCTGTCGTTGTAGCACAAGCCCTTGCAGCTTGCCATCTCGCCGACGACGTAGCACGCGCCGTACTCCTTTGCCATGATACGGTACGCCCTGTCGGCAACGCTCGCCATCGGAGCGAGCGCGGCGGTCTTTTCTATCTTCACGCCGCCTATATTGATATATTGCATCGGTTTTCCTCACATTCTGCCGATTTTCATCAGAAATTCATCTATTATTGTATCACAAAATACAAAACTGTTCAAGTTCTTCTTGTAATTTTTCTTGAAATGTGATACAATGTTATATATGTTGTACAAATAATCTGAACGGAGATACACAGAAATGGATAATACAAAGAAAAGCTCCGGTGCGTCGAGGGTCGGTATCCTTGACGAGCTCCGTGGATTTGCCATAATCTGCATGGTCGTCTATCACGCGATGTACGACCTGAAATACCTGTTCGGTCTGGATATTCCGATATTCTTCGACGGCTGGTTCGATGTTATCCGGGATATTTTCGCCGGGCTGTTCATATTTATTTCCGGCACCGTCTGCCGTTACTCCTCCAACAACATCAAGCGCGGCGCGCAGTGTTTCTTCATCGGCATGATAATGACGTTCGTAATGCCGTTCTTCACCAGCGGCACCATCATGTTCGGTATACTGCACTTCCTCGGTATCAGCATGATGCTGTTCGGGCTCGGGCAGAAGCTGTTCGACCTGCTGCCCTCCTGGGTAGGTATCCTGGTGTGCGTGCTGCTTTACATACTCACGATGAACGTCCAGCTTTCCTACGCGGGCGGAGTGATCTCCCCCGGCTACATCGGTATCCCGAATCTGTTCGCGATAAAGCTCCCGATGGAGGCGTACAACGTCGGCGTGCTGTTCCCGCTGGGGCTTCACAACGCGTCGTTCAGCTCCTCGGACTACTTTCCTATGCTGCCGTGGTTCTTCCTGTTCCTCGCGGGGAGCTACTTCGGGATTATCGCCAAGGCGGGCAGGCTCCCGAAGTTCTGCTACCCCACCCACATCAGGTGGCTCGCGACCGTCGGCAGGTACACCATCTGGATATATGTGCTCCATCAGCCGGTGCTTTACGGTATTTTCAGCCTTATTTTCCGCCACTGATATCCGGGTTGACGGTACAGTTTTTTCTGCTTAGATAATAATGTGGGATTCTTATTCCACAAATAAGGGCTTGCATTTTTGTGAGAAATGTTATATAATAGTGTTCATACGATAAACCAGAACAAGAGAAAGGGGACATAATATATGAGCAACACAACTAAAACAGCCAACGAGCTGATCCCTGCTATCTCCCTCAGGGGGCTTGTTGTATTCCCGGCAATGGTGCTCCACTTCGACGTGGGCAGAGAGCGCTCCGTCAACGCCGTCAAGGCGGCGGCAGAGGGCAGCGGAAGGATATTCCTCGTAGCCCAGAAGGACGCAGCGCTGACCGAGCCGGAACTTTCAGACATCTACGGGGTAGGCGTCATCGCAGAGGTGCGCCAGCTTCTCACAACGCCGGACGGCTCCACAAGAGTGCTTGTCGAGGGTCTTACCCGCGCGAAGCGCGTTAAGAGCGTGCCCGGAAAGGACTACCTCCAGTTCGAGGTAAAGGAGCTCCCCATGCGAGGAGCCGAGCTTTCCGACAGCACCGCCGCAGCCGCCGTCCGCGCTCTGAAGAACACCTTCGCGGAGTATGCGCAGATATCCCCCAGAATGCCCCGGGAGCTTTTCGAGGGCATAATGAGCGAGGAAAACTGCTCCGAGCTGTTCGAAAAGGTAGTTTTCAATGTCGTCCTCAAGGTCGAGGACAAGCAGACTCTGCTTGAAGCAAACGGACTGCTCCGCCGCGTGAAAATGCTCATCTCCATGCTGGAAAGCGAGATCGAGATAATCGAAACTGAAATCGACATTCAGGAGCAGGTCAAGGAGCAGGTCGATAAGAACCAGCGCGAGTATTACCTCCGCGAGCAGCTCCGCGCCATCTACAAGCAGCTCGGCGAGGGCGACAATCCCCAGGAGGAAGCCGATAACTACATAGAGCGGATAAAGGCGCTGAATCTCTCCGATGAGATAACCGAAAAGCTCATCGGCGAAGCGCAGAAGCTCGTGAAGATGTCCTATTCCTCCCAGGAAGCAGGCGTTATCCGGGGCTACCTCGACACCGTGCTGGAGCTCCCCTGGAACGTCTACACCAAGGACAAACTCGACATCGACAAGGTTCAGAAGCAGCTTGACAAGGATCACTACGGTCTGAAAAAGGTCAAGGAGCGTATCACTGAGATAATCTCCGTGCGCGCCCTCGCCCCGGACGTAAAGGGACAGATAATCTGCCTTTACGGCCCTCCCGGAGTCGGCAAGACCTCCATCGGACGCTCCATCGCGGAGGCGCTCGGCAGGAACTATGTCCGCATCTCCCTCGGCGGCGTACACGACGAGGCTGAGATACGCGGTCACAGAAAGACCTACATCGGCGCAATGCCCGGCAGGATCGCCGCCGCGCTCAAGCAGGCAAAGAGCATGAACCCCGTAATGCTGCTCGACGAGATAGACAAGATGGGCAGCGACTACAAGGGCGACCCCGCCTCCGCTATGCTGGAAGTACTTGACAGCGAGCAGAACACCACGTTCACCGACCACTTCCTGGAGATCCCGCTCGACCTCAGCGACGTGCTGTTCATCACCACCGCGAACAGCCTGGATACTATCCCGGCGCCGCTGCTGGACAGAATGGAAATAATCGAGCTTTCCAGCTACACCCGCGAGGAAAAGTTCAACATCGCAAAGAAGCACCTGCTCCCGAAGCAGCTCAAGAAGCACGGCGAAAAGCCCGCTTCCCTCAGGATAAACGACAAGGCGCTGTACTCAATAATCGACTTCTACACTCGCGAAGCCGGCGTCCGCAAGCTGGAGCGCTCCATCGCGGACATCTGCCGCAAGGCGGCAAAGAAGCTGGTTTCCGGCGAGAAGAAAGTCAGCGTCACCGACGCTAACATCACGGATTTCCTCGGCGTCAAGAAGTACCTCCCCGAGCACCTCGAGGCTCATGACGAGGTCGGTCTGGTGAACGGTCTGGCGTGGACCTCCGTAGGCGGCGTAATGATGCCGCTTGAGGTGCTCGTACTGGACGGCACCGGCAAGACCGAATTCACAGGCAGCCTGGGCGACGTGATGAAGGAATCCGCTAAGATAGCGGTCAGCCTGACCCGCTCCCTCGCGAAGAAATACAACATCGACCCGGATTTCTGGAAAACCAAGGATATCCACGTCCACGCTCCCGAGGGCGCCGTTCCAAAGGACGGACCCTCCGCCGGCGTAACGCTGACTACCGCGCTGGTTTCCGCGCTCTCCGGCACTCCGGTGCGCAGGGACGTCGCAATGACCGGCGAGATCACCCTCCGCGGAAAGGTATTGGCGATAGGCGGTCTGAAAGAAAAGACCATGGCGGCTTACCGCGCAGGCGTAAAGACAGTCTGCATCCCCAAGGAGAACGAGCCGGACATCGCCGAGCTTGACGACGTAGTGAAGAACAGCCTGAAGTTCGTCATTGCCGAGGACATCTCCACAGTGCTGGAGACCGCGCTGGTCATCCCGAACTGCAACCCCAAGGACAAGGCTCCCAAGGGCTCTCTGAAGCGCCGCACCTCCGCAAAGGCGGAGAAGAAGCTCCCAGCGCTTACTGCTAACTGATGCTAAAATAATACTGCCGCCGGAGGTAGTTAGCTTCCGGCGGCTTATTTTAAAATTGAAAAGGTGACAAGGTTACATATGAACTACAATAACGCACAATTCTACACCTCCTACGGAAGTTTCAAGCAGATTCCTAAATCCGAACGCACCGAGATAGCGTTTTCCGGACGCTCCAACGTCGGAAAATCCTCGCTGATAAACAAGATATTCAACCGGAAATCCCTGGCAAGGGTCAGCGCAGTCCCGGGCAAGACTGCGACGATAAATTTCTACAGCCTGGAGAACCTCTACTTTGTCGATCTCCCCGGCTACGGCTACGCAAAGGTAGCCAAGTCCGATAAGGAGCGCTGGGCGGGGCTCATCGAGGGCTACCTCCACGACGACCGCGACCTTGCCCTGGTGTTCCAGCTGATAGACTTCCGGCATCCGCCGACCGCCGACGACGTGATGATGGTGAACTTCCTCATCGACAGCGAGATACCTTTCGTGGTCATCCTGACAAAGGCTGACAAGCTCACGAAGAAACAGCGCGAGGAACGCCGCGCTTCCCTGCTGACCGAGCTTCCCTGCGCCGAGGATATCACGATAATCGAGTTCTCAGCCCAGACCGGAGAGGGTCGGGACGAGATACGTGCCATTATAGAGGAGATTGCCGCAGACGACGACGCTGAAAATACAGAAATCTGACATCGTTTGCTGCATATCAGACTGCTCCGACATTCTTCCATAGCATTTTTTAATAAAAAGATAAGAAAAAGTACTTGATTTTTTTGTTGAAATATGCGAAAATATATAGTGTATAGGTATGAGCAATTCTTATATCACAATATCATTTTAAAAGGACGTGTGCAAATGGCGCAGTTTTTTAATTTCAAGGGCGATTATTTCGGGCTCACGGAAAGCGATATCAAGGAAAACACCGAACTTTACGGCTTCAATATATACACCAAAAAGGAACAGACCAAGGAGCGTTTCAGCCCCGGAAAGGTCATCCTGTCCCCCTCGGTGCTTCTGATGTTCATAGCCGGTGTGCTTAGCTTCTTCAGCAGCGGTATCCTCACTGGCGCCGTAATAATACTTATCGATATCGCCTGGTGCGTTACTAACATCGTGATAGGTCAGCGCTCGGACGAAAGGCTGAATGAATTCCACGAGTCCACTGTGATGAAATTCCGCGTCATTCGGCATGGCAAGCTTGAGCTTATCGAAAAAGAATTAATCGTCCCGGAGGACCTGATAGTGGTCCAGTCGGGAGAGTGCGTCCCTGCCGACGCGATGATCATGGAGAGCCGCGAACTGACAGTCGATGAAAGTATTTTCACCGGCTCCAACAAGCCTGCGGCTAAATACGCCGGAGCTATCTCCAAGGCGGAGCTCGAGCCTACATTTGTTTACAGCGGCACTAAGATCCTCACCGGCGTGGCGATATGCAAGGTCAGCGCCACCGGTGTTGACACCAAGTACTACCACAAAATCGGCGAGCCCGCTCCAAAGCACTGCTACTACACGTCGATGGAACGGATAATCCAGAAGCTGCTCCCGCTGTGCTCGGCTACTGCCGCCGTACTTGCCCTGATATCCATGGTCGCCTGGATACTCTACGGAAACGAGGTATTTGAATCCGCAATGCGCGGTATCACCCTCGGTCTGTGCTTCCTCCCAGCCGGTCTGGATACGATAATCAGGATATACTACACAAACTGCGCTTCCGAAATGTCCGGAAAAAGCGCGATAGTCAAATCCCTTTCCGACATCGAAAAGCTGAACTCGATGTCGGTCCTGTGCATTGAAAAGGAAGGCGTTATCTCCAAAAGCCGCCTTGAAGTCCAGAATATTTTCACGCCGAGCGAGGAGCTGCTGTTCAAGGTCGCCGCGCTTGCCTGCGACCCAGACACCACCGACGACGCGGAGCGCGCTCTTATGGTCAGAGCAGCTTTCTATGACGAGCGTATCACGGATGTTTACTCAAAGAACAAGTTCATCGAGCGCATCCCCGACACCAACGAATTCATGAGCGGCGCCCTCTGGGAGGTCGGCGGAGCAAGGCTCTACTGCATCAAGGGAACGCCGGAGCAGATACTCCCGCTGTGCAAATTCCGCGGCGAGGAACTTTATACCGCCCAGAAAATGAAAAAGGAATACTACACCCACGGCTGGCAGGTGATGGCCATCGCCTGCGCCGACGCAGAGGAACGCGACTGCGACGAAACTGCGGGATTCGCGTATACGTTCATAGGATTTATCGCGTTCTCGTCCCCGATAAGGGAATCCGTTCCAAATGCGGTCAAGACCTGCCAGCGCGCCGGAGTCAGGGTCGTTATGTTCACCGAGGATAACGCAGAATCCGCTGCCGCGACCGGAAAGATGATCGGACTTTCCGGAAACGTAGTCACCGGAAAGAGCATTTCCGAATCCGTCAAGTACGGCACCGAGCTTCCTCTCGACGCGGATATTTACGCCCGCGTTACGCCGGAGCAGAAGCTATACGTCATCGAGCAGATGAAGAAAAACGGACAGACCGTTGCGATGACCGGCACCCGCGCCGAGGACTCCGAAGCAATGGAGCGCTCCGACATCGGCATAACGATTTCGGAAAGCACCACCGGAAGCGCCTACGAAGCGGCTGACGTCATAATGCACGACGATAATTTCTCCGCCATCGCGGGAATGATAGCGTCCGCGCGTCAGGTGCACCGCAATATCAAGCGTGCGAGCGCGGTCATGATATCCGGTTACCTTGCGCTTGTCCTGCTGAATATGCTGAATCTGTTCGGCGACGCACAGCTCATGCTCAACCCCGCGATAATCGCGGTGCTGACGATGTTCGTGCTCCCTGCGGCAGCGCTTGCCGACCTCAGGAACCACGCAGACATGAAAGGCTTCATGCCGCCGTCTGATTTTATCACGAAGCGACAGATCAACTATCGTTTCATCGCTCTTGCGGCAATAGTCGGTGCCCTCTGCGGAGCTGTTTCCATCGCCTCTTATATGTTCATGTACAAGGGGACGAACGTTGAATTCGCACGAAGCTGCGCACTGATATCTTTCGGATTCTGCACTTCCCTGTTCACTTTCATCAACCTGGCTCCTGGAAATCCGTTTGTCGGGTTCGTTTCAGCCGGGAAGCCAGCAGTCATCGGAGTGCTTGCTCCGGCTGTCACGGCGATGGTACTTGTTTTCGTCCCGGGTATCAACTCGATATTTGGTCTGATCAACGTAGATGTTCTTGCGACATTCATTTCGATCATGACTGGCGTTGTTCCGGCGCTTGCTTATGTTGTGGTCCGCTCGATAATCAAATTTGACTAAGGAGACTTTATGAATAAGATTTTGGGTTACCTCAAACTTATCTTGTGCGGAATAGTATTTGGTATCGCTAACGTTATCCCCGGAGTGTCCGGCGGAACTATGCTCGTTGTTTTCGGGGTGTACGACCAGCTTACCGAAGCTATTTCCGGAGTGAAGGCTATCATCAAGAATATCGTATTCCTGCTGTTCCTGGGTATCGGTGCAGGCGTCGGGATACTCGGATTCGCGGCGCTCATTAAATATCTGTTTGAGAATTACGGCGTACAAACGAACATGTATTTCATCGGACTGATACTCGGAAGCGTACCAATGATATTTCACATGGGCACTGCTGAAAAGAAGGTCAGACCGCTGTGCCTGCTTCCGTTAATTCTTGCAATGGGACTTGTTATCGGGCTGACCGTGCTGAACGGCTACATGGAAGCGAACGACCTCATTCCGGCGGCTGAAACAGTCGAGGGATTCAGCGTTTTCGTTACCGTCAAGCTGCTTATATGCGCGTTTGTTGCGGCTGTAGCTATGATAATTCCGGGACTCAGCGGCTCGTTCGTAATGATGCTTCTGGGCGTTTACAATACCGTTATCAACGCTATCCAGATAAAGGCGCTGAATTTCTACGTTATCATACCTGTCGCAGTGGGCGTTATTCTTGGAGTGATCCTTGGCGCGAAGCTGATATCAACGCTGATAAAGAAATACAAGCTCATGGTCTATAGTGCTATCATGGGGCTTGTCATTGGTTCAGTCTATGCGATACTGCCATCGGGATTCGGCTTCAATCTACAGACGGGATATGGATTTGTGTGCCTGCTGTTCGGAGTGCTGACCTCGATACTGGTCGAGCGGCTCGGTAAGTCAACAGAGAGCACTGCTGAATAATTGCGACGGCTGGGAATAGTTTTCCCAGCCGCCTGCTTTTGGAAGGGTCTGAGGGGTTAAACTATAATTTAGGCGGGTAGAATTCGTCTTACTGCTACCCCCAACTGGGAGTCAAGGGGGACTAGTCCCCCTTGCGAGTCGAGGGCAGCGCCCTCGTCGCCGTAGGCGAAACCTCCGCGCGGAGCGCGGTTACTCTGCGCGCTGGCGCGCAGCTAAACGACCAAAAGGCGCTAAAGGGGTGTGGGGGAAAACAAGAGTTTTCCCCCACAGTCTCTATAAATTACCTGACGTAAAGCTTTACACGGCACAGTTTTATTGAGTGCCTTTCCAAATGGATAAACACTTATTCCAAAACAGTCCA